>CAZXKG010000055.1:0-17197 GCA_964641695.1 uncultured Conexibacter sp.
CCCCGGAGGACACTCCGGCAGTTATCTCGGAGCGGCTACTCCCATTGCCTCGCGGACGTCGGCCAGCACCGGGGCTGTTAGGGCGCGGGCCTTCTCGGCTCCCGCCGCAAGAGCCTCCTCCAGGGCCGTCTCGTCGTCGCGGAGCTCCTCGTAGCGCTGCTGAACCGGTGCCAGGAACTCGACCACCGCCTCGCCGACCGCCGTCTTGAAATCTCCGTAGCCGGCGCCCTCGAAGCGGGCCTCGACCTGCTCTGGGCCGTCGCCCGTGACCACACAGAGGATCTCGATCAGGTTCTCGATCCCCTCCTTGCCCTCGCCCCGGCGGATCTCGCGATCGGAGTCGGTCACGGCGCTCTTCAGCTTCTTGAGGATGCGGCTCGGCTCGTCGAGGACGTAGACGGTGCCCTGCTCGCTGCCGCCCGTCGTCGACATCTTCGAAGCCGGGTCCTGGAGGTCCATGATCCGGGCGCCGACCTTCGGGATCCTGTGGTCGGGGATCACCAGGGTCTCGCCGAAGCGCTCGTTGAAGCGACGGGCGATCTCCCGCATCAGCTCGATGTGCTGGCGCTGGTCGTCGCCGACGGGGACCTCGGTCGCCCGGTAGGCGAGCACGTCGGCGGCCTGCAGGACCGGGTAGTTGAAGAGACCCGCCGAGACGAACGCGCCCTGCTGCTGCTCGACCCGCTCTCGTTTGCTCTTCCACTGATGCATCCGGTTCAGATCCCCCCAGGCCGTCACCCCACCCAGCAGCCAGCAGAGCTCGGTGTGCTCGCGGACGTCGCCCTGGCGGAAGAGCACGCAGCGCTCGGGGTCGAGTCCGGCGGCGAGCAGGATCGCGGTCGTGTCGTGGACCCGCTCCCGCAGCTCCTTCGGGTCGTAGTCGACCGTGATCGCGTGCAGGTCGACGATGCAGAAGATCGCCTCCTCCCCCGCCCCCCGGTCGACCGAGTCCTGCCCCTCGACGTACTGGCGGATCGCGCCGATGTAGTTGCCGAGGTGCTTGCGCCCCGTCGGCTGGATGCCGCTGAAGATCCTTCTCGCCGGGGTCACGGCCGCGGAGGATATCCGCCGGCGACTGCCTGGACTGGCACGCTCGGACCGACGAATGTGCTTAGGAGGGGAGTAAACCGCGGTCCGAGGTCGTCTGGCTCCGGACGCCTCAGCCGCTCCAGCCGTGCAGCGTCGCCGCCCTGACGTCCTCCTCGGCGAGGGCGGTCCCGGCCAGGGCGAGGATCTCCTGGGGCGCCTTGCCCAGTGATCCGCAGTCGAACGGCGGCTCGGGGTCGTACTCCATGCCGAGCTGGATCGCCTTGGCGACGTCGGCTCCCGCGATCCGCTCGGCGAGCCGCAGCGCCATGTCGATCCCGGAGGAGACGCCGGCCGCGGTCATGATCTTGCCCCGCTCGACCACCCGCTCGTCGACGAAGGAGGCGCCCAGCTCCGGCAGCAGGCCGGTGGCGGCCCAATGGCTCGTCGCGTCGACTCCCTCCAGGATCCCCGCCGCCGCCAGCAGCAGCGATCCCGTGCAGACCGACGTGGTCCACTGCGTACCCGGATGCACCTCCTGCAGCCACGTCACGTAGGCGTTGTCAGGGTCGAGCAGCCGGCGCGTGCCGACTCCGCCGGGAACGACGACCACGTCGGGGCTGCTCACCTCGCTCAAAGCTCGGTCGGCGACGATCCCGAGCATGCCCTGCTCCGTCCTGACTTCGCCCCGCTGCTCGGAGCAGAAGACGACCTCCGCGTCGGGCAGCCGCTGAAGCACCTCGTAGGGACCGATCACGTCGAGAGCCGTGAACGCTGGGTAGATGGGGATCGCGATCTGCATGTCCGCCTCCGTGGTCGTGGGCCCTTGGGCCCGGTCTTACTGCTGTCGAGATCTCAAGCGGCGATCGACGAGCTGAAGCGCTCGCGGTACTCCGCGGGGCTGACGCCGAGCCGGCGCCGGAACGCCCGCCGCATCACTTCGGCGCTCGCGAAGCCGCAGCGACGAGCGACCACCTCGGTCGTCTCCCCTCCGGTCTCGAGCGCGCTGCGCGCCGCCTCCACGCGCACCTGCTCCACGTACTCGGCCGGAGTCACGCCCAGCTCGCGCGGGAACACCCGAGCCAGCTGGCGCTCGGAGAGGTGGACCCGCTCGGATAGGGCGGCGACCGAGAGATCGTCGTCGAGATGCTCGGCGATCCAGGCCTGGAGCTCGACCAGCAGCGTTCGCACCGGCGTGCGCTCCTCCATCTGCCGCGCCAGCGGCACGGAGAACTGCGACTGCCCGCCGGGACGCCGTGCGTAGACGACGAGCATGCGCGCCACCTGCAGCGCCACCTCACGCCCGAAGTCCTCCTCGGCGAACGCCAGGGCGAGGTCGATTCCGGCGGTCACCCCCGCCGAGGTGTAGAGGGCGCCGTCCTGGACGTAGATCGGGTCAGGGTCGATCCTGGCGCCGGGATTGCGGTCTGCCAGCAGGTCGCAGTAAGCCCAATGCGTGGTCGCTCGCCGGCCTTCGAGCAGACCCGCTGCGCCGAGCAGGAAAGCGCCCGAGCAGACGGAGGCGACCCGGCGCGCACCCTCGGCGAGGCGGCGGATCTCGCCGACGAGCCGCTCGTCCCGAACGGCCTCGCGCGTCCCGTCGCCGCCGACCACGACCAGCGTGTCGACGTCGTTGCCCTCGAAGGTCGAGGTCGCAGCGTCGACCGACACCACCAGCCCGCTGGTGCTCCGCACGGGCCTCCCGTCGAGGCTGGCCGTGCGCAGCCGAGGCTCGCGGCCCGCGGCCTTGCAGGCGCCGTCGAGAACCTCCCAGGGTCCACTCAGATCGAGCGACTGAAATCCGTCGTAGACGACGAAGACCGTAGGAGACATGCGCGAGGAAGCCATCTGCGGCCATCGTGCCCTGCCCGACGATGACCGTCAAGTCAGATACCCCACGATTTACGCCATCCGCCATCCCGATCTCCGTCCACGGAAACCTCGCCCGGGCAAAAGAAAGGCGCCGGATCGACCGGCGCCCTTCGAAGCTCTATCTCGACCCGAGCTACTCGGACTCGGCGACCGAGATCACGCGACCCTTGCGGGACGCGCTGAACTCGACGACTCCGGGGCGGGTGGCGAAGATCGTGTGGTCGCGACCGATGCCGACGCCGTCACCGGGATGGAAGCGGGTGCCACGTTGGCGAACGATGATCTCGCCGCCGGTGACCTGCTGTCCGGCGAAGACCTTCACGCCGAGGAACTTCGGGTTGGAATCGCGGCCGTTGCGGCTCGAGCCGAGCCCCTTCTTGTGCGCCATCAGTCAGTCGCCTCCTCGGTCTTCTCCGTGGCCTTCTCCGCCGCCGCGTCGGGCTTTGGATCCTTCTTGGCAGGCTTCTTCTTCTCCGCTGCGGGCTTCTTCTCGGCTGTCGGCTTCTTCTCGGCGGCCGGCTTCTTCTCAGCCTTCTCCGCCTTCGCCTCGCCCCCATCCTCGTCGGACTTCGGTGCCTTGGGCTTGGGAGTCGCCTTCGGCTTCGCCGGTGCCTTCTTCTCGGCTGCCGGCTTCTTCGCTGCCGCCGTCTTCACCTCGGCCTCGGACCCCTCGTCGGCCTTCTCGGCCTTCTTCGCGGGCTTGCCGCCGGCCAGCTTCACCCCGGTCACCTCGAGCCTGGTCAGCTCGGAGCGGTGGCCCTGGTGCTTGCGGTAGCCCTTCTTCGCCTTGTACTTGAAGACCTTGATCTTCTTGCCCCGCTCATGGCCGGCGACCTTGGCCTCGACCTTCACCTTCTCGAGCTGCTTGGCGTCGAGCACGGTGTCGGAGTCGTTGCGGAACATCACGGGCCGCAGGGTCACCTTCGAGCCCTCGTCTGCGGGCAGGCGGTCGACGAGGAGCGACTGCCCCTCCTCGACGCGGTACTGCTTACCGCCGGTCTCGACTATCGCGTATGTGGCCATGTCAGTCTCTCGTCTCCGCTCAGCGCTCAGAATCAGTGCCGGAGCTCGAACCGCTCCCGGCGCGGGAACGGCGCCGTCCACCTCTACGGCCACGGCGCCGGGTCGCGGATTCTAGCCCGTCGTCGGAGTCGCCGCTGCCATCGCCCTCAGAACCCGTCTCCGGGCCGTCTACGAGAGACGCGACACCCGATGAGCGCTCGATGCTCTCGATGCGAACGAGCTTGCGCTCGCCGACGAGCTTCGCGGCGCCGGGAACGGTGATCACGAGCGCGTCGACCCGGGCGACCGCGTCGCCGGCGTTGTACATGTGCGGCTCGTCGATCGACAGCAGCACCTCGTCGCCGACGTGGAACGGCAGCGCCCGGCGCTCGATCTCCTCCCGGTCCCCCGACTCGGCCACCTCGAAGGTGTCGATCGGGAGCGCGTCTCCCCCCTCGAACAGGAAGACCTTCTTGGTCTCCTCCTCGAGCTCCTCGAGGCCGCTGTCGGCCCGCATCAGCTCGCGTGCCACCTTCGGGTTGACCCGGATCAGGTGCGCCTCCGCACCGGGGTTCCCGTCGATCACGTCGCGCAGCTTGCGCAGCGACTCGATCGCGACCGTCTCCGCCGAGCGGACGACCCCCTCGCCATCGCAGGTCGGGCAGCGCGTGGTGAGGATCTCGCGAACGCCGTCGGTGACGTTCTGGCGGGTCATCTCGACCAGGCCGAGCGGCGAGACCTCGACCACGTATGTCTTCGTCCGGTCCTCGTCGAGCGCCTTGCGCAGCGTCTTCAGGACCTGGTCGCGGTTCTTCGCCTTCGCCATGTCGATGAAGTCGATGACGATGATCCCGCCGATGTCGCGCAGCCTGAGCTGGCGCACGACCTCGTCGGCCGCCTCGACGTTGACCTTGGTGATCGTGTCCTCCAGGCGCCCCTTGCCCTTGCCGGTGAAGCTGCCGGTGTTGATGTCGATCACGGTCAACGCCTCGGCGTAGTCGACGATCAGGTAGCCGCCGGAGGGGAGGTCCACCCGCCGCGAGAGAGTCGAGTGGAAAGCGTCCTCGGCGCCGTAGCGCTCGAACAGGTGCTCACGATGAGAGTGCATCTCGACCAGCTCGACCAGCTCCGGAGCGGTGCGCTGGAAGAACGAGGTGACCCGCTCGAACTGCTTCTGATCGTCGATCTCGGCGCCGTCGAACTCGCTGCCGAGCACGTCGCGCAGGACCCGGATCGGCAGATCCGCCTCCTGGAAGACGAGGGCCGGAGCCTCGACGCCGTCGGCGCGACGCTCGAGCACCTCGTGCAGCTTGTGCAGGTAGGTGATCTCGCGGTCGAAGTCCTCCTGCTTGGCTCCCTGGGCCGCGGTCCGGACGATGTAGCCGCCCTTCTCGTCGCGGTCCTTGTGGATCTTCTCGAGGCTCTTGCGCATCTGCGTGCGCTCACCGTCGGGAAGCCTGCGGCTGACGCCGATGCCGCCCCCCTGCGGCATGTAGACGAGGTAACGACCCGCGATCGAGATCTGCATCGAGAGGCGTGCGCCCTTCGTCTTCAGCGGATCCTTGACCACCTGGACGACGATCTCCTGCCCTCGCTTGAGCAGCTCGTCGATCCGGCGTCCCTGACCACGACCGCGCTTCGGCACGACCTTGCCGTCGGGGGTGACGATCTCGTCGACGTGGAGGAAGCCGTTGCGCTCCAGGCCGATGTCGACGAACGCCGCCTCCATCCCGGGCAGAACGTTGTCGACGACGCCCTTGTAGATGTTGCCGACGATCGAGCGCGAGCCGCGTCGCTCCACGTAGAGCTCGCCGACCCGCCAATCGCCGTTCTTCTTCTGCTTGGAGGAGTCACTGCTCGATCCACTGGACCGGGCCTTGCCCTTCGCTTCGAGTACGGCAACGCGGGTTTCCCCGGCGTCAACCGATACGAGAATCTTCTTCTTCATGAAAGCTCACCTCAGAGCTGGAGATAGCCCTCTGGGCGAGGCGAGCTGCGACTGCACGTAGATGCTCTGGAGCACACCGATCGCCATGAAAGTGACGAGGACCGATGTTCCGCCATAGCTGACCAGGGGCATCGGGATGCCCGTCACGGGCAGAAGCCCGACGTTCATCCCGACGTTGATCATCCCTTGGAACAGGAGCATCGCGGCAATACCCGCGCCGACGAGGCTTCCGTACAAGTTCTTGGAAAGGGTCGTGATTCGCAGCGCCCGCCAGATCAGCAGGGCGTATAGGGAAAGCAGCAGGGATGCGCCGACGAAGCCCCACCGTTCCGCGATTGCGGCAAAGATGAAGTCGGTACGGGCCTCGGGCAGGAAGCCCTGCTGCGCTTGAGTGGCGTCGTCGCCTCGTCCCAGCTTGCCGCCGGAACCGATCGCGATCAACGCCTGATTGGTCTGATAGCTCGAGTCGGATGGGTCGTCGCTCGGATTGAGGAACGACGTAACCCGCTCGGCCTGATACCCATGGAGGATCGGCTGTCCAACCGCCGGAGCGATCACCAGGACGATCGTCGCCGCCGCCACGGCAATTCCACCGAGGACCGCGAAATGGGTCCAGGGGGTGCCGGAGACGAAGAGGATCGCGAGCGTGACCGCGCCGAAGACGAGGGCCGTGTCCAAGTCGGGTTGCATGAATACGAGTAGGGCCGGGACGAACCCCAGAAGGAGCAGTCGCGCGGTGCGCTGCCACTCGGTCTGGCGCCGAGCCCGATCGATTGCGAAGCCGGCCAGGGCGAGGATCAGGAAGATCTTGCCCAGCTCGGACGGCTGAAAGGTGAAGAAGGGAAGCTCGATCCAACGCTGCGAGCCACGCGCGGCGGCTCCGAGCAGCAGGACCGCGCCGCAGAGGACGATCACGGCGGTGTAGAGGCCCACCCTCAGCTCGCGGAAGCGCGAGTAGTCGACCCGGGCGAAGGCGAACATGAGCGCGATGCCGACGACCGCGTAGATGCTCTGGCGGATCGTGTAGTAGTGGGGTTCGCCGGGGATGTCGTTCTGGGTCGTGAAGGCGATCGCGACGATGCTGAAGGCGATCAAGCCCACCGCCGCGAAGGCGGTCACGGGGTCGATCTTGAGCAGCCCGACGCGGGCCGTGAGCCCGGCGCTGCGCTCGTCGAAGGTTCTGGGTCTGGCGAGGGTTGGCATCACTCGTAGGGCGTCGTACCGCCGACCTCCTCGATCTGGCGGTCCCCGATCTTGAGGAGTGAGTTGAGGATGTCACGAGCGGCCGGTGCAGCGGTGTCCGCCCCGAAGCCGCCCTGCTCGAAAGTGGTCACGACGACGTACTTCGGGTTGTCGGCGGGAGCCAAGCTGGCGTACCAGGACTGATCCTCCGTGTTCGTCTTCTCCGCGGTGCCGGTCTTACCGGCGATCGCGACGGGGTACCCACCGAAGATCCCGTAGGACGTCCCGCCCGGCTCCATCGCGGCCTGCCTGAGGCCCTCCATGAGCGTTTCGCGGGCGCCCTCGGGAAGATCCACCGATCGACCGGGCGCCGGCTCGATCACCTGCTGCTGCGCGCCGTTCGCGTTCTCGGATTCGGCGGCGACGTGCGGACGGACGATGTCGCCCCCGTTGCCCAAGGCCGCGTATGCGGTGGCGAGCTGAAGCGGCGTCGCCAGGAAATCGCCCTGGCCGACGGAGAAGTTGATGTTGTCGCCGATCGACCAGGCCCGGTCGGTGAGCCCCTCGTCGAACAGCTCGTTCCGCCACTCGGGAGTCGGCACCACCCCCGGCAGCTCGCCGGGGAGATCCAGGCCCGTCGGCGCCCCGAACCCCATCGACTGAGCAGCCTTCTGCAGCCCCTCCCTCGTCTGCTCCTCCAGCTCCTTGCCGAGCTTGTAGAAGTAGATGTCCGAGGAGACCTTCATCGCGGTCACCATGTCGACGCTGCCGTTGACCTGGCGGCCGGCGTTGATCCATTCGATGCCGGCGAAGTCCCAGACGCCAGGGTCGTCGACGAACTCGGACGGGGTGATCAGGTCGTTCTCCAGGGCGGCGATCGCCGTGACGATCTTGAAGGTCGAGCCCGTCGGGTAGTTGCCCTGGATCGCCTTGTCCAGCGACGGCCTGGTCGGATCGTCCTCGTTGTAGAGGGCCTTGACCGCCCCCGCGTCGACCGGCGGGGTGAAGATCGACGGCTCGTAGGTGGGATGCGAGCCCATGCCCAGGATCGACCCGTCCCTGACGTCCATGGCGACGAAAGCGGCTCCCGGCAACCCGGCGCCGTAGGTGGCCAGCGCCTGCTCTCCCGCCTGCTGGACCTTCTTGTCGATCGTCAGCACGAGGTTCTGGCCGGCGACCGGCGGCGTCACCGACAGCTCCCTCCCGGAGGGCTCACCCATCGAGTCGACCTGGACGCGCTGCGTCCCGTTGCGGCCACGGAGGATGCGGTCGTACTGATACTCGATGCCCGCTCGGCCGACGCGGTCGCCGGGGTTGAGGCCGTCGTAGATCGGCTCCTTCAGCTCGTCCTCGGTGATCTCGCCGACGTAGCCGAGGACGTGTGCCCCGAGCGACCCGTTCGGGTAATCGCGGACGCTGACCTGCTCGGCGCTGATGCCGGGGAACTGGTCCTGCCGCTCGCTCAGGTGGAAGACGAGCTCAGGGTCCACCTTCTCCATCAGCGTGACCGGGCTGGCGGGGAGCAGGTTGGTCTGCTCGCGGATCTCGCGCTTGACCTTGCGGACCGGCATGTCGATCACCTGCGCCAGGCGACGCAGCTCACGATTGCGATCCTGCTTGGCCTCGAACAGCTCCCCGGGACGCACCTGCAGCGCGAGCGAGTTGCGGTTGGCGACCAGGACCTTGCCGTTCTTGTCGAGGATCTCCCCGCGCGGCGCCGGCACCGCGAACTCGCGCACGCGGTTCGTATCCGCCTCCCGCAGGTACGCCTCACCGGAGAGGACCTCGAGGAACCAGAGCCGGAAGAAGATCGCCGCGAAGGCGACCAGCGCGATCACGCCGAGCACGGTCACGCGCAGCGCGAACTGCGCGTGCGTCGGGGCGGCGTTCTCGTCGTGGCGGAACATCAGAGGCCTCTCTGCCTTCCCATCATCCCGAACCAGCCGGTCCGCTCCCCCGGGAGGCGTATGTCGCTGCTGACGCGAGACCGTGCCGGGCGCGCGTCGTCGACCAGGGCAGGTCTGAGGATACGCCTGATCAGGGGAAAGACGGGAACTGCCAGCAGGATGCCCATCAGTCCCTGCACGAACACCTCGCGCAGGACGACGACGCTGACCGAGGCATCCACCCCGAGCGTCAGCGTCAGCAGACCGAAGACGAGCGCGGCGAGCGCCGAGAGGGCGCCGCTCAGCAACGGCGGGACGAACGAGCTGACGATGTCGTAGCCCTCGCGCCAGCGGCCGGCCAGGTAACCCACCGACATCAGCGACAGCGAGGCCATACCGAGCGTCCCTCCCACCATCACGTCGAGCAGCAGGCCGGCCGCGAACCCGCACACCGTCCCGCTCACCGCGCCGCCGAGCAATCCGATCGAGACGATCACGACCGGCATCAGGTTCGCCACGGACCCGAGAACCGGGATCCGTGAGAAGAACGAGAGCTGAAGCAGAACCGCGAGGAACAGGATCAAGGCGACGCGGATCGCGATCTTCGGGGTGACGATCATCGCCTACGTACCCGACCCGCCGCCGGTCAGCACCGTCACGTCGGTGAGGTCGGCGAGGTCGGCGAAGGGCTCGAGGCGAACGCCCTCGACCTCGCCCGAGGGCGAGAGGGACGCTTCGGTGACCTCGCCGATGGGGATCCCGCCGGGGTAGCGCGATGCGAGTCCGTCGGGGCTGGAGAAGCCGGCGGTGAGGAGCTCGTCGCCCTCGGAGACCTTCTTCTCACCCTGGATCAAGCTGAACTCGAGACGGCCCGGAGACCCGACGATCGGCTTGACGAGACCGAGCGGGCCCTTGCCGGCCACGCGGGCGGTTACGGCGTTGTCGCCGTCGGTGATCAGCAGCACGGTCGCGGTCCCGCCGCGGACGGAGGTGACCCTGCCGACGAGCCCGTCGTCGGTGATCACTGCATCGTCCTTGGCGATCCCGTCACCGCTGCCGCGGTCGATCGTGATCGAGCCGTACCAGACGCTGAACGAGCGGCTGAGCACCGAGGCGTCGACCGGCTCCAGCCCCTCGAGCGAGTCGGCGGTCGAGACGATCCGCTCCACTTCCTGCTCGTAACCGGCCTTCTCGGCGGCCCGCTTGCGGTTCAGCAGGTCGCGCCGCAACTCGGCGACCTGGGCGTGCAGATCCTCGTTCTCCCCCCTTGCCTCCCAGGTCTCGTCGAACCAGTCGACGAGGTCGCGTGCGGGCTTCAGGGCGCGGTCAGCGCCCTCGGCGATCGGCGAGAGAACCGAGGAGATCCCGTTCTGGACAGAATGCAACGGGCCCGACTCGGCCTCGCTGATCGAGATGCTGATCAGCATCAGGCAGGCGACCACGAGGGCGACGAGGATCGCGCGGCGCCGGCGTACCTGCTTGCGGTACACAGCCGGCCGTTCCTAGCGCCGCCTGCGACGCCGCGAGGTCACGTTGACCCGGTGGATCGTCTCGAACTCCTCGAGCGATCTTCCGGACCCGACGGCGACACAAGTGAGAGGGGAGTCGGCTAGCTGCGCCGGCATCTGGCACTCCTCGCGCAGACGCTCGTCGAACCCCTGAAGGAGCGAGCCGCCGCCGGCGAGGGTGATGCCGCGATCCATGATGTCCCCCGCCAGCTCCGGAGGGGTACGGTCGAGCGTCTCCTTGACGGCGTTGACGATCGCGTTGACCGGCTCGGTCAGCGCCTCGCGGACCTCCTCGGAGCTGAGCATCACCGTCTTCGGCAGTCCCGAGACGATGTCGCGGCCGCGGATCTCGGTCTTGACCTCCTCGCGCAGCGGGGTCGCGGAGCCGGCCTCGAGCTTGACCTCCTCGGCGGTCTGCTGGCCGATCATCAGCTTGTGGTGGGTCTTGCACCAGTTGACGATCGCGTCGTCCATCTCGTCGCCGCCGACCCGGATCGACTGCGAGACGACAATGCCGCCGAGCGAGATCACCGCGACCTCGCTGGTGCCGCCGCCGATGTCGACGACCATCGAGCCGGTCGGCTCGCCGACCGGAAGGCCGGCGCCGATCCCGGCCGCCATCGGCTCCTCGATCAGGTAGGCCTGGCGCGCGCCGGCGGCCAGGCAGGCCTCCTCGACGGCGCGCTTCTCCACCCCGGTGACGCCCGAGGGGACGCAGACGACGACGCGCGGATGGGCGAAGCGGTTCTGGTGCACCTTCTGGATGAAATGCCGCAGCATCTCCTCGGTGACGTCGAAGTCGGCGATCACGCCGTCCTTGAGCGGGCGGATGGCCTGGATGTTGCCGGGGGTGCGCCCGAGCATCCGCTTGGCCTCCATGCCGACCGCGTGGACCTCTCCGCTGAGGGTGTCGACGGCGACCACGCTGGGTTCTGAGAGAACGATGCCGCGCCCACGTACGTAGACGAGGGTGTTCGCGGTTCCGAGGTCCACGGCCATGTCGCGACCACCGAAGCCAGTCATGCTGCTGAAGAAGCCCATTGGATCAGCTCAGATTTCTAGCGAAACGTGCCCTTCGGCATCCGTTTATGAGCATTTGCGAACATCTTCCGAAGATTGACCTAACCATCCTGCAACTTCTCGACCAGCCTGAGCAAGGCCGGAACCGGAAGCCCGATCACGTTCGAGAGATCGCCATCGACCTTGTCCACCAGGGATGAGCCGAGCCCCTGCACGGCGTATCCCCCGGCCCGACCCTTCCACTCGCCCGAGGCGACGTAGGCATCTACGCCTGCTTCCCCGATCGAACGGAAGGTGACGTCGGTGGTGACCAGCTCTGTCCGCTGATCGTCACCTGAGATTAGCGCCACCCCGCTGAGTACCCGGTGGCTGCGACCGGCGAGCGAAAGAATCCGCTCACGAGCGCCGGCGGCATCCGCCGGCTTGCCCAGCACCACGCCGTCTAGAACGACGTCGGTGTCCACCCCCAGGATCGCGTCGTAGTCGTCGGCGCCGGGCGTCTGGGCGCCGACCGCCGCCTTCGCCAGCGCGTTCGCGACGACGAGCTCGCTCGGCTCGCCCTCCGTCAGCTCCTCGACGTCCGGGGCGATCGCGTCGAAGCGGATTCCCAGGCCCGGTGCGAGCAGGCCGAGCAGCTCGCGCCGGCGCGGCGAGGCGGAGGCGAGTAGAAGCCGGATGCCGATCAGCCGAGCTCGGGGAACCAGATCCCGATCTCGCGCTCGGCGGACTCGCCCGAGTCGGAGCCGTGCACGAGGTTGAAGGTCACCTCGGTGCCGAAATCGCCGCGGATCGAGCCGGTCGTCGCCTCGATCGGGTTGGTGGCGCCGATCAGCTGGCGAGCGGCGGCAACGGCCTCGACGCCCTCGAGGACGGCCGCGACCAGGGGGCCGCCGGTGATGAAGTCCACCAGCTCACCGAAGAAGGGCTTCTCCGTGTGCTCGGCGTAGTGCTCGTTGGCGATCGCCTCGTCTGCGGTGATCTGCTTGAGCGCGATGATGCGCAGCCCCTTCTGCTCGAATCGGCGCAGGACCTCGCCGGTGAGGCCGCGCTCGAAGGCGTCGGGCTTGACGAGGATCAGGGTTCGGGTGCTTTCTGCCATCGAGGCTCTCTCCAGTGTGGTTCGTTGTCGGTTGATGATGATGCCGCGCCTGCATCGCGAACCGTGCCCGGCGTCGTCGGACGGTCCGCTCAGTCGCGTTGCTCGGCGCCGGAGCGCGTCGCGCTCGGCCGATCGCGCTTGACGCGCTCAGCGGCCGACGAGGTCGTCTGGGAAGGTCTCTGCTGGGCGGGCTTCGCGTTCGGCGTCGCGCTCCGCCGCGCCCGGGTCTGCGGATCGTCCGCCTCACGCTTCGGCGGCGGGGCGTCCTGTCTCGACCTGGGGCGACGCTTCCCGGCCCCGCCCCGGGAACGAGTCTCCTCGCTCGCCCGCAGCTTGGTCTCGCAGTAGGGGCAGAGGACCCAGCGCGGGTCGACGGGGCGGTTGCAGGTCGGGCACGGATCCTTGAGGCGATGCTGGCACTCCGGGCAGCGCAGCCAGGTGCGCTCGATCGGATGCTCACAGCGCGGACAGGACTGAGCGGTCAGATGCCGCATCCGCAGCTCGGATGCCTGCGTCTCGATCTCGCGCTCGCGGACGTCGGCGAGGAACTCCGGTGGCCGCAGGATCGTGTAGACGATCGTGCCGAGGAAGGGGACCAGCGCGGCGATCGTCGCCGTGCCCACGAGGACCGGGTCGGCCACGCGTCGACGCGCGTCCGCCCAGGTCCAGTAGACGAGCGAAAGCCAGACCACGACGAGGACGAGGAGCAGCAAGTTGACGGCGAGGCTGAGGCCCCCGTCTTCGATTCCAAACAGCGCAATCGGCATCAGAGCGTCGCCAGTCTAGCCGTAACGTCGGCGTCCCCCGGGACGGCGCGGCGCGGTGAGCAGGCTCGTTCAGTCTCAGAGGAACATGCGACCGAACAAATACCCGAGCGCGAAGAAGACGAGGATCACGATCGCGACGACCGCCGCGACCAATCCCATCATCGAGAGAAGCTCTGATCGTTCCTCGCGGTCCATGCGTGCCTGAGAAGGTAATGCGAACCGGCACAGAGTGCCATCCCGCCGTCCATCCGCGCCCGCCGCAGGCATTCCTCGATCGCCAGGTCAGGATCGGCGATCGCCGTTGCCGGGATGCCGAGCTCGGTCGCGAGGACCGCGATCAGGGCGGGATCGGTGGCGACGGCTCCGGGCCTGCCCATCGCCGCCCCCGGCTCGGCGGCCGTCGAGACGAGGCTCGACAACGCCGGGGCGAGCGCGGCGACGACGCCGCGGGCGTCCTTGTCGGCGAGCATCGAGAGGCATCCATGCACCGGGCGACCGGCAGCGAGGGCCGGGAGCGCCTCGGCGAGGGCGCGAGCGCCCTGCTCGTTGTGCGCCGCGTCGACGATCAGCGGCGGATCGCCGGCGAGGGTCTCGGCCCGGCCGGGCAGGCGGATCCGGCCAAGCGCCTCGCGCGCGAGGTCGAGCTCGATCGGGCCGGTGAGCGTCTCGGCGAGCGCGAGTGCGACAGCGGCGTCCTTGGCCAGGTACGGGACCGGGGCGCCGCCGCCTTCCGACGTCAGCAGCGTCGCCGCCCGCGGATCGGCGGAGGCGTCGACCCAGGTTGCGGACCGATCGCGCGCGGTCCTGCGGGCGAGCCCGCAGATCGCGGGGTCGAGCTCACCGCTTACCAGGGTCGTGCCCTCGCGCAGGACCGCGAGCTTCTCGGTGGCGATCGCGGCGAGCGTCTCCCCCAGCCACTCGACGTGATCGAGGCCAACGGAGGTGAGCGCGGTCGCGGTCGAGCCGATCACGTTGGTCGCGTCGAGGCGCCCGCCCAGCCCGGCCTCGATCACCGCGACGTCGACGCCCGCCTCGGCGAAGGCGACGAAGGACGCGGCGATCGCGGCCTCGAACTGGGTGATCCTCTCCCCCTCCTCCCCCCGCTTACCCCCGTTCAGCCGGGCCTCGACCGTCTCGATCGCGGCCGCCACCCGCTCGACCGCCGCCGCGAACGGCTCCTCTCCGATCTCCTTCCCGCCGATCCGGATCCGCTCGCTCCAGCGGAACACGTGTGGGGAGATGCAGGCACCGCTGCGGAGCCCCTGAGCCTCCAGCAGGGCCGCGGTCATCACCGTCACCGACGACTTGCCGTTGGTGCCGACGACGTGCAGGGTCCGGTAGCGGTCCTGAGGGCGTCCCAGCTCCTCGCAGAGCGCGTTCATGCGCTCCAGCCCGAACCGCCAGCCGACCGGCTCGAGCCCGGCCAGGTAGCGCTCGGCGGAGATCAGCCCAGCTCCTCCAGCTCGGCGCGATAGCGCGAGAGCTTCTCGCGCTCGGCTTCGACCACGGTGGCGGGAGCGTTGGCGACGAACCCGTCGTTGGCGAGCTTGCCCTCGGCGCGGGCGACCTCGGCGCGGAGCTTCTCGCGCTGCGCCTCGATCCGCTCCGCGGCCGCGCCGGCGTCGAGCTGCTCGGAGGGGAGGATCTCCAGGCCCGCGGCTCCGCCGACCGGCTCAGCCTGATCGTCGACCAGCTCGAGGCGGGCGAGGCGGGCGACCAGGGGATGCGGCGCCTCCGCGTCCCCGGCGGGACGGGCGCGCAGCGTCGCGCCGGGAGCGATCCCGGCGCCCTCGCGCCAGCGCCGCAGCTCGCGAGTGACCTCGATCGCGCGCTCGATCTCCGCCTCCGCGCCGGCGTCGAACGCGGCCTCGTCGGCCACCGGGTAGGGCGCGACGATCAGATCGCCGGCGCGCTCGGGCAGGAAGCTCCAGATCTCCTCGGTGACGAACGGCATCAGCGGGTGGGCGAGCGCGAGCGCCCGCTCGAGGACGGCGAGCAGGGTCGCCGCGGCCCGGCGCTGCTCCTCGCCGCTTCCCTCGGTGGAGCCATCACCGGAGCCCTCACCAGAGCTGTACAGGCGGGGCTTGACGATCTCCAGGTACCAGTCGCAGAGCTCGGAGAAGATGAAGCGGTAGATCTCCTGCGCCGCGTGCGCGAAGTCGTAGGCGTCGATCCGATCGCTGACCAAGGCGACGGTGCGCTCGAGGCGCGAGCGGATCCAGCGGTCCTCGACCGGGTCGTCGGCGCTCGCCACGGCCGCCGACGGAGAAGCGCCGTCGGCGTTGAGCAGGATCAGGCGGGAGGCGTTCCAGAGCTTGTTGGCGAGGTCCCGGCCCTGCTGGACCTTCGCCTCGGAGAAGCGCACGTCCTGGCTCGAGGACATCGCCAGCAGGCCGAAGCGGAGGGCGTCGGCGCCGTGGGAGTCGATCAACTCGAGCGGGTCGATCCCGGTGCCGAGGCTCTTCGACATCCGCCGGCCGTCCGGGGCCTGGATCACCGAGTGGATGTAGACGTCGCTGAACGGGATCTCGTCGAGGAAGTCGAGCCCGGACATGATCATCCGGGCGACCCAGAGGTAGATGATGTCGCGCGCCGTCGAGAGCACGTCGGTCGGGTAGAAGGCGCGCAGCTCCGCGGTGTCCTCGGGCCAGCCGAGGACGGCGAACGGCCAGAGCGCCGAGCTGAACCAGGTGTCGAGGACGTCCTCGTCGCGGCGAAGCTCGCCGCCGCACTCAGCGCAGGCGCCGCCCTCCGGCTCGGCCTCGGCGACGATCGTCTCCTCGCAGGAGTCGCAGTACCAGACGGGAAGCTGGTGACCCCACCAGAGCTGGCGCGAGACGCACCAGGGGCGGATCTCCTCCATCCAGCTCAGGTAGACGCGGCCCCAGCGCTCAGGGGTGAAGGTGACCCGGCCCTCGCGGACGACGTCGATCGCGGGCTTGGCGAGCTCGTCCATGCGACAGAACCACTGCAGGCTGATCAGCGGCTCGATCCGCTGACCGGAGCGGTGCGAGAACGGGACCGAGTGGGTGTAGGGCTCCTCGGCCGAGAGGGCGCCCGCCTCGCGCAGCGCCTCGACGATCTTCTCCTGTGCCTCGGCCGCGGTGAGCCCCTCGTAGTCGGGCCCGGCAGCTGCGCTCATGCAGCCGTCCTCGCCGATGACGCCGAGCACGGAGATCTCCTCGAGGCCGTGCTTGCGGCCGATCTCGAAGTCGTTGGGGTCGTGGCCGGGGGTGATCTTCAGCGCGCCGGTGCCGAACTCCGGATCGACGTGCTCGTCGGCGATGATCGGGAGTCGGCGGCCGACGAGGGGCAGGATGCAGTGCTTGCCGACGAGATCCGCGTAGCGCTCGTCGTTCGGGCTGACGGCGACGGCCGTGTCGGCGAGCATCGTCTCCGGTCTCACGGTCGCGACGGTGAGACCCTGATCCGTGCCCTCGACCGGGTAGTCGATCGAGTACAGGGCGTCGGTGACCTCGCGGTTCTCCACCTCCAGGTCGCTGATCGCCGAGCGCGAGCCCGGATCCCAGTTGACCATGTAGTTGTCGCGGTAGATCAAGCCCTTCTCGAAGTAGGCGACGAAGACCTTGTTGACGGCGCGGACGTAGGAGTCGTCGAAGGTGAAGCGGGCGTTGTCGATGTCGCCGGAGATCCCGAGCCGCTCGAGCTGGTGGATGATCCGCGGCCCGTACTCCCGCACCCACTCCCAGCACTGCTCGACGAAGGCCTCGCGGCCGATCTCCTGGCGGCTCGTCCCCTCGGCCTTCAGCTTCTTCTCGACGACGGTCTGCGTCGCGATCCCGGCGTGGTCGGTCCCGATCGCCCACTTGACCCGGCGGCCGGCCATCCGCTGCCGTCGCGCGAGCACGTCCTGGATCGTGTTGTTG
>CAZXKG010000056.1:0-7152 GCA_964641695.1 uncultured Conexibacter sp.
CTCGATCCGCGCCACCGAGGTGGCCGCCGGGGAGGCCGGTGGCATCACCCAGCACATCGGCGCCTATCAGGTCCACCACGAGGGCAAGACGATCACCTTCCTCGACACCCCGGGCCACGAGGCGTTCACGGCGATGCGGGCGCGCGGGGCGAAGGTCACCGACGTCGCGATCATCGTCGTCGCGGCCGACGACGGCGTGATGCCGCAGACGGTCGAGGCGATCGACCACGCCAAGGCCGCCGGGGTTCCGGTGATGATCGCGGTCAACAAGATCGACAAGCCCGGCGCCACCCCCGAGAAGGTTCGCGGCGAGCTCGCGGCGATGGGCCTGCAGCCCGAGGACTGGGGTGGGGATACCGTCTACTCCGACGTCTCGGCCAAGACCGGCGAGGGGATCGAGGATCTGCTGCACATGGTGCTGCTGGTCACCGAGCTGGAGGATCTCAGGGCCAACCCGAACGTCGAGGCCTCGGGCACGGTGATCGAGGCCCACCTCGACCCCGGACGCGGCTCGGTCGTGACCGTCCTCGTCCAGCGGGGGACGCTGCGCGTCGGCGACTCGCTCGTCGGCGGCTCGCAGTGGGGACGGGTGCGCGCCATGCACGACTTCAACGGCAACCGAATCGAGTCGGCGGGGCCCGGGGACCCGGTCGAGGTTCTCGGCTTCGACGGAGTCTGCGAGGCCGGTGAGCGGGCGCACGTGGTCGACAACGACCGCCGCGCCAGGCAGCTCGCCGGTGAGCGTGCGGTGCGGCTCAAGACGGAGGCCCAAGCACGACGGACGGCACGGCGGATCACCCTCGAGGAGGTCTTCGACAAGGCCAAGCACGGGGAGATCAAGCAGATCAACCTGCTGCTCAAGGCGGACGTCTCGGGTTCCCTGGAGGCGCTTCAGGACGAGATCGCGAAGCTCCCGCAGGACGAGGTCGCCGTCGACGTCGTGCACGCCGCGACCGGCGGGATCAACGAGTCCGACGTGATGCTCGCAGCCGCCTCCGACGCGATCGTCATCGGCTTCAACGTGCGGCCGCTGGCCGATGCCAGGCGCGCCGCGGCGGCGGAGGGCGTGGAGATCCGCACCTACTCGGTCATCTACAAGATCACCGAGGAGCTGCGGGCCGCGATGGAGGGCATGCTCGAGCCCGACCAGGTCGAGAAGGCGCTTGGCGAGGCCGAGGTACTGGAGCTGTTCAAGGCCACCAAGGTCGGCACGATCGCCGGCTCCAGGGTCACCGAGGGCAAGATCACGCGCGACGCCGAGATGCGGCTGGTTCGCGACGGCACGGTCATCTGGACGGGCAAGGTCAGCACCCTGCGCCGCTTCAAGGACGACGTTCGCGAGGTCGACGCCGGGCAGGACTGCGGGATCACGCTCGACGGCTTCCAGGACGTGAAGGTGGGCGACGTGATCGAGGCCTTCGAGACCACCGAGGTCGAGAAGACGCTCGGCTGAACGTATGGAACGGCCACCTGCCCGGCTATAGTCGGTGGCCATGGCCGTCTCACGTATGCGTCGCGTGAACGAGGTCATGCGAGAAGTGATCGGGTCGACCATCTCGGGGGAGTTGCAGGATCCTCGCATCGGCTTCGTGACCGTGACATCCGTCGATACGAGTCCGGACCTTCGTCGGGCCCGGGTCCACGTCAGCGTGCTCGGGGAGGAGAAGGAACGAACCGACACGATGGAAGCCCTCAGTCATTCCGCCAACCTGATCCAGCGCCGGATCGCCGAGCAGTTGCACATGAAGCGAACCCCCAGCCTCGAGTTCCTCTACGACGAGTCGATCGAACGCGCCGATCGCGTGTTCAGAATGCTCGAGTCGTGAGCGACCAGCATGTGGCATTGCGCGAGGGAGAGAACGGATCTCGATCCTCCGGACCGGATCTGTCCGCCGTCGTCGAGGCGCTGCGCGCCGGCGAGCGCTTCCTGCTGACGACGCACGAGGGTCCGGACGGCGACGCGCTCGGCTCCACCCTCGCCTTGCACGAGATGCTGACGCAGCTCGGCAAGGACTCGGTGATGTTCCTCGACGAGAAGGAGTTCCCGCTTCCCGTCGAGTACCGGTTCCTTCCCCTCCAGGAGGTCTTCCACGAGCCTCCGGCCGACCTCAGCGACCGGATCGTCGTCTTCCTCGACTGCGGCAACATCGACCGGATGCCGGTCGAATGGCTGCGGGAGGGACGGCAGATCCTCAACATCGACCACCACCACGACAACACCCGCTTCGGTGACGTCAACGTCGTCGACGTGGACGCTTCCTCCACCGCGGAGATCATCTTCGAGGTCTGCGGCCTGCTCGGCGCCGAGCTGACCTCCTCGATCGCGCAATCGCTCTACGTCGGACTGATCACCGACACCGGTCAGTTCATGTACGAGAACACCGACGTGCGCACCCACCTGGTCGCCGCGGCGCTGATCGAGGCCGGGGTGGACGTCAACGGCACCTACCGCCGCCTCTACGAACGGGTTCCGGAGGCGAAGCTGCGGCTGATCGGCAGGGCGTTGGGGAAGATCGACCGCCGCCTCGACGGGGCCCTGTCGATGACCTACATCTCGGCGGACGACTACGCCGTCACGGGCGCCGACGAGACGCTGACGGAGGGGATCATCGACTTCGTTCGCGGGATCGAGGGAACTGCGGTCGCGGCGGTCGTGCGCGACAAGCCGGACAGCCAGAGAGAGGCGCGGAAGGTCAGCCTCCGTTCCACCGACGGCTCGGTGGACGTCTCGGCGATCGCCCGCCGGATGGGCGGTGGCGGCCACCCTCGCGCCGCCGGCTTCTCCACCGACGAGGGCTACGACGAGCTGGTGGAGCGCCTCAGTGACGCGACTCGCGACGGGCTTCGTCAAAGCTGACAAGCCGGCGGGCGTCACCTCCCACGACGTCGTCGCCGCTTACCGCAGGACGCTCGGCGTGAAGGCCGGACACGCCGGGACGCTCGATCCCTTCGCGACCGGCCTGTTGATCGTGCTGCTCGGCTCGGCGACCCGGCTGCAGCGCTACGTCCTCGGCCTGCCGAAGACCTACGTCGCGACCGCCCGGCTGGGCTGGCGCTCGAGCACCGGCGATCCCGACGGAGAGCTGACCGAGACCGGGAGGATGCCGGCGTCGCTCGAGTTGCCCGTCGGCCCGATCAGCCAGCGGGTCCCTATGACCTCGGCGGTCAAGGTCGATGGGGAGCGTCTCTACCGCAAGGCGCGACGGGGGGAGGAGGTCGAGCGCCCGGTTCGCGAGGTGACGATCCACAGGGCGGATCTGCTCGAAGCGGCAGGCGATCGCGCCACCTTCGAGGTCGAATGCTCCTCCGGCACCTACGTCCGCACCCTGATCGAGGAGCTCGGCGACGCCTACTGCCTGAGCCTGAGGCGCATCGCGATCGGACCGATCCTGCTGCC
Source organism: uncultured Conexibacter sp. (assembly GCA_964641695.1). GTDB lineage: Bacteria > Actinomycetota > Thermoleophilia > Solirubrobacterales > 70-9 > RHKX01. The sequence continues at coordinate 3,398 of CAZXKG010000056.1, forward strand.
GCCCGATTCGGCGCCGACCCGGGACGGCTGGGATGGCTTGCTGGAGGAGGCCGCCCGCGCCGAGATCGGGTCCGCGAACGCGCTTCTCGCCCACCTGCCGGCCCTCACGCTGGATCCGGAGACCGCGCGCCTACTGCGCAACGGCGTTCGCGTCGCGCCGCCCGAGGGGGCCTGTCTCGAGCCCGGAAGCCCACTGCGGATCCTCGAGGAGGACGACCGGCTGCTCGGGGTGGGCCGTCTCAGCGACGGGCTGCTTCGGACCGACGTCGTGCTGCCGTCTGATTGAGTAGGGCGCGATGAGCATCGCGGTGACACCACTTGGGGATGCCGAAGTGCGCCCACGCCGGGTCGCGATCGGAACGTTCGATGGCGTCCACGTCGGCCATCGCAAGGTGATCGAGGGCGCCGACACGGTGCTGACCTTCGAGCCGCACCCGCTCTCGGTCATCCATCCCGAGGCGGCCCCGCGGCTGATCATGCCCTTCCCGGTCAAGCGCGACGTGATCGAGGGGCTGGGCGTGGACGAGCTGGTCGTGATCCCGTTCGATCGCGAGTTCTCGTCGATCGCGCCGGCCGACTTCTGCAGCCAGATCCTGATCGAGCGCCTCGGCGCGACCGACGTTCGCGTCGGCGAGAACTTCCGCTTCGGCGCCAAGGCGAAGGGGACGCCGGAGCTGCTCGCCGCCCGCGAGGAGTTCGAGACGACGATCGTGCCGCTGGTCGAGGTCGGAGCCGAAGCGGTCTCCTCGACCCGGATCCGGGCCTTGATCGCGGCCGGAGCCATGGAGGAGGCGCAGCGCTGCCTGGGCTCGCCGTTCATGCTCGAGGGCGTTGTCGTCTCCGGCGACATGGTCGGCAGGACGCTCGGCTTCCCGACGGCGAACCTGATCCCCGACGATCGCTACGTCTACCCGGGGCACGGGGTCTACGCCGCCTTCGCCAACGGGCTGCCGGCCGCAGTCAGCATCGGCGTGCGGCCGACCTTCGAGAGCGGTCGCGGCGTCCTGATCGAGACGCACATCATCGATCACGACGAGGATCTCTACGGGAAGACGCTCCGCGTAGCATTCGTCAAGCGCCTCCGCGGCGAGAAGCGGTTCGATGGAGCGGAAGCGCTGATCGAGCAGATGCATCGAGACGTTGCCGAGGCCCGCGAGCTGTGTGCTAGCTTCTCGCGCCCCTCCACGTGAAAGAGATAGATGTCGCTGACCAAGGACAAGAAGACCGAGCTCGTCGAGAAGTACGGGCGTGACAGCGCCGACACAGGATCGACCGAGGTCCAGGTCGCGCTGCTGACCGAGCGGATCAACGATCTGACCGAGCACCTGCGCACCCACAGCAAGGATCACCATTCCCGCCGTGGCCTGTTGATGCTCGTCGGTCGTCGCCGTCGCCTGCTGCGTTACCTCGAGAGCACGAACCTCGAGGGCTATCGCTCGCTGGTGGCTGAGCTCGGCCTCCGCCGCTGAGGCTGTCGCGATGATCGAGGCGGGCACGAAGGCTCCCGATTTCACCCTTCCCGACCAGGACGGGAACGACGTCTCGCTGAACGACTTCGCCGGACGCAAGCTCGTCCTCGTCTTCTACCCGCTCGACTTCAGCCCCGTCTGCACCGATCAGCTCTCGATCTACCAGGAGGTACTCGAGGACTTCAAGGCGAAGGGCGCCGAGATCGTCGGCATCAGCGTCGACTCGAGCTTCGCCCACGCGGCCTTCCGCGAGAAGCTCGGGATCACCTTCCCGCTGCTTGCGGACTTCAACCCGAAGGGAGCCGTAGCCGACTCCTACGGCGCCCTGATGCCCGCGGCCGGTCACGCGAACCGCTCCCTGGTCCTGATCGACGAGGAAGGCACGGTCGCCTGGAGCCACGCGATGCCGACTCCGCTCGAGATCCCCGGGGCGAACCTGATCTTCGACGCGCTCGAGGGCGCCACGAGCTGAGGATGGGCGCGCGTGAGGGCGATTCGCCGTCGCTCGTCACCGCGAAGCCACCCGGGCTCCTCGACGACGATCACGTCCGCGGCGAGGGGCCGCTGCTGATCGTCTACGCCGACCTCGCCTGCCCCCGCTGCGCGAGCGTCTGGGAGCTCGTGCGGCGCTCCCGCGTGCGCGTCTGCGCGCGCCACTTCCCGCTCTCGGCGAAGCGACCGCGGGCCCCGGTCCTGCACGCGGCGGCGGAGGCGGTGGCCCTGCAGGAGCGGGAATCGTTCTGGAAGCTCTGGGACTCGCTGCTCGACGACCGCGCCCACACCGACGATCCGCACCTGTGGGAGCGGGTCGAGCGCCTCGGCCTGGACGTCGGGCGGTTCGAGGCCGATCGGCGATCCGACGCCGTGGCGGAACGCGTGAAGCGCGATTTCCGTTCCGGGATCCGGGCCGGCGTCACGGGCACGCCCGGGCTCTTCCACGACGGGCGGCTGCTCGGCGAGCCCGTGGGCGCCGCGCTCGAGCAGCTCGTCGCGCGTGCCGCTGCGGCCGGCTCGTCTGCATCGGCGGACGATCGGGGGGAGGACTGACGGCTGCCGCCGTGTAACCTCCCGGCGGAATATCGATCAATCCGAACTAATCGGGTCGTCATCCCGCGGATCGGAGGGCAGCGTTGCTCTCCCACTCCAGCGCAGTTCAGAAGCGGCGGCCCCGGAAGGAAAAACGAATAGATGAGCATGTTTGACGTCAGTCGCGTCTCCGTGGAGATCGGCGGCGAGGAGATCTCGTTCGAGACCGGGAAGCTCGCTCGCCAGGCGGGCGGCGCCGTCGTCGTCCGTAGCGGCGACACGATGGTCCTCTGCACCGCCACGGTCGGCAATCTGCGCGATGTCGACTTCCTCCCTCTCACCGTGGACGTCGAGGAGCGCCATTACGCGGTCGGCAAGATCCCGGGCTCCTACTTCAGACGCGAGGCTCGCGCCGGCGAGAAGGCGACCCTGACGGCTCGCATGATCGACCGCCCCGTGCGGCCGCTCTTCCCGAAGGGCTGGCACTACGAGACGCAGCTGGTCTGCCAGACGATGTCGGCCGACCACGTCCATCCTTACGACATCCTCGCGATGAACGGCTCCTCCGCCGCGCTCGCGATCTCCCCGGTCCCGGTCGCCGAGTACGTCGGCGCCGTCCGGGTCGGCAAGCTCGACGGCGACTTCGTCGTCAACCCGCCGGAGGAGGAGCACGAGAACCTGGAGATGGACCTCGTCGTCTCCGGCTCCAAGGAAGCGATCCTGATGGTCGAATGCGGCGCCAACGGCGTCACCGAGGCCGAGGTGCTCGACGCGCTCGACATCGCCCACAGCGAGATCAAGAAGCTCGTCGCCGCGATGGAGGAGCTGGCCGCCAAGGCGGGCAAGCCCAAGCTCGAGGTCGAGGCCCCGAAGCTGGACGAGGGCCTGATCGCGCAGATCAAGGGCTCGCACGGGACGGCGATCGACGAGGCCACCAGCGTTCCGGAGAAGCTCGCCCGCCAGGAGGCGGTCGACGCGATCAAGGACGCGGTGCTCGCCCAGTACGCGCCGGAGACCGGCGAGGAGGAGGCGGACTCACAGCGCCGCTCCGAGGTCGGCCGCGCCTTCGCCTCGATCGAGAAGACGACCATCCGTCGTCGCATCGCGATCGACAAGAAGCGCCCCGACGGCCGCGCCCAGGATCAGATCCGTCCGATCGAGACCGAGGTCGACCTGGCCCCACGGGTCCACGGCTCGGCGCTGTTCACGCGCGGTGAGACGCAGATCCTCTCCAACGTCGCGCTCGGCACGACGCGGATG
>CAZXKG010000056.1:7162-16762 GCA_964641695.1 uncultured Conexibacter sp.
TGCTGAGGGTCGTCTCCGAGACGCTCGAGTCCAACGGGTCCTCGTCGATGGGGTCCGTCTGCGCCTCCTCGATGGCGCTGCAGGCGGCGGGCGTGCCGGTCAGCGCGCCGGTCGCCGGCGTCGCCATGGGCCTGATCAAGGAGGACGACCACGTGATCGTCCTCACCGACATCGCCGGCGTCGAGGACCACCTCGGCGACATGGACTTCAAGGTGGCCGGGACCAAGGACGGCATCAACGCCCTGCAGATGGACATCAAGATCACCGGCGTCACCTTCGAGATCCTCCGCGAGGCGCTCGAGCAGGCACGTCAGGGCCGGCTGTTCATCCTCGACAAGATGGCCGAGACGATCGACGGCCCGCGCGAGAACCTGAGCCCGACCGCACCGCGGATCGAGACGATCAAGATCGATCCCGAGAAGATCGGCGCGGTCATCGGCAAGGGCGGCGAGACGATCCGCGGCATGTCCGAGGAGTTCGAGGCTCAGATCGACGTCGAGGACGACGGCACCGTCCGCGTCTACGCCGCCAACGGCGAGCTGGTCGAGGCCTGCATCGCCCGGATCGCGGCGATGACCCGCGAGGCCGAGGTCGGCGACACGTTCAAGGGCAAGGTCGTGAAGACGACCACCTTCGGTGCCTTCGTCGAGCTGGTCAAGGGGACCGACGGCCTGCTGCACATCTCGGCGGTCAAGCCGGGCGAGCGGGTCGAGACCGTCGAGGACGTGCTCAGCCAGGGCGACGAGCTCGACGTGACCGTGGTCGAGGTCGACCGCGAGCGCGGTCGGATCGGCCTGCGTCGCTCCGACGACCCGGCGATCGCCGGCAAGTCGAAGGACGAGCTGGCCGCAGTCGGCTCCGGCGATCGCGGTCCCCGTCGCGGGGGCGGCGAGCGCAGCGGTGGAGGCGGTGGACGCGGTCGCGACCGTGACCGCAGCCGTCGCCGCCGCGACTAGGAGATCTGGAGGCGCGTGACGGTGCAGGTGCCCGAGAACGTCGAGCTGACGGAGTTGGAGGGGGGCCTCTCGGTGATCACCGAGGCGGTCCCCGCCGTCCGCTCCGTCGCGCTCGGCCTCTGGGTTCGCACCGGCTCGCGGGACGAGACCCCCGCGCAGTCGGGGGTCTCTCACTTCCTCGAGCATCTGCTCTTCAAGGGGACGAAGGACCACTCGGCGATCGAGATCTCCGAGTACTTCGATTCGCTCGGCGCGGCGACGAACGCGGCGACGAGCAAGGAGACGACCCATCTCTACTCGAGGTTCCTGGACGAGCACACGGAGGCCGCCTTCAGTCTCCTGGCGGAGATGTTCCTGCGCCCGACCTTCCCCGACATCGACTCCGAGCGCCAGGTGGTGATCGAGGAGATCGCGATGTACGAGGACGAGCCGTCGGACCGTGTCCACGATGTCCTCGCCGACGCGATCTTCGGCACCCACCCGCTTGGGCGGCGGGTGCTCGGAACCACCGACGTGATCGGGACGATCCCGATCCCGGACATCGCCTCCTACCACCGGAGCCGGTACGTGCGGCCCAACCTGGTCGTCTCGGCGGCCGGGAACGTCGATCACGAGCGGATCGTCGCCCTCGCCGAGCAGTGCTTCGACGCGTCCCCGGGCGCCGACCAGCCGGATGAGGCGAGCGCGCCCAGGCCCGACCCGAAGCTGACCTTCTACCGCAAGGACACCGAGCAGTACCACTTCTGCATCGGCGCCCCCGGGATCAGCCGCTCCGACGAGCGCCGCTACGCGCTCAGCATCCTCGACACGATCCTCGGCGGCTCGACCTCCTCGCGCCTGTTCCGAGAGGTCCGGGAGAAGCGCGGCCTGGCCTACTCGGTCGGCTCCTACTCCGAGCAGTTCGTCGACTGCGGGACGGTCGCCACCTACGTCGGAACCCGGGGCGAGAACGTGGCCGAAGCCTGCGAGATCATCGGTCGGGAGCTCGGCTCGCTGCGTGACGACGGGGTTGGCGAGGACGAGTTCAAGCGGGCGAAAGAGCACGTCAAGGGGCGCCTCGTGCTCGCGCTCGAGTCGACCCCGGCACGGATGGGACGCAACGCCCGCTCGGCGCTCTTCGACCTGCCCTTGCTGGACATCGACGAGCTGATCGCGAAGACGGATGCCGTCACACGCGAGGAGGTCGCCTCCCTGGCCCGGGATCTCTACGCGCCCGAGCGCCTCTCGGCGGCGTGCATCGGCGCCGACGAGGACAACTTCCGGTCCGCGATCGCACCGGTCAGCGAGGCGCTGGCAGCCTGATGGGGGCGGACGAGGCGAGTGCGCCGATCCGAGTTGCCGTCGCCGGCGCCGCCGGACGGATGGGGGCGACGGTGTGCGAGGCGGTCTCCGCGGCGGCGGGATTGGAGCTGACGGGACGAGCCGACCCCGAGCTCGGGGTCGAGCTCGGCGAGGTCCTCGACGCAGCCGACGTCGTCGTCGACTTCACGATCCCGGATCAAGCCCTGCCGAACGCGCACGCCTGCCTTGCGGCGGGAGTGAGCGTCGTCGTCGGGACCACCGGCTTCGACCTGGCCAGGCTCGAGAAGTGCGCTCGCGATCACTGGAACGACGGCGACGGGGGTCGCGCCTTCGTTGCTCCGAACTTCGCGATCGGGGCGGTGCTGATGATGGAGATCGGCCAGCGCGTCGCCGAGCACATGCCGGAGGTGGAGATCGTCGAGCTCCATCACGACAAGAAGCTGGACCGCCCCTCGGGCACGGCGGCGCGCACGGCGGAGCTGCTGAGCGAGGCCGGCGCGAACGTTCACGAGCCGATCCACTCAGTTCGCCTGCCCGGACTCGTCGCGCATCAGGAGCTGATCTTCGGCGGGCAGGGGCAGACGCTGACGATCAGGCACGACTCGATCGACCGCAGCTCCTTCATGCCGGGCGTGGTCCTGGCCTGTCGACGCGTCGGTGGGCTCCCCGATCCGCTCACCGTCGGCCTCGAGAAGATCTTCGGCGACTGAATAGGCTGACCCGGTACCGGACGAAGGAGCGATCTAGATGGGCGACGACCAGAACGACCTCTCACGCATGGATGCGACCGCTCAGGCGGAGCTCGTGCGCAAGGGCGAAGCGAGTCCCGCGGAGCTCGTCGAAGCGGCGATCGCACGCGCCGGCGCCGTCAACCCGGAGATCAACGCGGTCATCCACGACCTCTCGGAGACAGCTCGCGAGCAGGCGGCGGGGGAGATACCCGACGGCCCGTTCCGCGGCGTCCCGTTCCTGCTCAAGGACCTGGGCGCGACGAACGCGGGCGAGCCCTACCACATGGGCATGAAGCTGCTCAAGGAGGCCGGCTTCCGGGCGCCCTTCGAGACGACGCTGGCCCAGCGCTTCCGCAGCGCCGGGCTGATCACGATCGGCAAGACGAACACGCCCGAGCTGGGGATCGTCGCGACCACCGAGCCGAAGGCCTACGGAGCGACGAGGAACCCTTGGGACACGTCTCGCTCGCCGGGCGGTTCGAGCGGCGGTTCCGGCGCCGCCGTCGCCGCCGGGATCGTCCCCTTCGCTCACGCCAACGACGGCGGCGGCTCGATCCGCATCCCCGCCTCCAACAACGGCCTGGTCGGGCTCAAGCCCACTCGTCAGCGGATCAGCGAGGGACCCGTCATCGGGGACAACATGTCCGGCGTGACGGCCGAGCTCTGCGTCTCGCGCAGCGTTCGCGACACCGCGCACCTGCTGGACGCGGTCCAGGGGCCTGCGCCGGGCGACCCGTACTTCGCGCCGCTGCCGACGCGTCCCTACGCCTCGGAGCTCACGGACGAGAGCGGCGGGCTCAGGATCGGCGTCATGACCCAGCCCGCGATCGAGGGCCTCGAGACCGAGCAGCCATGCCTGGACGCCGTCGCCAAGGCGGTCTCCCTGGCCGAGTCGCTGGGGCACGGCGTCGAGGAGTCGTCCCCGCTGGAGATGCTCCCCGCGGGCGAGGGGGGCCCGGACATCGAAGACAGCTTCCTCACTCGCTGGGCTGCCGGGCAGGCCGCGATCCTCGAGCAGCTCGCGATGCTGGTCGGTCGTCCGGTTGTGGCCGACGACGTCGAGCCGCTCACCTGGGCGCTGGCCGAGATCGGGCGCGAGCGCACCAGCGGCCGCTACCTGCAGGACGTGGCCGTGCATCAGGCCGCGACGCGGATGATCGCGTTCTGGTTCGCCTCCGGGTACGACTTGCTGGTCACGCCGACGATGGCTGAGATCGCCCCGCCGCTCGGCGCGATCGACACCGCGGCCGCCGATCCGATGGATGCGTATCGCCGCTCGGTTCCCTCCGGCGCGTTCACGGCCCTCTTCAACGTCACCGGCCATCCCGCGATCTCGCTGCCGTTGCACTGGACCGAGGAGGGCGTGCCCGTCGGCGTCCAGTTCGTGGCGCCGGCAGGGCGCGAAGATCTACTGCTGAGGATCGCTGCCCAGATGGAGCGCGCTCAGCCTTGGTACGACCGGACCCCGCCCGTCTTCGCGGGATAGAGAGAGAGGAACCTGGATGAGCATCTTCAACGGCATCTACACGGCGATGGCGACGCCCTTCGCCGCCGATGGATCGGTCGACGTCGAGGTGGCCGTCGGCCTCGCGCAGCACCTGCTGGAACACGGCTCCGACGGCTTGGTGGTCGCCGGCAGCACCGGTGAGGCGGCGACGCTGACGGACCAAGAGCAGATCGAGCTCCTGCGCGCGGTTCGCTCCGGCGTCGGCGATGACGTCATGGTTGTCTGCGGGACCGGGACCAACGACACCCGGCACTCGGTGGAGCTGACGAGAGCCGCCGACGAGGCGGGCGCCGACGCGATGCTGGTCGTGACTCCGTACTACAACAAGCCGAACCCGGCCGGGATGCGCGCTCACGTCGAGGCGGTCGCCGCCTCGACCAGCAAGCCGATCGTCCTCTACAACATCCCCAGTCGCTCGGTGGTGAACGTCCCCCCGGAGCAGCTCGCGGATCTGGCGACGATCGAGAACGTCGTCGCCGTCAAGCAGGCCAACGACGACGATCTCGGGCCGATCGAGGGACTCGAGATCCTCGCCGGGAACGACGACGTCTTCCTGCGATGCCTGGAGCTCGGGGGGGTCGGCGGGATCACCGTCGCCTCCCACATCGTCGGTGACGAGATGGCTCGGGTGCGCGAGCTGTTCCTCGCCGGCGACCTCGCCGGAGCACGCGCGCTCGACGCCCGCCTGCAGCCGCTCTTCGAGGCGCTGTCGGTGACTACCAACCCGATGCCGATCAAGGGGGCGATGGAGATGCTGGGCATCTGCTCGACGCGGATGCGATTGCCGATGGTGGAGCTGGACGAAGGCCAGGCGGCAGTAGTCCGCGCCGCGCTCGAGGACCAGAACCTGTTGCCGGTGAGCGCGTGAGCGCCCGCGGCCTGAAGATCCTGCCGCTGGGTGGGCTCGGGGAGATCGGCAAGAACATGGCGGTCGTCGAGCTCGACGGCCGGATCGTCGTCATCGACACGGGGTTGATGTTCCCGACCGCGGAGATGCTCGGGATCGACCTGGTCCTGCCGGATTTCTCCTACCTGCGCGACCGGGTCGACGACATCGAGGCGATCGTGCTCACGCACGGCCACGAGGACCATGTCGGCGCGCTTCCCTACGTGTTGCGAGAGATCGGCATCCCTCCGGTCATCTACGGGGGACGCCTGACCATCGGCATGGTTCGCTCGAAGCTCGAGGAGCACAAGCTTCGCGACGTGCCGCTGCAGGATCTGCCGACCGGCCAGATCGAGCAGGCCGGCCCCTTCGGCATCGAGCTGATCCACATGTCGCACTCGATCCCCGATGCCTGCGCCGTCGCTCTGCACACCGATCTCGGTCCGGTCCTCTTCACCGGCGACTACAAGTTCGACCAGACTCCGGTCGACGGGCGGCCGGCGGACTTCGCGCGACTCGCCGAGCTTGGATCCGAAGGCCTGCTCTGCCTCGCGGGCGACTCGACGAACGCGGACAGGCAGGGCGTGGCGCCCTCGGAGTCGAGCGTCGGCCCGGCGCTGCTGGAGTCCTTCTCCCGTTGCGACGGGCGGATCATCGTCACCTGCTTCGCATCCAACGTCCATCGCGTCCAGCAGGTGATCGACGCCGCCGCCCAGCTGGACCGCAAGGTCGCTCTCGTTGGTCGCTCGATGCGGAAGAACTTCAACATCGCTTCCAACCTGGGGATCGCGAACGCGCCCAACGGCATGTTGATCCAGCCGCGGGACATCGGGGACTTCCCGGACGAGAGGGTGATCGCGATCTCGACCGGGAGCCAGGGCGAGCCGCTGTCGGCGCTTCGGCGGATGGCGAACGGCGATCATCGGGACGTCGAGCTGCACTCGGGCGACACCGTGATCTTCTCCGCGACCCCGGTGCCCGGAAACGAGCGTTCCGTCAACGAGACGGTCGATCGCATCTTCGAGATCGGCGCCCGCGTGATCACCGCGGCCGATGCCCCGATCCACGCCTCCGGTCACGGTCGTCAGGAGGAGATGAAGCTGATGCTCAACCTGACCAAGCCGCGCTACGTGCTGCCGGTGCACGGCGACTTCAAGCGGATCAGGTTGCACTCCGAGCTGGCCGAGTCGGTCGGGGTCGATGCCGGCAACATCTTCCGTTCGCGCAACGGCGTGCCGCTGATCATCGACGGCTCCGGAGCAAGCCTCGGCGATGACATCGGGACCGGGATGATCTTCGTCGACGGGCTCGAGCTGGGGGAGCCCGACGATGCCGCGCTCCGCGACCGGCGGACGCTCTCGGCGGACGGCCTGGTTCTCGTCGTGGTCACGGTCTCGGTCGAAGACGGCGAGTTGGCGGCAGATCCCGAGATCGACTTCCGCGGGATCCCGATCAGCGAGGACGGGGGAGGAGACGACGAGCTGATCGCCGATCTCCAGGACGCGATCGAGGATTCGATCGACGGTCATCTCGCCAACGACCGCGCAGCTGATCCGGTCCTGATCCGTCAAGAGGTCCACGACACCTCGGCGACGTTCATCCACAAGCGCCTCCGCCGCCGCCCGATGATCATCCCGGTCGTAGTCGAGGTATAAGAAGACCCGCCGGGCCAGGGAGGGAGGCCCGACGGGTCATGAACAATTGGCTCAGGCTGGCCAATCGTTTTGCCGTGTCGATCTCGTCCGGGATCTTCACGGCATCTGTCTCGTCCGCGACAAATATTCGGCCCGCTGTCTAAATCGGGCCTCAAGGCCACTCAACGTTTTGGTCAAACCTGCGGGAGCTGGACCTCGAACCGCGCTCCACGGGCGGTCGCGCCGTTTCGATTCGACGCGCTGACGCTGCCGCCGTGGGCCGTTGCCACCGCCTTCACGATCGACAGGCCGAGGCCGGTGCCGGTGCCGTTGCCCTGGGTTCTGTCGGCCGGCCCCTGGCCCTGCACAAAGCGATCGAACACCTGGCTCTCCATGCCCGGAGGCAGCCCTGTCCCGTCGTCCTCGACGACCAGGTGGGCGGTTTCGCCGTCCCCGCTCACGACCATCTGAACGCTCGTCCCGTCGGGCGTGTGACGGATCGCGTTCTCGAGCAGGTTGAGGACCATGCGATGGATCTCGTCAGGGCTGCCCGAGATCGGGACTACGGCGTCCATCCGCGCGTCGAGCGTGCGCGTCCCGGCCACGGGCCGGACCTCCTCCAGGGCCTCTGCCGCGATCTCCGCCAGGTCGCATGGTTCCCTCGCGCCCAACCTGCCGGCGTCGGCACGGGCGAGCATCAGCAGGTCGGCGACGAGGCGCTTCATCCGCCGCGAGCTGCGAAGCGCCGAGGCCACCGCGGCGCGCTCGTCCTCCTCCGTCCCGGGGCCCTCGACCGCGAGGCTCTCCTCGAGCATCTCCAGGTTGGCGAGGACGCTGGTCAGGGGGGTTCGAAGCTCATGGGAGGCGTCGGCGACGAACTCCCGCTGGCGCTTGATGGTCTCCTCGGTCTCGGTCCGCGCCGCATCGAGCTCTCGCAGCATCTCGTCCAGGGTGCGCGCGAGCTCCGCCACCTCGTCGTCGGTCTCGGGCTCGGGGATGCGCAGCGACGGATCGCGAGTGGTGGCGATCTTCCGGGCGACTCCCGTCAGCGCCGAGATCGGCCGCATGGCGCGACTGGCGATCGCCATCCCCGCCAGGCCGGCGAGGAAGCTCCCGATCGCGACGCCCCCGCCGAGGAAAAGCCAGAGGCGGCCGACGGTGTCGTCGACGGAGGCCTCGGGTCGTGCGTACTGCACGTACATCGGCCCGGTGAAGCCGAAGGGGGAGATGATCCTCGAGCTCGCGACCTGGAGGCCGCCGCCGGCGCTGTGCACGTCGGTCGTGGGCCGGCCCAGCTCGGGAGCCCCCTCGGTTCGCAGGTAGACGTTGCCGTTGACGTCGACGACGGTGATCGAGGCGTCGTTGGTGCGGGCGATCTCCTCGATGTTGATGATGTCGCCACGGCTTATCTGGGGGCTCTGGGTGGCTGGATCGACCGTCATGTCGATCCCGTTGGAGAGCGCCGCCGCGTTCGCCTGCAGGTCGCTCGCGAAGTCAGCGTGCAGACGGTCGCTGACCAGCCGCCCGACGACGGCGGCGAAGCCGATCAGGATGAACGCGGTGAGCAGCGAGGAGACGATCGCGATCCGCACTCGCACCGGGAGCCTACGGCTGCGGGCGTAGAGGTGCTCGAGGGCACGGATCGGGTTCATCGGCTCAGCTCCTCAGCGCCGCATCGCCTCACGTCCGGACCACGTAGCCGGCACCGCGCTTGGTGTGCAGGATGCGGTCCTCGCCTCCCTCTTCGAGCTTCCGCCTCAGGTTGCTGATGAAGACGTCGATCGTGTTCGTCATCGACGTCGGGTCGTATCCCCAGACCTCCTCCAGCAGGCGCTCGCGGGAGATCACGAGGCGTTCGTTCCGCATCAGGAACTCGAGCAGCTCGAACTCGCGGTTCGTCAGGTCGACGAGACGATCGCCCCGCATGACCTCGCGGGTCCCGGGGTTGAGGGTCAGATCGCCGACCTTCAGCGACGCTTCTCCCCGTGGTGGCCTTCGCCTCAGCAGAGCCCTGATCCGGGCGAGCAGCTCGCGGCGCTCGAACGGCTTGACGAGGTAGTCGTCGGCTCCGGCGTCAAGGCCGACCACGCGGTCCTCGGTGTCGGAGCGGGCGGTGAGGATCAGGATCGGGACGTCGCCCTGTCGGCGCAGCCTTCTGCAGACCTCGACGCCGTCGAGCTTCGGCAGGCCGAGGTCGAGGACGACCAGGTCGGGGACGAAGTCCCGGGCCTGGGCGAGCGCGTCCTCGCCATCGCGTGAGGTGCGCACCTCGTGACCCTCCTGGCGGAGCGAGCGCCGCAGGACGTCGGCGATCTCCTCGTCGTCCTCGACGACGAGGACGCGCCCCGTCAGCTCTTCGGTCTCGGTCACTGCAGCGATTCTAAGTACCTGCCGGGCAGAGAGATAGATGACTGCCGGGGAATGCTCCGGCTTCGCCGTCCGCTTCGCGTCCGGTCTGCCCGGTTGGCCAGTGCAAACGGGAAGCAAGGGCGAGGGCGCAGAGCTGGGTGGGCAAGGACCACGCCTTTTGTGGATCTCATCGCCACCTCTCGGAGATGAGATCCACCTTGTGGGGGCTTCGCTT
>CAZXKG010000057.1:0-16408 GCA_964641695.1 uncultured Conexibacter sp.
AAGAAGGGCAAGCGCGGCAACAAGCGCGCCTCGCTCGCCTTCAAGCAGCTGGGGCGCTGATCATGGGCGCCCCGGCAACCAGCGCGGGGGCCAACAACGACGGAACCGCTGCCGCCCCGGGTCTCGATGGGACCCGGGGCGGGGGGCGTTCTGGAGGACGCCGGCTACCGATGCCACCGAAGGGGCACGTCTCCTCAGACCTTCGGCTCGCTGAGATCGAGAAGGCGTCCCCCCGCCGCCGCACCAACGACAGCGCCAGGCCGCTGCTGCTGCAGGCCGCCCTCGAGGCCGCCCACCACCGCGGCTACCAGGCGCTCAGGATCAGCGACATCACCGACCCTGCAGACGTCACCCGTCAGGCCTTCTACGCCCACTTCCGCGACAAGCGCCACTGCCTCTGCGAGGCACTCGACCCGCACCTGGCGGCGATCGAGCGCCTCGCCTCTTCACTCGACCCAGATCAACCCGCGGGCCGCCTCAGCCTCGTCGGGCGGGAGGGCCTCCCAGCCGGGGAAGGCGCTCTGGGCCCGCAGTGGTCGGCCGAGATCCTCGCCGCGATCGACGAGCTGCTGACCGAGCACTTCGGATCAGCCGAGGGAACGAAGGGCAGGCTGATCGAGGCGCTCGCAGCTGAGCTCGAGCGGGCCAGCTCGCTGGCCGGGATCCGGATCGGCAACCTGGTCAAGCGGGCCCACGTCCCCCAGGGTGATTTCTACCGGCACTTCTCCGGCAAGCGGGAGTGCTTCGCCGTCCTCTACGCCGAGCGCCTCGAGGCGCTCGGCGAGGCGACCAGACTCGAGGCATCCCGCCTCGCCGACGGCGAGACCCCGACCATCGAGGATCTCCTCACCGCCCTCGGCAACGAGCTCGAAGCAGACACCGCCCGAGCCCGCATCCTCATCCTCGGCGAAGGGGAGCTTCCCCCCGGCGAGGACACCCAGAGCGCAGGCACTCGGCGTGGGTCGCTGAGCGACGCCGTCGCCGGCTTGATCGACACGGGGCGTGAGCCCCGAGCGGACGGCCTCATCCTCGGCGCCCTGATCGAGGTGATCCGCACCGCCCTTCTCGCCGACGATCTCGACGCCCTGGGGCGGAAGCTGCTTGGGACCCACCGGGCGGTCGCCGGTGGCGAGGCCGGGGTGGAGCGGGCGCTGGCGGCTTGAGGGGTGGGGGCGACAACTTCTCAATCAAGTTGTCGGGTTGCCCTGGAACGGAGTGTTCAGAGCGATGGACTCTCCTGGCTCCCAAGCGCCGACTGGATCCGTAGATCCCCGGTGCTTGGCGGGAGCTTTCGAGTGACGAGTAGCCGCCGCAGCGGCTGACTCGTCGGTCTCCTGCTCCCTGGAGCCGGCGGCACTATAGACACCCGTGTCTTTGAAATGCAACCCCTAACCGTCTGCGGTTTCGGCGTGGTCGGGTCCTGACCAGAAAACGTCGTGTCCACGGAAGCTGGAGGGGTGGTCGGGTCAGTCGGGGGCCGACGCCTTCTCGCGGTGTCCGCTTTCGGATGACGGAACGGCGGCACTCCCGTCCCTCCACTCATCTGGTTGGACCAGGCATGTACGCACCGTTTCACCACTAGTGAGAAACACGCCCTCCCGCACACCTCCTTGAACCGTGCGGTTGGCCTTTCAGTTCAGGGAAACCGCTTGATCAAGCCCTTTCTCAGGGGGACGACAACTTGATTGAGAAGTTCGTCACTTGAACAGTCGGCAAACGGCAGTCACGAAAGGCAGAGAAAGCGCGTGAACACTAGGGAAGGCATCAACCCAAGTCCCCTTCTCAGGACGATCCTGATCGCGACGGGCTTGCTCGTTTCGGCGATCGTCCTCGTCCTGAACTTCGCGGCCCCCCAGGCTGCCTCAGGCGATGACGCCGAGTGTGAGAACGAGGAGTTCCGCACCGGCGCCTCTGCGTATCTTCCCGACTGCCGCGCCTACGAGCAGGTGAGTGCCGTGAGGAAGTTCGGCAACGCGGTGTGGGGCCGAGGACTGACGGTCGGCGAAAGCAACGGTGGGGCTCTCACCGGGTGGACATCCCCCGCGGGAGACCGGATCGTCTTCTACACGTCGGGCGGACCGGGGTTCGAAGAGGCGGTTCGCGGCTTCTTCTACCCGCAGACGGCGGAGCGATCGGAGAACGGCTGGTCCCGGCGCGCGACGATTGACGGACCTCCGGGAAGCCAGCCGCTGATGTCGTACAACAGCATCCCTCAGCACCTGATCCCATCGAAGGATCGGAGTGCCGCGATCTTCAGTGGGGTGATCCCGTTCTCACCCCTGCAGCCGCCCAGCGGCAACACCGGTGGGGGCGCGGCGCATCTCGCGGGGCCTACTGGCGCGGTGAGTTGGCTGAGCAACCCAACGGCTGAGCACCCCGACCCGACGCCGGGAACCTCGACCATCATCGGCTGGCATTTCGCGCCGATTGCGGTTTCAGACGACCTCTCGACGGCCTACTTCATGAGCCGGGCGACTCTCACCCCCGAGGATGAGCTCAGCGGCCGCACCTGGAACCAGTCTTGGGCCTTCTACAAGGTCGAGGATGGCGTGCTCAGCAACGCTGGCACGCTGCCGGACGGAACGATCGACGCGGCCGGATCGAAATCGGCAGGCTGGGATGTAAGTAGTGACAGAACCGAGACCAATCCGACCTCGATCCTGAGCAGCGTCAACGTCGTCTCGCCTGACGGCAACCGCGCCTTGTTCATCGATCAGGGAAACCGCAGCGGCACACCGCAGCTCTACATGCACCGCGACGGCCAGCCGTCGCTGCTGATCTCGAAGCCTCCGGCTGACGATGAGCCGGTCTCAGGGAGCACCGGGGTGTCGCCGATCTGGGCTCACTCGACCAAGGCAGCTCACAACCACGACGACAACAGTCCCGGCGGCATGGTGATTGCCACTGGCGATCGTGATCTCGGAGTCGTCGTCTTCGCAACACGGGATGCGCTCCTCCCCGGGAACCCTGATGACGGAACCCACGTCAACACCTACCGCTACGACGTAGTCAACGACGAGCTCGAGTACCTGGCTGACCTCGATCGGCCCGGCACGGCCCAAAGCCGCAGTCGACTCGGAAACGTCTACCGGGTGAGTGAGGACGCGAGCCGGATCCTGTTCTGGACCAACGCGGGTGAGCTGAAGCTCTGGCGTCACGGCGAGAGCACGTTGACGTTGGCGACGGGCCTGGAAACAGGAGGTAACTCGAGTATGCCCGGCGCCCGCTTCTCCGAGGACGGCCGCACGGTGGTCTTCATGTCGACCCGTCCGATCGCCGGAGAGCCCAACCATCCGGCCGGGAACGGTGTGCTGCAGACGCAGGTCTACCGATTCGAGGAAGGGGTTGACACCGTTCCGCAGTGCATCTCCTGCCCTCCTGCCGATGCCGATGTTGTCGGGCCGGCGACGTTCGACCTCTTCGTGGGGCCGAGCACAGGATTCGGAGGGATGACGAGTCGCACCGCCGACAGCGCCGAGCAGGCACGCGGCACGAGCTCCGATGCTCGTCGGGTCTTCTTCACGACCAGCAGCACCCTGGATCCGCGTGATCACAACAGCGTCGCGGATGTGTATGAGTGGAGCGCCGACGGCGGGATCGTTCTGCTCTCGAGCGGTGCGCCTGATTCCCGCGGGGAGGGCCTGGTCGACAACGACGAGATGGGCGACAACGTCTTCTTCGTCTCCGAGCAGCAGTTGACCGCTTCCGACACCGACGGGATCTTCGATCTCTACGTCGCCCGGGTGGGCGGCGGTCTCCCAGATCCCGCCCCCTTCGACATGGAGGAGGGCTGTGAGACAGGCACCTGTCAGGGAAGTTCATCCGACTCTCCGGAGACGCCTGCGGTGGGCTCGGTCAGCTTCACGGGCAAAGGCAACCCTGGGGAGTCGAGGGATCCGAAGGCATCGGTCAAGGTCAAGCGCCTGAGGACCGCGAAGGGATCGCAGGCGCTTTTCCGGGTCAACGTTCCGGGGCCGGGCAAGGTCGCGGTCAAGGGTAAGAAGGTCAAGTCGACTTCCAAGCAGGCCACGGATGCCGGCACCCTGACCCTCCGGATCGAGCTCAAGGCGAAGGCGAAGAGAGCCCTGAAGAAGCGCGGCAAGGTCAAAGCCAAGGCCAGGGTCGTCTACCGCTCCAGTGATGGAGACAGGGCGAGCAGGAAGCTCCAAGTGACGTTCAAGCAGCCCAAGAACAAGAAGGGGAGCCGCTGATGTTCGCGCCCACCACCGATCACGACGGCACCTTCGATCTCAAGGATGGCACCACGACGATGAGCAAGGCCAGAAGCATCTCGACTACGGCGAAGCTCATGCTGGCCGCGTTCATGGCCGCCTGCGCGTGCTTGGCGCTGACGGCGGCTCAGGGAGAGGCCGCCGAGTTCGGCATTCAGCCGGGATCGTTCGATCCGCAGCTCGTTGGGCCGGATGCGACGCAGGCTGGGGCGGCTGCGGACCTCACGTTCGGCTACGAGCTGAACGTGGTCGATCCCGCTACTCCGCGGCAGGCCGTCGGCTCGATCAAGAACATCCACATCGACCTGCCCAAGGGGATGGTCGCGAACCCGACGCACTTCGAGGAGTGCGGCATCGCGGATGTCAACACGATCATCTCCCCATGCTCTCGTGAGTCGATCGTGGGAAGGGTTCTGTACCGGCTTGGGGACAACGGCAGTTCGCTGCCCAACCCGGGGAACGCCCTCGTCAGACCATTGCATCGGGTTCCCACCCAGGGTGATGAGGCGGCGGCGTTCGCGTTCAACGCCAGCCTCTACATCGTCCGCTTCGCTGCCTACGCGACTCCCGACCGCGGTTATCGCATCCGCACCTCTTCGTTCCTGACGAACGAGGCAGTTCCGGCGACCGAGGTTCAGGTGGAGCTCTTCGGCGTTCCGGCGGAGTATCAGGGCGATGGCCCGGACGGCGTCTTCCCCAAGTTCGGTGGCCCGATGCCCCCCGAAACCCCACGCGAGCGCTTCGTCAGCGTCCCCAGCCGATGCTCGGGCGATCCCTTTGAGGTCGGCCTCAGCATGGAGGCCTGGGCACCCGAGCTCCACGACCCGGTCTCCTACTCCGAAGGGCTCCCCATGCCCGAAGGCTGCGAGAACCTCGACTTCAACCCGACGATCGAGGTTGAGCCCGAGCACACCCGCGCCGCAGAACCAGCCGGCTACGACGTGACGCTGGAGGTCCCGCAGAACTCCGACGGGATGAACGGCCTCGAGACCCCGCTGCTGCGGGACGCAGTCGTGACCCTGCCCGAGGGAGTCTCGATCTCCCCGGGTCAGGTAGACGGTCTCGTCTCCTGCACCGACAACCAGTTCGGCGTCAGCCAGAACACCACGCCCAGCTGCCCACCGGCCTCGAAGATCGGCCAGATCAAGATCGACTCCCCGGTCCTCGACGAGGAGCTCACCGGCAACGTCTTCATCGGACAGCAGATCGGCAACGATCCCGAGTCCGGCCAGATGTACCGGATCTTCGTCGCCACCAGGGCTCCAGGTGTCCGAGTCAAGTTCCTCGGCAACGTAAGCGTCGACTCCGACACCGGCCAGCTCACTACGTCCTTCACCGACAACCCCGAGCTCCCCTTCACCAAGCTCACCCTCTCGCTCAAGGGTGGCCCCAGGGGAGTCCTCGCCAATCCCACGACCTGCGGCACCAAGACCGCAAGCGCAACGCTCACCCCCTACTCAGCACCCGACACTCCACCGGCGGAGATCTCAGACAGCTTCGAGATCACCTCCGGCCCAGACGCATCGAACTGCGTCTCCTCAGACGCAGAGCGCCCCTTCAACCCGAAGATGGCAGCAGGGGTCCAAGACCCCGTGGCGGGAGCAAGCACCCCGTTCATCTTCAAGCTGACCAGAGACGACAACGACCAGGAGATCCTCTCCACCACGGTCAACCCGCCCGAGGGCCTGACCGCGAAGCTAGCCGGGATCCCCTACTGCTCCGAGGCAGACATCGCAGCGAGCAGCTGCAAGCCCGAGTCGAGGATCGGAACCGAGCTCGCGGTCGCAGGAAGCGGCACCAACCCCTTCCACATCAAAGCCCCCAACGAGGGCAAGGTCTACCTCGCCGGCCCCTACAAGGGAGCACCTCTGTCGATGGTGATCCAGGAGCCGGTGATCGCCGGTCCCTTCGACCTCGCCGACATCTCGATCAGGTCCCAGATCCACGTGGATCCGAGAACAGCGCAGCTGACCGTCGTCTCCGACGAGATCCCCCAGATCAACAGCGGAGTGCCGCTGAGGATCCGCGCGATCAACATCCTCATGGACCGAGACGACTTCACGATCGCGCCGACCAACTGCGATCCGATGAGCGTCGGAGCCGAAGTCCAAGGAAGCCACGGAGCGACAGCCACTCTCACCAACCGCTTCCAGGTCGGCGAGTGCTCAGCCCTCGGCTTCAGCCCCAAGCTCAACCTCAGCTTCGGCAAGGCCAAGAAGAACACCAAGCCCAACGCCCACCCACCGCTGAACGCGAAGCTCTCGTTCAACGAGGGCGACGCCAACATCAGCAGCGTTGAGGTAGCCCTCCCGCAAGGACTCCTCCTAGACCAGGAACGCCTCGGCCGCATCTGCAGCCGCGCCAACTACCAAGCCAACACCTGCCCCGAGGAATCCCGAGTCGGCTACGCCAAGGCAACGACGCCCTTGCTCGATGACCCAGTCGAAGGCCCCGTCTACCTGAAGGCCTCCGACAACCCGCTCCCTGATCTGGCAGCAGACCTGAACGGCCAGATCGACATAGATCTCTTCGGCAAGATCGATCAGAAGCAGAACAAGAAGGGCCTGAACCAGATCAGGAACACCTTCGACGTCGTCCCCGACGTCCCGGTCAGCTCTTTCCAGCTGACCCTGGACGGAGGCTCAGACGGCCTGCTGGTCAACAGCCGCAACATCTGCAAGTCGAAGTCGGCGCAGAAGCTGAGCATCTCGATGAGCGCTCACAACGACATGTCGCTCTCCGAGAAGCCGCTGATCGGCTCCGCCTGCAAGCAGATCAACAAGAAGAAGGCGAGCAAGCTCAAGAGCAAGGCCAAGAAGCTTCTCGCCAAGGCGAAACAGACCGACAACCCCAAGAGGGCCAAGGCCCTGCGCAAGCAGGCGCGGAAGCTGAAGCGGCAGGCCAACAACCTCGGGCGCTGAGATGGGCGCCCCGGCGAAGAGCACCGCGGGGGGCAAGAAGCAAGGGATGGAATCTACCTCGGGTCCTGAGTGGGCCCGGGGTAGATCCCGTTCGAAGATCGTTCGCTCGACCGTCGCGGGTCGAGGACGCACTTCCAGGCCGCCCAAGGGTCACGCGCCGGCGAACGACGACACCTCCCGTCTGGACGTGAAGGCGGGGCCTCCCCGCTACACCAACAAGAGCGTCAAGCCGAAGCTGCTCACCGCCGCCCTCGCGGCAGCAGACAAGCGTGGCTACCAGGCACTCAGGGTCAGTGACATCACCGATCCCGCCGGCGTCACCCGTCAGGCCTTCTACGCGCACTTCCGAGACAAGCGTCATTGCCTGTGTGAGGCGCTCGACCCTCGACTCGCGGCGATCGAGCGAATGACATCCGAAGCCCCTGAGGCGGCCGCCACCAACTTCAGCGCGGAGTGGTCGGGTCACATCGTGGGCGTGCTCGACGAGCTGCTCGGCGAGCACTTCGTATCGGGCGAGGGAACCAAGGGCCGGCTGCTCGAGGCGATGTCTGAGGAGCTGCAGGACCCCCCGGCGCTAGCCGGCGTGCGAATCGGCAACCTAGTGAAAGCCGCACGCGTCCCGCAGGGCGACTTCTACCGTCAGTTCTCCGGCAAGCGGGAGTGCTTCGCGGTCCTCTACGAGGAGCGTCTCGACTGCCTGCTGGGGGCGATCGAGTCGGCGGCGTCCCCGCCTGCGAAGGACGAAGCTCCCGCGATGGCGCGACTCTTTCGCGCCCTCGAATCCGAGTTCGCCGCCGACCCGGGCAACGTCCGGCTCCTCGTTCTGGGCGAGTGCGAGCTCCCGTCCCCCGGAACCGACGAGACGTGCGGCGGCAGCCGCCGCGGCGCGCTGGCCGAGGGTCTCGCCGGCGCCCTCTCGCGGTGCCCGGGGAACATCCGGATCGACCATCTCATGGTCGGATCGCTGGTCGAGGTGATCCGATCGGCCGTCCTCACCGGGAGCCTGGAAGGACTCGGGGAGCGGTTGAACGCGGTGGTGGGCTCGCTGAGTCCGAGCCCGGCCCTCGCGCTAGCCGCCTGACTCAGCCCCGGATCTGCCCCGAGTAGAAGCCGAGCCTCGCCAGCGGCTCCACCAACTCCTGCTCCTCGTATGAGAGGTGTGAGAGCAGCGCGTCGGCGAGCTGGTCGATCGCATCGGTCAACACGTCGAAGTCCTTCGGGTCGTTGATGTGGGCGACCAGCGCCCGATCGACGTCCTCGATCGCGTCGTGGATCGTCAGGTGCTCCTTGGTGAGCTGATCGATCACCGGCCCCAAGGTCGAGTCGCTGGTCGCGAGGTGGGGGAAGATCGCGTCGTCCTCGAGGGAGTGGTGCTGGCTCACGGCCCGGCAGTAGCGGGAGCAGAACGCGCCGAGCGTCCAGTCGTTCTGCCGCAGGGCCATCTCACCGAGGGCTGAACGCGCGTCCCCCGCGCTCATCGCACCCTCCTTCACCTCGCCGATGATCCGCCGCAGCTCGTCCAGCTCCGAACGCAGCCCATCGTGGACGTCGATCAGGTGCTTGCCGATCGCCCTGCCCTGATCCGTGTAGGTGATCTCCGGCCCGGATGGGGTTCGATGCGGTCGGCTCGACTCGTCGAGCAGGCTCACCTCGCTGTGACGCTCGCCGTCGTCCGGCGTCGGCCGCACCCCGAGCCGCCCGTACTCGTCTTCGGGGAGGGTGGAAACCGCCACCGCGGGTGCCCCATCCCCGGGCACGTCTTCCTCGACCGCTACCCCGTCGATGGCCGCGACGCCTCCGTCCGCGCGGATCTCCGCCACGCGCTCGCGCACCGCGGGGGCCACCGCGGTCGCGAACGTCTCGATCGTCGCCGCGTCGTCGGCGGCGACGATGAACGTCCCTATGCCCTCCACGGTCGCGAGCCGGCACAGCTCCTCGACCCACGACTCGGGCGGACCCTGGAGGGGATCGTCCCCGCGCCCCGGACCGAACGAGCCCATGATGTTGAGCAGCCGCCGGATCTCGCCCGGGTCGCGGCCGGCGGCGCGGGCCGACTCGTCGATCGTCTCGTTGCCCTTGCCCAGCGCGCCGGGCTCCAGGTAGCTGGTGCTCGGCACCCAGCCGTCGGCCAGCCTGCCGGTAAGCCGCAGCATCCGCGGCTTGTACGCGCCCAGCCAGATCTCGATCCGATGCGCCGGCGTCGGACCGCGCTTCGCTCCCGCAAGCCGGTAGTGCTCGCCTTCGAGCCGAGCCCCGCTCCGTTCCTCGCCATCCCACAGCGCTCGCAGAACCCTGATCGCCTCCTCGAGCGCGTCCACACTCTGGCCCGGCGTCAGCTTCTCTCCCCCCATCGCCTCGATCCCATCCCAGAACGCCCCGGCGCCCAACCCCAGGCTGACCCGTCCGCCGCTGAGCAGATCCAGGCTGGCCGATGAGCGGGCGAGCACCGCCGGCGATCGCAGCGGCAGGTTCACCACGTTGGTCGCCAGCCGAATCCGGTCGGTCCGGGCGGCGAGGAAGGAGAGCAGGGTCCAGGTGTCGAGGAAGGCCGGCTGGTAGGGGTGGTCCTGGAAGCTCGCCAGGTCGAGACCGACCCGTTCGGCCAGTTGGACCAGCGTCACCACCGACTCGGCCTCCGCCGCGCTGGGCGTCGTGAAAACCCCGAATTCGAGCTCGTGTCCGTAGTCGCGCATGTGCTGAGAAAGCGTAGGGAGCGAGCCCAGGCGGCAGGCGGATCGGCTTCCGGAGCGGGATTGCCCCAGGCCCTAATCTGTTGCAGAGTGAACGATCTTCCTCCGGCGCTGTCCGTCCAGGGTCTCGCCAAGACATATGACGACGGGACCGTCGGCCTCGGCGGGCTCGATCTCGAGATCCCAGCCGGGGAGTTCTTCGGCCTGCTCGGCCCCAACGGCGCCGGCAAGACGACGCTGATCAACTCGATCTGCAACCTGATCCGCAGCAGCAGCGGTCGGATCGAGGTCTTCGGCCACTCCCACGAGACGCTCCAGGCCCGACGTCTCGTCGGCGTCGCCGAGCAAGACCCGAACCTTGATCGCTTCCTCACCGTACGTGAGTCGCTCGTCTACCACGGTGGCTACTTCGGGATGACGAACGCGGACGCCGAGCGCCGGGCCGAGGAGATGATCGACGTCTTCGACCTGCGCGCCAAGGCCGACACCCGCACCCCGAAGCTCTCCGGCGGGATGAAGCGACGGCTCCTCCTCGCCCGAGCGCTCCTCCACGAGCCGCTGCTCGTGATCCTCGACGAGCCCACCGCGGGAGTCGACATCGAGCTCCGCCACGACCTCTGGAACTACATCCGCAAGCTCCACTCGGAGGGCACGACGATCCTGCTCACCACCCACTACCTGGAGGAGGCGGAGTCGCTGTGCGAGGACATCGCGCTGATCTCCGGCGGCCAGATCGTCGCCCGCGACACCGTCGACGGCCTGAAGCGACGCTACGACGCGACCACGCTCGAGGACGTCTACCTGCAGACCGTCTCATCGGCTCTGCCCGCGGCTCTCGCGAGCATCGAAGGGGCGGACTCGTGAGCGAGACGACCGCCCGCGTCACCTCCGCGCACGACCGCGCCGCCGAGATGGTCGCCGCGATGCCGACGCCGGATCCCGGGCGCTCGATGCGCGCGCTCACCTTGCGCGAGTGCCGCCGGGTCACCAGGCTCTGGCGGCAGACGATCCTCGCCCCGGTCGTCTCCTCGGCGCTCTTCATCCTCGTCTTCGGCCTCTCGCTCGGCTCGCGGATCAGCGGGATCGGCGGGGTGCCCTACGACGTCTTCATCGTTCCCGGCCTGATCGCGATGGCGATGGCACAGGCGGCGTTCTCCAACAGCAGCTCCTCGCTCCTGCAGGCGCGCAGCGAGCGCTACATCAACGACGTGCTCGCCTCGCCGATGCACGCCTGGCAGATGAACCTCGGCTACGCGCTCGGCGGCGTCTTCCGTTCGCTGGCGATCGGGCTCGGGCTGATGGCTGTCGCGATCCCGCTCACCGGCTCCACGATCGAGCACCCCCTCCACCTGGCGCTGGCGACGGTCCTGCTGATCGTCCTCTTCTCCGCCCTGGGCAACATCGTCGGCATCTACGCGCAGACGTTCGACCACCACGCGTTCATCAACAACATCCTGATCCTGCCGCTGACCTTCCTCGGCGGCGTCTTCTACTCGATCGACATCCTGCCCTCGCCGTGGCAGGAGGTCTCACACGCCAACCCGATCTTCTACATGGTGGACTCGGTCAGATACGGGTTCCTCGGCACCAGCGACGTGAACGTATGGATCGCCCTCGGCTTCACCGCCCTCGTGGCGGCGATCCTCGTGGCCTGGTCACAGTGGTTGTTCCAGACCGGCCGCAAGCTGAAGCCTTAGGCCGCTGCAACCTCGCCCGTCGCTCCAGGGAGAACCGGGTCTCAACTCGCTCGTCAGAACACCGAGCAGTGGCATCGCATGCGCCGAGTGCCCGTCGCCGCCGGGTTTCGCTTACATCTGCTTGCGCATATATACGTGATGGCATATGCTAGGGTCCATGACGTCGACCACCGTTCTGGAGGCCATCGCCGAACCGACTCGGCGACGCATCCTCGACGCCGTACGCGGCGATGGCGAGCTCTCCGTCGGTGATCTCGTCGAGATCGTCGGAATGCACCAGCCCGGCGTCTCGCGGCACCTCAAGGTGCTCCGCGACGCCGGGCTCGTCGACGTCCGGCGCGAGGCGCAGCGGCGGCTCTACCGGCTCCGGCCGGAGCCGCTGAAGGAGCTCGACGAGTGGCTGGAGCCGTACCGCATGGAGTGGTCCAATCGGCTCGACGCTCTGGAGCGCCATCTCGAACGCACTGCGAAACCGACCAGGAACGACCGTTTGCCAGAGGAGAGATCATGAGCCCCAGCCCCACCGGAACCGTCGAGCGCACACCCGAGGGCGGCCGCGTCCGCTTCGAGCGTTCCCTCGCCTTCCCGATCGAAGCGGTGTGGGCGGCGATCACCGAGCCCGAACGCCTCGGCGACTGGTGGCCGCCGATGGCCGCGGAGATCACCGTCGACCTTCGCGAGGGCGGCAGGATCGTCTTCGACTGGCCCGACATGGACTTCCCGACCATGGACTTCACGATCACGCGTCTCGATCCGCCGACGCTGCTCGAGCACACCCACACGAGTCCCGGCTCGTGGATGCGCTGGGAGCTGGAGCCCACCGACGAGGGTACCCGGCTGCTCGCGACGTACTTCGTGTCCGAGATCGACATGGCCCTCGAACGCGGCGACCTCGTCGGCCTGCACTACTCGCTCGATCGGCTCGTGCCCGCCCTCGCCGGGAGCCCGATCGGTTGGGACGACGGCGCCTTCAAGGCGTTGATCGCTGCGTATGCGGAGGTCGGCTCCGACAGCCCGCGCGCTTGACCGCGGCGTTCAGCGGAGTCGTATCCTCGTTCGTCGATGAGCGAGGATGCCTGAGGGCGACACCATCCATCGGATCGCTCGGCGGCTCGACGCGGCGATGGTGGGACGGGAGGTCGTCGCCGAAGCGCCGGACCGACGCTCGCCGCTGCACTCCCGCGCCGGCGATCTGAGCGGGAGGACGCTGGAGCGTGTGGAGGCGCGAGGCAAGCACCTGCTGCTCACCTTCTCCGGCGGGATGATGGTCCACAGTCACCTCGGGATGAACGGGCGCTGGTTCATCCGGCCCGAGGGCGACGCTCACCATCGGCGGCGAGTCGGATACCCGTGGCTGCGCCTGACCGCGGGCGAGGGCGAGCTCCCGGCCGAGGCCTCCCAGGCCCGCGGCAAGCTCCTGCGGATGGGGAGTGCGGCGAAGCTCCGGCACGACCCGACCCTGCTCAGGCTCGGCCCGGATCCCCTGGCCGAGGGCTTCGACGTCGCGGCGGGCGCGGCGTGCGTCCTCTCCTATCCCGCGGATCGCCCCGTCGGCGAGGCACTGATCGACCAGGGGATCCTCGCCGGGGTCGGCAACGTGATCCGGATCGAGGCCTGCTTCGCCGCCGGGGTCAGTCCCGAGCGCCGGGTCGCGGACGTCTCGGAGAAGGAGGCGGCCGAGCTCGTGGCCGCGGCGCAGAAGGTGATGGAGGCGACGGTCGAGACCGGCCGCCGCCCGAAGCAGATCTACGGCCGCTCGCCGAAGCCGTGCTCGCGCTGCGGCGGGCGGATCGCCTCGTCCCGGCAGGGGGACGACGCTCGCCTGACCATCTGGTGTCCGGGTTGTCAGACCTAGAGCTGCGCGTCTTCCCTCGTCGACACGATCCCGGGCGTCGCACTGACCCGGCCGCCGCACTGAACTTGAGCCGGCCCAGGTCCGGTTGAGGTTCCGTTCGATTTCTTCACACGCCTCAACCGAACGCGAACCGTCCATGGTCCGGCTGAAGTTCCGTTCGATCTCGTCACGGCACCCGGGCGAATCGCGATAATCACCCCGCATGGGAGAGGAGAAGACACCTGCGGTCGAGCTGCTGGCGCAAGTACCGCTGCTCTCGGGCCTCGATCCTTCCGAGCTCGAGCGGATCGCCCAGGTCGCGATCCCGCGCTCGTTCCCCAAGGGAGCCCGCGTCTTCCACGAGGGCGACGAGAGCGACGCCTGCTACGTGATCCGCAGCGGCGAGCTCAGGGTCACGCGGGAGCACTCCGACGGCCGCGCGATAGCCTTGGCGACCCTCGGCCCAGGTGAGCTCGTCGGCGAGCTGGCGATGCTCGACGGCGGCATCCGCTCGGCCAGCCTCGAGGCGCTGAGCGACGTCGAGCTCCTCGCGCTCTCGGCCACCGACATGCGCGGCCTGCTCGAGCGCAACGCGCAGATGACCGCCAAGCTCGTCGTGGCGCTGACGCGCCGCCTCCGCGACGCCAACGAGCGGATCACCAGGCAGTCGTTCCAGACGGTCCCCAGCCGGGTCGCCGGCGTCCTGCTCCGCCTCGTCGCCGAGGAGGGGGTGGGCCCCGGCCGCGAGGGCGTCACGATCCGGATGAACCAGGCCGACCTGGCCCAGCTCGCCGGCACCTCCCGCGAGAGCGTCAGCCGCTTCCTCGCTGTGCTCGAACGGGCCGGCGTAGTCCGCGTCGGCCGCGGCCGGGTAACGGTCGTCGAGCCCCAGCGCCTCCGCTCCTACATCTTCTGATCGCGAGTAGGCTTGCCCCAGTGTCAGGCCTCTACGTCCTCAACTTCTACTCACCCCTCTTCGTCGACCAGCTCAAACGAGGGCGGAAGACGGCGACGATCCGGCTTGGGGACAAGTCCCGCAAGTACAAGCGGGGCCAGGTCGTCTGGGTTACGGTCGGCTACCGGCACGGGCCGCGGGAGAAGATCTTCGCCGCCGTGATCGACGACGTCGAGGTGAAGAAGGTCAGCGAGATCTCGCCGCGGGACATCGAGCACGACAACCCGGAGTTCCGGCTTCGCGAGGACACCGTCGGCTTCCTCGAGCAGATCTACAGCCGCCCGATCGCCGACGACGACGTGATCACGGTGATCCGCTTCTCGCAGATCGTCGAGCGTCCGCAGACCACCTTCGGCAATCCCCAGCCGCACTCGCGCAACTGAGCGCGACCCACGCCTCCGCGGTGGCCGACTACTCCTTCCTCACGACCTGGGTGATCGAAGCGCCGCGCGAGCGGGTCTGGGAGGCGATCTGGGAGTCCGACCGCTGGCCCGAGTGGTGGCACGGCGTCCAGGAAGCGGCCGAGACCGCGCCCGGCAACGGCGACGGCACCGGCCGCCGCGGCACCTACGTCTGGCGCAGCCGGATCCCCTACGCGGTCCGCTTCGACGTCGTCTCGACCAGGGTCGAGTACCCGCACCTGATGGAGGGTCGAGTCACCGGTGGCCTCGAGGGCTACGGCCGCTGGACCCTCTACGAGGACGCCACCGCCACCGCCGTCCTCTACCGCTGGAACGTGCGCACGACCAAGCCCTGGATGAACGCCGCCGCCACCCTCGGCGCCCGCCCGATCTTCGCCTGGAACCACAACCAGGTGATGAAATGGGGCGGCGAGGGCCTGGCCAGGCGCGTAGGCGGCAAGCTCATCGCTTCGAGTTAGCCGGGAACCTGCCGACCCAACTCCGCGGCGTCGCCCCTGCTTCCGGGGTCACTGGCCAACCGGGGAAGCGGACGGGCGTAGCCCGGAGCATTCCCCGCCAGTCATCTCGAGCGCGACCCATTCTCGCCGTGGATCTAAGCGGCCCAGACTTAGATCGCTTGACGACCCGGTTTCACGCGCTACACTCGGCCACGTTCATTTGGCACTCTCCCGTCTAGAGTGCCAAGCTCACTTACGGGAAACCACGAACAACCACCCCTACGGAGGTAAACGAATGAATCTCAAGCCCCTGGGAGATCGTCTGATCGTCCGGGCTGTCGAGGAGGAGGAGAAGACCGCCAGCGGCCTCGTCCTCCCCGACACCGCCAAGGAGAAGCCGCAGAAGGGCGAAGTTCTCGCCGTCGGCGACGGAAACTGGGACGAGGATGGCGAGAAGCGCATCCCGCTCGACGTCGAGGTGGGGGACATCGTCCTCTACAGCAAGTACGGCGGCACCGACGTCAAGGTCGATGGGGAGGACCTGCTCGTCATGCGCGAGGCCGACATCCTCGCCAAGGTCGCCTAGCGCGCCCGTCCGGCCTACCCACCCCAATCAGGAGGATTCACTGATATGGCTCACAAGGAGCTCAAGTACGGCGCGGATGCACGCGCCGCCCTGCAGGACGGCGTCGACGCCGTCGCAGACGCAGTCAAGGTGACGCTCGGCCCCAAGGGCCGCTACGTCGTCCTCGACAAGAAGTTCGGCGCCCCCACGATCACCAACGACGGTGTGACCATCGCTCGCGAGATCGAGATCGAGGACGTCTTCGCCAACCAGGGCGCTCAGCTCGTCCGCGAGGTCGCCACGGCGACCAACGACGTCGCCGGTGACGGTACGACCACGGCGACGCTGCTCGCGCAGACGATCGTCCGCTCGGGTCTGAAGAACGTCGCCGCAGGCGCCAACCCGCTCGCGCTCCGCAAGGGCATCGAGACGGCCGTCAACCAGGTCGTCGAGAACCTGCGCGGCTCGCAATCGGCTGAGGTCGGCGGCAAGGAGCAGATCTCCCGCGTCGCGTCGATTTCCGCGGCTGACGATGAGATCGGCGACATCATCGCCGACGCCATCGAGAAGGTCGGCAAGGACGGCGTGGTGAACGTCGAAGAGGGCCAGACCTTCGGGATGGAGCTCGAGTTCACCGAGGGCATGCAGTTCGACA
>CAZXKG010000058.1:0-9873 GCA_964641695.1 uncultured Conexibacter sp.
CGCTCGATCCCCGCTCCGGCGAACCCCTGCGCGAGCTGGTTGGTGAGGCTCTCCGCCGCCCCGAACGTGATCACGTCGTCCTTCCAGTACATGTACGGGCGATCCGGATGCAGCTCGCTCTTGTGGGCGAGGATCTTCCCGATCGTGCGCTCCTCCAACGGGTAATCGGTCACCGTTCCTCCTCTCCCGACACTCCCACGGCTCCCTCGAGCATCCGCTCGACTTCCTCTGCGATCTGCGCGCCCTGTGGCACGCGCAGCCTGTCGTACTCGGCGAACTGCGGTGCCAGGACCTTCGGGCTCCCGATTCGACGGATCGGCGCGTCCAGCCAGTCGAGGCAGTACTCGCCGACGGCGCTCGCGATCTCACCGCTCGGGCCGAACTCGGTCGGTGCCTCGGTCACCACGGCGCACCGGTTCGTCTTGCGCACGGACTCGAAGACCGTGTCCCGGTCCCACGAGGTGATCGTCCTCAGGTCGATCAGCTCGACGGAGATGCCGCGCGCCTGGAGCTGCTCGGCCGCATCGAGGCACTTGTGCCGCATCGTGCCCCAGGTGACCACGGTGATGTCGCTGCCCTCGCAGACGACCTCGGCCGCGCCGAGCTGCCCGACCTCGTCGGGGCCTCCCACCTCTCCGGAAAGTCGCAGAAGGCTGAAGCTCTCGATGAACAGGACCGGGTTGTCGTCGCGAACGGCGGCCTTCATCAACTCCTTGGCGTCCCTCGGCGTGGATGCCCAGCAGACCTTGAGGCCAGGGATCTGCGCGTACCAGCTCTCGAGGCTCTGCGAGTGCTGCGCCCCCATGCCGAGCTCGGTGCCCACCGCCGTCTTCAGGACCATCGGCACCGAGGCACGCCCGCCCGAGAAGGAGAAGTACTTCGCCGCCTGGTTGACGAGCTGGTCGGACCCGATCCCGAGGAAATCGATGAAGAGGATCTCGACGATCGGGCGAGCTCCGGCGATCGCGGCGCCCACGGCGGAGCCGACGATCGCCTGCTCGGAGATCGGTACGTCGTACACCCGCTCCGGCCCGAACTTGTTGAGCAGATCGCGGGTCTCGCCGAAGGTACCACCGGGCTTGCCGACGTCCTGCCCGATCATGATCACCGACGGATCACGGTCCATCTCCTCGGCGATCCCCTCGTTGATCGCCTGCCAGTACTTGACGCGCTTCGGCTTGCTCATGGCGCGAGGGGCGAGCGCAGGATGTCCTCGATCGTCGGCGGCTCCATCGCGAGCGCGGATTCGAACACGGGTTCGAGCCTCAGGTCGATCTCCGCCTTGATCCGTTCCACCTCGTCGTCCTCGATCCCAGCACTCGCCGCAAGCCGGGGGATCGGATCGCGGTCGGGGAACGAGTCTTTGTGCTCCGCCTCCCGGTAGTGCTCGGGGTCGCCGAGCCAATGGCCGCCGGCGCGGAAGGTCGTGCACTCCAGCAGGGCC
Source organism: uncultured Conexibacter sp. (assembly GCA_964641695.1). Classification (GTDB taxonomy): domain Bacteria; phylum Actinomycetota; class Thermoleophilia; order Solirubrobacterales; family 70-9; genus RHKX01. The sequence goes on from CAZXKG010000058.1 coordinate 1,445, forward strand.
GGCCCTGCTCCGTTGCGGATTCCCTCGATCAGGGCGCCCGCGCGGTCGTAGATCTCCATCACATCGTTCCCGTTCACTTGTTCAGCAGTCATCCCCAGAGCGATCGCGCGGTCGACGATCCGGCCGGCGGTGAAGTCCACCGACCAGGTCATCTCGGCGAACTCGTTGTTCTCGCAGACGAACAGCGCCGGCACCTCCCACACCTGCGCGAGGTTCAAAGCCTCTGCCACGGCGCCGGTGTTGGCGGCGCCGTCTCCGAAGTAGCCGATCACGCAGTTGCCCTCGCCACGCCGTCGCAGTTGGAGCGCAGCTCCGACGGCCAGCGGAACCCCACCGCCGACGATCCCGTTCGTGGCGGCAATCCCGTTGTCGAGGTCGATGATGTGCATGTGGCCCGCGAGCCCTCGTGCGTAGCCGCCGCGACGTCCGATCGACTCGGCCAGCAGGGCCTCGAGATCCGCGTTCCAGGCGATGCAGTGTGCGACCCCGCGATGAGTCGAGAACATGAGATCACCGTCGCGGCGATGGGCGGCTGTTCCGACCGCGATCGCCTCCTGGCCGATCGACACGTGCAGCACCGTGCCGTCGAGCTGTCCCGCCGAGACCATCTCGGCGCACCTCTCCTCGAAGAGCCGCGAGCTCAGCATGCTCGCGAGCAGCGTTTCCGCGTTCACATCGCCCGCCTGTCCGTTGGATTGAGACTTCCCACCCACTGGTGGGAGGCTATACCGGGTCGAGTCGGGCGTCAACCCTCAATCCCGCTTGGTTCCGAGTCCCGCCGCGGGAACGACTCAGGGCTCAGAGCAGCTCGCCGCCGTCGATCGGGATCACCGTGCCCGTGACGTGCCGAGCGTGGCCGGTGGCGAGGAACGCGATCATCTCGGCAACGTCCTCGGGCTCTGCATAGCGGTCGAGGGGGTTCGGGGAGCGGTCCTTGCTCTCGAGATACTCGAGGACGGGGACGCCGAGCTCGGTACGCACCACCCCCGGAGCCACGCAGTTGACGCGGATGCCGTCCCGTGCCCACTCCTTCGCGAACGCCTTCGTCATCATCGCGAACCCCGCCTTCGAGACCCCGTACCCGCCGCGTCCGATCGTGTGCTCGAGCGCGGAGACGGACGCGACGTTGACGATGTTCCCGCCCCCGTCAGCCTTCAGGTAGGGGTAAGCGAGCTTGCTCAGATACCAGGGGCCCGTCAGGTTCATGTCGAGCGTCCGCTGCCATTCCTCCAGCCCGATCTCGAAGATCTGCTTCGCCTGCGGAAGGATCCCGGCGTTGTTGACGAGAACGTCTAGCCGGCCGTAGTGCGCGATCGCCCGCTCGATGACGTCGGTCATCACAGCGGGCGCGGAGAGATCCGTGGAGACGGTCAGCGCTCGACCACCCCTCTCCTCGATACGGCCGGCAACCACTTCGAGCGCCGTCTGGTCGCGAGCGACGAGGACCAGCGACGCACCCAGTGCCGCCAGGCGATCAGCGACGCAAGCACCGATCCCGCGGCTGCCGCCCGTGATCATCGCCACGGTGCCGTCGAGGCGCTCCTTCCCTGCGCTCACTCGCCCGTGAACCGGGGAGCGCGCTTCTCGGCGAACGCCTTCGGCCCCTCTGCGTAGTCATCGGTATGCACCAGGGAGGCGAACATCATGCTCTCGAGGCGCAAAGCGTCCTCCAGGGGACGGCCCAAGGCTCGAAGCATCGACTCCTTGGCCGAGCGGACGCCGAGAGGCCCGTTGCGGGCGATGCCCCGCGCGATCGTCTCGGCTCGCTCGAGCAGCGAGTCGCGATCGGGCAGGACCTCCGACACCAGGCCGATCCGGAACGCCTCCTCGGCGTCGATCCGCTCGCCCGTGAGCACCAGCCGCATCGCGTGACCCAGTCCGACGATCAACGGAAGCCGGACCGTGCCCCCGTCACAGTGGTGGAATCCCCACCGGACCTCCTGGGATCCAAGCTCCGCGCCGGCCGAGGCGATTCGGATGTCGCAGGCGAGCGCCAACTCCATCCCCCCTGAGATCGCGTAGCCGTTGATCGCGGCCACGACCGGCTTCCACAGCTCGAAGGACCGGGTGATCCCGCCGAAGCCCGGCTGGTTCGCGCGCTCGCGGAGCTCGTAGCTGGACATGCCACCGAGCAACGGCGTGTAAGCCTTCAGATCCGCCCCCGAGCAGAACGCCTCATCGCCGGCCCCGGTGAGGACGGCAACCAGCAGATCGGGATCGTCGCGGAACTCCTTCCAAGCCTCCAGCAGCTCGTCCTGCGCGGTCTCGTCGAGCCCGTTGCGAGTGTCGCGGCAGTCGATCGTGACGAACGCGAGCGGCGGCCTTCGTTCGAGTGTGACCGGCATCGCGTCAGTCGGAGACGGGGACCGACCCGTCGAGGGCGGGGATCGAATCGGCCGTGTCACGCGTGCGAAGCCCGTCGATCACCATGTTCAGCCCCTCCTTCTCGATCGTGTCGTAGCCGTGCCGGTTCAGGTCCCAGCCGGCGAGGCTGGCCATGTCGAGCACCGCAGCGACGGCGCGGGCGGCTACGTGTGGCTCCGACACGGCGAAGATCCCCTCGTCGACCCCGTCGCGGATCGCCTCCTCGTACAGGGCGATGAACTGGCTGAGCATCCACAGGACCTCGGCGATCTGGTCGCGCTGAAGGTGACGGAGCTCGCGGAAGTACAACAGCCCGATGCGGGGGTGCTCCTCCTGGTAGCGGACGTGCTCGTGGGCGATGGCCCGTAGCTGTGCGAGCGGATCTCCCTCCGCCTCGTTGCTCGCCGCGCACATCCTCCGCAGCAGCTTGGGCAGGTAGTGGAGGAACACGAGGAAGAGGATGTCGTCCTTGTCCCCCACGTAGTCGTAGAGCGTGCGCTTGTCGATTCCCACCCGCTTCGCGATCGCGCTCACGCTCGCATCGCGAAATCCGCTTCGCGAGATCTCGACGTAAGCGGCCTCGGCTATCTCCTCCCTCCTACGTTCGAGCAACTCACGGTTCTCGGTCACGTAGGCGATCGACTCGGACAACCGAGCGACGCGGTCTTCCATCTCGGCGAGCCGGGCTTCAGCGGTGCTCATGTGCGCATTATCCCTCAGCTACGACCGATACCGTGGTGACCGCAGCCTCCTCGCCGAGCACACCGCCCGCGTTGTGACACGCGGCGATCCGCGCCTCCGCAACCTGACGGCCGCCGGCATCGCCTCTCACCTGGGCCACTGCCTCGTAGATCTGGGCGAGGCCGGTCGCCGCGATCGGATGGCCGCGGCGAATCAACCCGCCACTGGTGTTCACCGGCAGCGTGCCACCGGCGTCCGTGTCGCCGCCCCGCAGTCGTTCGGCGGCTTCGCCGCCCTCGAAGATCCCCATCGCTTCGAGCGCGATCAGCTCCGCCGGAGCGGCGGCGTCATGGACCTCCACGCAGTCGACCTCCGAGGGGGCCACCTCCGCTTCCGCGAACGCCGCCGCCGCGGCGGCGACCGCGGGGTCGGTACGACCGTCGCCACTCGCCAGGCCGCAGCCGATCAGCCTCGGACCGGCGCTCGTGTCATCGGTCAGCACGGCGGCCGCCGCACCGTCGGAGATCGGGGAGCACATGAGGAGCGTCAGCGGCGGTGCGATCGGACGGGCCTCCATCACTTCCTCCGCGGTGTTCACAGTCTGGAAGTGAGCATTGGGGTTGAGCGCGCCGAAGCGGCTGTTCTTAGCCGCCACCAACGCGAACGACTGCTCGCTCGCGTCCGTCGAGCCGAGGTACTGCCTGCCCTTCTCCGCGTAATGCTCCATGAAGATGTTGGACTTCGGCGGGTTCTCGTCGAGGATCTCGACGTCGGTCGCGGTCGCGAGCGCGGCGAGAGAGCGCTGTCGATCGGCGTGCCACAGCTTCTCCGCGCCGACGACCAGGACCACGCCCGCGGAGCCCGAGCGGATCAGCTGGTGACCGACGTAGAGAGCGGTCGAGCCGCTCGCACAGGCGTTCTCGACGTTGATGATCGTCGACGGAGCGACGCCCTCGGTGGCGAACACGACCTGCCCACGGACTGACTCCTGGCCCTGGAGCAGCCCTCCGAAGCTGTTCGCGAAGACCAGCGCGTCGACCGCGCCGATCTCGAGCCCGGCGTCCTCGAGGGCGGAATCGGCCGCCTCCCGCGCGAGCTCACGCAGCGTACGGTTCTCGTGCTTGGTGAACCGGGTCATCCCGATGCCTGAGATCCTGCTCATCACATACCCACCTTCTCGGCCTGACGGCCGTCAACTGCATCGACCCCGGATGCAGTCAGCATCCGGAGGTTCCCGAACTCGTCCAGCCGCACCCGGGTACCGGGCGGGACGACGGTGGTCGAGGACTCCTCGACGATGATCGCCGGCGCCGAGATCTCGACGCCGGGCTGAAGCAACGCGCGGTCGTAGACGGGCGCCTCGTGCTGCTCGCCGTCGAGCCATGCCGACTGCACGCCGATCGCGGCGTCGTCCGGCCCTTGCTGGACCAGCGCCTCCGACGCCGGCTCCGGCTTCTCGACCTCGGCCCGGCCGAATGCGCGCACGGAGACGACCTCGAGGCCGTGACCCCGATCCGAGTAGCCGTACTCGCGCTCATGCTCGACGTGGAAGCGCTCGCCTGCTTCGGAGACGTGCGCGTGGGTCAGATCCGAGCTCCTCGTGACGCCTTCGTCGCCCAGCTTCACCGAGAGGGAGAACGTCTGGCCGTGGTACTGGAGGTCGAGGATGTGCTCGTACTTCACATCCGCCGGATCGACGCCCTGCCGATCGAACGCCTCGTCGATCGACCCTTCGAGCTCGGCGAGGACCGACAGCAGCTCGGCTCCCTGGATGTCCTCCAGGCGCTCGAGCACCGTCCGCGACCGGGTCTGCACCATGTCCACGGTGAGCATCCCCCAAGCGGAGAGCACACCGGGGTCGCGCGGCACGATCGCCTCCTTCATCGCGAGCTCGCGCGCGAGCTCGGCGACGTGCAGCGGCCCGCCGCCTCCGAGGCCGACGAGGGCGAAGTCGCGCGGATCGTAGCCGCGCTCGACCGTGACGAACCGGATCGCCTGGAGCATCGCCGAGTTGAGGATCTCGAGCATTCCCTGGGCCGCTTCGCGAAGCTCCAGACCGAGCGGGTCGGCGACCTTCTCCGTGATCGCCTGCGCGGCGAGCGTCTCATCGAACTGCCCCTGCCCGCCGAGGAACCTCCCGGTCATCGTCCTGCCGAGGACGAGATGAGCGTCGGTCGCGGTGGGGTTCTCACCACCCTTGCCGTAGCAAACCGGACCAGGGACCGCGCCGGCGCTCTGAGGGCCCATCCGCAGGGCGCCGCCGGCGTCGATCCAGGCGATCGACCCGCCGCCGGCGCCGATCGAGACGACGTCGACGCTCGGGATCAGCAGGGGCATGCCCCACTCGACCACGAGCGGGCTCGTCCAGCGGGTCCGTCCATCGACGATCACCGAGACGTCGGCGCTGGTCCCACCGATGTCGACGCCCACGAGGTTGCGCTCACCGGTCAGATCGGCCAACCGCTCGAGGGCCATCGCGCCTCCCGCCGGACCCGAGCGCGCCAGCCGGGCCGGGAAGCGGATCGCCTCGTCGGTCGTGCACACGCCGCCGCTCGACTGCATGATCGCGACCTCGCCGGCGAACCCCTGATCGCGCATCCGCTTGCTCAGCGTCGTCATGTAGTTCTTCACCTTGGGGCCGACGAACGCGTTCGCCGCGACGGTCGACGTCCGTTCGAACTCCCGCAGCTCCTGCGAGATCTCGGAGGAGCAGGTGACGAACGCATCGGGGAGCGCCCGTTGAACCCGTTCCTTGACCCGGCGCTCGTGCTCCGGATGCTGGTAGGCGTGCATGAAGCTGATCCCCACGGCCTCGACCCCGCGCAGGCGCAGTGTCTCGATCGCGTCGTCGAGCCGCTCCTCGTCGAGCTCGAGCGCGACCTCGCCGTCCCAGCGCACGCGCTCGGCGACCTCGAGCCGGTCGCGCCTGCGCACCAGCGGCGGCGGCGGCGTCCACTGCGCGTCGTAGAGCTCCTCGCGGTTGGTGCGGCGGGTCTCGAGCAGATCGCGGAACCCCTCGGTGACGAGGAGCGCGGTGTGGGCCCCATCCCGCTCCAGCAGCGCGTTCGTCGTCACGGTCGTCCCGTGCGCGACGGCCTCGATCTGGTCGAACCCGAGACCGAGCTGCTCGAAGCCGCCGAGGATCCCCTCGGAGGGATCGTGCGGCGTCGTCGGGACCTTCAGGGTCTGCGTGCTCCCAGACTCCCTGTCGTAGACGACGAAGTCGGTGTACGTACCGCCGACGTCGATGCCGATCCTGAACCTCGTCATGCCGCTCTCCCGCCTTCGCTCGCCGTTTCACTCATTCGCCGGTCCCGTAGCTTCTGCGTGGCCTCCTCGTCGATCTCGCAGACCAACTCGCGGAGATCGAGCCGGCTCACCACCACCCCGTAGTCGCGCTCCGCGCTCTCGACCGAGATGTACTCGTCGAGCAGGTCCTCGACGACCCTCTCGACGGATCGGCTGAGCGGATCGCCGTAGCCGCCACCGCCGGCGGACCAGTAGGAGAGACGGTCGGTGTCGTCGGAGGGCTCGTTGACGCAGAAGATCCCGATGTTCCGCTCGCGGTCGGTCTCGTAGTTGAAGGTGAGGTGCGCGGTGCGACCCGGCTCACCTCCGAAGACGCCGGGCGGTCCGAACCGCTCGCGGTTGCCGATGCACGAGATCGTCGCCGGGACGTCGGGAAAGGCAAGCTCCTGATCGAGCCCGAGCCCACCTCTGCTCGTCCCGGGGCCTCCGGAATCCTGCCGCAGACGGTAGCGCCAGTAAAGAACCGGATAGCGACGCTCCTGCAGCTCGCAGGGGATGTTGGTCGTGCTCGCCGAGTACGCCGAAGCGACGGCGCTCGGGCCATCCTTGCGGAGCGTCCCGCCGAGTCCTCCCATGCCCCAGGCGTAGTTGATGAAGGGGCTCTGGAACCCGGGCCTCTCGTCGAAGCCCGAGTAGACGGAGTTGAGGATGCTGTAGGGGCTTCCCGCGCCGCGGGCCGGGGCCGCCTGGCTGAGCGCCTGCATGATGCATGCGATCACGCACTCCATGCTCGTCGCCGCGAGCCCTGAGACCGCCGAGGGAGGCTCCGCCCAGAGCAGCGAGCCGCGCTTGACCTGGAGGTCGACCACGCGCATCACCCCCGCGTTCATCGGCGCCGGGGGCAAGATGCTCGACATCGCGATCGCCGTCGCCGACGTCGTCGCCGCGATCGTGCAGTTGATCCCGGACTCCGCCGGGCCGTCGCTGCCCGTCAGGTCGACCACCAGCGAGTCACCTGCCACGGTCAGGCGCAGGCGGATGTGCTTGGGCTCACCGGTCCAGATGTCCTGATCCACCCGATCGGCGGCCTCGTAGACGCCGTCCGGCAGGTCGGAGATGTGCGATCGGAACAGGCGCTCGGTGTAGCTCTGCGCCTCCGACATGCAGGCCGTCACGGTCGCTCGCCCATAGCGCGCGCAAAGCGCCTGCAGACGGCTCTCGCCGGTGTGGACGGAGGCGACCTGGGCGTGGAAGTCGCCCATCCGCTCCCAGGGCTGACGCATGTTCACCATCAGCACCTTCATCACGTCTTCGGCCATCTCGCCGTCACGCCAGATGCGAATCGCGGGAATCCGCACACCCTCCTCGAAGTGGGTGCGCGCGCGGCAGTTCAGCGAACCCGGGGCGACGCCACCGACATCCGACCAGTGGGCCGTCGAGGTGACGAAGCCGGTCAGCTCGCCGTCGACGAACACCGGCTTCACCAGGTGAACGTCGTTGCAGTGGGTCGAGGCGACGTAGGGGTCGTTGATCATGAAGATGTCGCCGTCCCGCATCTGGTCGATGCCGATCTCCCGGATCACCTCGGGGACGGTGAGCATGGTCAGCCCGATGAAGGCCGGCAGATCCTCGTCGCCCTGCGCCACCAGCTGTCCGCCGGCGTCGTAGACGCAGCTGGAGAAGTCATGACCCTCGTTCACCGGCGTCGAGTACGCCGTCTTCATCAAGACCAGCGACATCTCGTTGCAGACCGCCATGAACGCGTTGCGGACCACTTCGAAGGTGATCGGATCGACGTCGGCGTCCGTTGCTCCCCCTGGTTCAGCCTGTAGTTGCGTGTTCGGTGTCATCGAGATGCTCCCTGGGTAGTGGTGTTGCCGACCTCGGTGCCTCGCCGGTGCGGAGACGTGGAAGTGCTCACGTCGTCCTCCCCTTCCCCTTCAACTTCTGCCAGAAGTCACGCACCCACGCGATCAGCAGCACGTCCTTGGTGCCGCCGCTGAGGCGGGCGAACGCGACGGCCGCGACGAGGGCGGCGCCGTTGAAGATCTCAGTCGTAGCGGAGGGCGCTCCTAGCAGCTGCAGCCCCGTGGACCCGACTACGAGCAGGTACAGGCCCAGCACGGTGCCGACCA
>CAZXKG010000058.1:9883-16303 GCA_964641695.1 uncultured Conexibacter sp.
GTCGCCTTCCTGCCTCACGTTGAACCGGCCCACCTGGATAGCGGCGGCCCCGAGGAACGCCGCGGCGTAGGGCTGAAGCAGGTACTGGCCGCCGATGCTCGGGTTCACTGCACCGAGCGACCCGGCCAGCAGGATCCCCGCGACTCCGCTCATCACACCGGAGATCAGGAAGGCGACGAAGCGGATCCGGGGAACCGGGACTCCAGCCAGCCGAGCTGCCTCCGGATTGCCGCCGACGAACAGGGTGAACCGGCCGAACGGCGTGTAGCGGTAGACGTACCAGAGCACCACGGCCAGGATCCAGCCCATGTACACCATCGCTTGCAGCCCGAAGATACGTTGGCGGCTGAAGTCGATGATCGCCTCGGGCAGCCCGCTGATCACCTGAGAGTCGGTGATCGCGAAGCTGAGTCCCTGAAGGATCGTCATCGTCCCCAGGGTGACGATGAACGGGTTGATCCCGAGGCCGACGACCACGAACCCGTTACAGGCGCCGATGATCAGGCCGACGACCAGGGCCATCGCCATCGCGATCACCGGATCGACCCCGTGTTGCACCGTAAGAACCCCGACCACGGCGGCGGAGAAGATCATCGTGGCGCTGATCGACAGGTCGAAGTCGCCGCAGCGCAGCGGCGCCGTCAGGCCCAGCGCGAGCACCAGGAGCACCGCCTGCGTCGCCAGCATGAGCTGCAGGTTGTCCCCGGTCGGGAAGGTGCTCGGCAGCATCACCGAGAAGGTGACGACCAGCAGGATGAGGACGAACACCAGCCCGTAACGGCCGGCGAAGCCCTGGTAGTTGCCCCCGCCCTTCCACCAGCTGCGGGCCGGCCCGTCGGCCCCCGCCTCGACCGGATCGGTCAGGGCCGGTGCCGGGCTTCCATCCCCCGACTCGGGTGCGTTCTGCTCCTTACGCATGTGTCTCCTCCAGAACCGATGAGGTCTGATCTTTCGCAGTTGTCATGCAGGCCCGGGCGATGTTGACCTCGGTCACGTCCCGGCCTTCGAGAACGGAGGTGACGCGGCCGTCGGCCATCACCAGCACGCGCTGACAGAGGTGGGCGAGCTGCTCGTAATCGGTGGAGACGACCAGGATCCCGCTGCCCTCGGCCGCCGTCTGCCGGATGATCTCGAGGATCTGCTTCTTCGCGCCGGCATCGACGCCTTGCGTCGGCTCTTCGAGAAGGAGTAGAGCGGGCTTCGCCTGCAGCCACTTCGCGAGCAGGATCTTCTGCTGGTTGCCGCCGCTGAACGCGTCGAGCTGTCGATCCGGAGCCGGGGGCCGGACATCGAACCGGCCGAAGATCTCGGCCCCCGCCTGGCGTTCCTCGGCGTGATCGAGGCGCAGATGGGACCAGTAACGGCGAAGGACGGGAAGGCTGACGTTCTCGAGCGCGGTCCCCTGCATCCAGCCCCCGGAGTGGACGCGATCGCCGGGCACCATCGCGACCCCGTGCTCGAGGCAGTTCCTCAGCGTCAACGAGACCTCCTCGTCCCGCAGGCAAACCCGGCCCCGTTCGCGGTCGCCGGTGACGATGAGCCCGGGCAGGTCGTCGTGGCCCATGCCCTGGAGACCGGTGACGCCGAGTATCTCCCCCTCCCGGATCTCGAAGGAGACGCCGTTCGCCCGCCCCCCGGCAAGAGCCTCGACCTCGCAGAGCACCGCGCCCTCGGCGGGCGGCAGCTTCGAGGGGTAGAAGCCGCCGATATCCCGGCCGACGATGAGATCGCTGAGCTCGGACTCCTCGGTCTGGCCGGGTACGGTTGCCACCGAGCGGCCGTCGCGGATGACGGTCACGCGATCGCAGAGGCCACGTACCTCCTTGAGGCGATGGCTGATGAAGATGATTCCCGCTCCCTGATCCCGAAGGGACGCGACGACCGACTTGAGCAGCTCGGCGTCGGTCTCGGTCAGGTAGACGGTCGGTTCGTCGAGCACGAGCAGGATCTGCGAGTGCCCGTAGTCCTCGAGCTGGCGAATCGCCCGGACCACCGCTACCAGCGCTCGCCCGGCCGGGGACAGGTCTGACACCTTGGTGTCCGGCGAGAAGTCCAGATCCAGCCTTCGCAGGATCTCGGTCGTGCGCGCGCGCTCGCGCTTCCAGGCGATCGGCTTGCCCGGTCGGGACGAGCCGAACCGGGAGCCGGCGCCGACGTTCTCGACGATGGAGAGATCGGGCGCCATCCCCAGGTCCTGGTGGATGACGCCGATCCCCAGCGTCGCCGGGTCGTGCACCGGGAAGGTCAGCTCCTCGCCCCGGAGCCACAGCTTGGCGCCGGGCTCCGGGGCGTGGTAGCCCGTGATGATCTTGATCAGGGTGGATTTACCCGACCCGTTCTGACCGACGATCCCGTGGGTCTCGCCGGCACGCACATCGAAATCGACGTCGTGCAACACGCGCACGGAGCCGAACTGCTTGGACGCAGATCTGAGCTTCAGGATCAGGTCTGATTTCGACATGCGTGGGATACCGGCGTTAGGAGCTGACTGCTCTCGGGCTACTCAGCTGGTGCCCCACAGGTCGGTGAACGCGGTGGAGTAGTCGCCGAAGTCCGGGAACAACGCTTCCGTGTCGTTGCTGTCGGGCAGATTCGACTCGTCGACGACGCGCGAGGGGATGATGACCTCACTCGGCTCCTCTCCCGCCATCGCCCGGCCCACCTGATCCATCAGGACGTAGGCGACGTACTCACCCGGCGGGAACGACATGTCCATCACCTGGACCTCGCCGTTGCGGATGAAGTCGAGGTTCTGCTCGACCCCGTCGTGGGAAACGAGCTTCACGTCCTCAGAACCCGCGGCCATCTGCTGAATGCCCGGGACCACGATCGAAGCGAGCGCGTCGTACTGGACGATGACCCAATCGGTGTCCGGGTTGCGCTGCAGGAAGTTCTGCGCGGTCGGACCGGCCTTCGTCGCCAGCTCGGCGGGGTTGATGTCGACGTACTCGAACCCGCAGTCGGGGCAGAGGTCCTTGTACTCCGTCTCGATGCCTTCCTGCATGGTCGCCAGAAGCGGGTAATGGCTCGAGGAGCCCAGCACCAGGGTGTTGGCCTCGCAGTTGGAGTTGGCCAGCACGTAGTCCGCCATGCGCGCACCATCGGCCATGAAATCGCTCGTGACGTGAGCGTAGAGGCCGTCCAACGGCTGATCCGGGCCACCGTTCCAGAGATCGACCACGGACACGTCGGCGTCGATCGCTTCCTGGATCGGCCCACTGGCGATCTCCGTCGAGATCGACTGCAGGACGATCGCGTCGGCACCCTGAGCGACCGCCTGGGAGATCCCCTGGTTCTGCGTGCGGACGTCGTCCTTGCCGTCGACCACCGTTACCTCGACGCCCGCATCGGCGCCGATTCGCTCCATGTCCTCTGCGATGCCGTTGTGAAGGGCGTTCTGCGTGCTCGGTGTGACCGTCCACACCTTCTTGCCCTCGTTCGCGGCCATGTCGAACGATTCACTCGGAGCCTTGAACTTCGGCGCTTCCATGGCGGCGTCGGTTCGCTCCTGTGCTGTCGCTACGCAGTCCTCCGCACCGGCTGATGCGCTCGTCTCGTCTCCTCCATCATCGGAACCACCGCATGCGGCGAGGACCAAGGCGGCCAACAAGGCCACCAGTCCAGCGCCCCACGCGGTCTTACGACCTGACGACAAACTCTTTCCACCCATAAACGCTCTCTCCTCAGCTATACGTTTCGCGGCTGACCAAGCCCTGTACGCGAGGCCACCCACCGACGGGTGGGAAGCAAATCAGATCGCTCCGACCGCGTCAAGGGGCCGCTTCGAGTTCGCGTCGACCGGCCGCATGCATCCTCGTCGAGCGAGCCGGATACGCTCGCCCCGATGATGGCACCGAACGCCGACCGCACATACGACCGGCTGGAGGCGATCTTCGAGGGGATCGAGGCGCCCTTCGCCTTCGTCGATCTCGACGCCCTCGAGGAGAACGGACGGCAGATGCTGGTCCAGGCAGCGGGGAAACCGATCCGGGTGGCGAGCAAGTCGATCCGCTGCCGTCGGGTCATCGAGCGGATCGAGGCCGCCGACGACCGCTACCGCGGGCTGCTCTGCTTCACGGTCGCCGAGGCGCTGATGCTGTCGCAGGCCGGACACCGCGACCTCGTCGTCGCCTACCCCTCCGTGAACCGTCAGGACATCGCCCGCGTCGGCGATCTCGCCCGAACCGATCCCGAGGCAGCGCCGACGCTGATGGTCGACGACGTCGCCCAGCTCGACGTGATCGAGGGTGCCGTCGGCGGCGGGGCTGCTCCGATCGGCGTCGCGGTCGATGTCGACGTCGGCTTCCGCGCGTTGCGCGGCGCGCTCGAGGCGGGGCCGAAGCGATCCCCCATACGCACGCCGGAAGCCGCGCGCAAGCTCGCCGAGGAGATCGTCGCCCGGCCCGGGGTCCGGCTCGAAGGGCTGATGGGCTACGAGGGCCAAGTCGCCGGCGTCGGCGACTCGGGGCCCGGCAACCCCCTCAAGAACGTCGCGATCAAGCGCATGCAGAGCGCCTCGATGGCGGAGATCGCCGAGCGGCGCGGCGCGATCGTCGCCGCCGTCGAGAGCGTCGCTCCACTCCGCTTCGTCAACGGAGGCGGGACCGGGAGCGTCTCCCTGACCGCAAGCGAGGATGCCGTCACCGAGGTCGCCGCCGGATCCGGCTTCTACGCACCGGCGCTGTTCGACCACTACTCCCGCTTCTCGCCGCGTCCGGCCGCCGCCTTCGCGCTGCCGGTCGTCCGCCGCCCCGCGCCCGGATGCGTGACCGCGCTCGGCGGCGGATACGTCGCCTCAGGACCCCCCGGGCGCGATCGGCTGCCGGTGCCGTGGCTGCCCGAAGGCCTCCGCTTCGACCGCAACGAGGCAGCGGGCGAGGTCCAGACCCCCCTGCTCGGCGAGGTGGCGCTGCGGCTGCGGATCGGCGATCGCGTCTACATGCGCCACGCGAAGGCCGGCGAGCTCTGCGAGCGGTTCAACTCGCTCTACCTGATCCAAGGCGATCGGATCGTCGAGGAGGCGCCGACCTACCGAGGCGAAGGCCACGCCTTCCTCTGAGGAGAGCTGCGGGGCGTCAGCTCGGCGTCATCGCCCGGCTCAACCCTCTAGGTCGCCAGCGGCCCGAGGACACAGTCGGTGTAGGCGTTCGCGAAGGCGCCGCTCGGGTCCAGCTGCGCGCGCACTCGTGCGAAGTCGGCGAACCGTGGGTAGAGGCCGGCGAGCTCGCTCGCGCCGAGCTCGTGCCGCTTGCCCCAGTGCGGCCGAGCGCCGTAGTCGGCGAGGGCGCCGGCGACGGCCTCGAAGTACGGACGCCACTCCGCCCTCGTGTCGTGGTGGACGGCGATGTAGGTGGCGTCGCGCTCGAACGACGGACTCAGCATCGCGTCGTCGGCGGCGACGAACCGGACCTCGATCGGGAAGTAGACGCCGTGCTCGGGACGCTCGGCGATCTCGATCACCCGCTCGACCGCCTCCCGGGCGACGCTTCGCGGAACGGCCCACTCCATCTCGGTGAACTTGATCCGGCGCTCGGAGGCGTAGACGCGAAAGCTCTGCTCCACCTTCCGCGTCTTCCCCGCCCCACGCGCGGCCAACCTGGAGAGGCTCGGGATCGCCGACGGCACGGCGCGTGCGACCTGCACGGCGGCGGCGGCGATCCAGTTCTCGACGATCACCTCCTGCGCGTAGGTGGCCGCCTGGCTGCGAGGACGCGCCGGCTCGTGGGTGCGGGTGCTCTCCCGGCAGAGCGCGGTGCCCGAGTGCGGGAACACGTAGAACTCGAAGTGGTCGAAGCCGTCGGCGAAGTCGTTCAGGACCGGTAGCAGCTCGACGAGAGGCCGCGCCCGATCGGTGCGGTCGATGCGGAAGTTGGTGACCGTCCGCAGGGTCACCGAGTAGATCGCCCCGAGCGCCCCGATCCCGACGCGCGCCGCCCGGAACGCATCGGGGTCGCTCCCCTCGCTCAGCACCCGGAGCTTCCCGTCGGCGCCGATCAGCTCGATCGCCTCGATCTGCGCGGAGAGGTTGCGGAACCTGGAGCCGGTGCCGTGGGTGGCGGTCGAGATCGCCCCCGCCAGCGTCTGCCGGTCGATGTCGCCGAGGTTCTCGAGCGCGAGGCCGTGGCGGTCGAGCGCCCGATTGAGCCGGCCGAGCTTGATCCCCGCCTCGACCTTGACCAGGCCCGTGGCCCGGTCGACGGCGAGGACCCTGTTGAGGTTGTCGATCTCCAGCAGGGTTCCATCGGTCAACGCGGCGGGCGTGAACGAGTGCCCCGAGCCGGCGACCTTGACCTTGCCTTCCCCGAGCTCGCTCCCGGTGGCGGCGACGAGCGCCTCGATCAGGCCCTCGCGGGTTCGCGGTCGCGGGATGGCAACGGGCCGGCAGCGCTGCTCCCCCGACCAGTTTCGCCAGCGGCGACG
>CAZXKG010000059.1:0-2110 GCA_964641695.1 uncultured Conexibacter sp.
AGCAGCTGCTGCGGATCCAGTCGGAGGCGGGTGCCGGCGAGGAATCCGAGGGCCCCGGCTGGGACAACGTCAGCGACGACATCTTCAGCGAGGAGTTCCTGCTCGCCCGGCCGCTGCTGCGAGCGATCGCCTCGACCGAGCCGGTCGTCCTGCTGATCGACGAGATCGACAAGACCGACCAGGAGTTCGAGGCGATGCTGCTCGAGGTCCTCTCCGACTTCCAGATCTCGATTCCCGAGCTCGGGGTTGTCGAGGCGGAGACGATGCCGATCGTCCTCCTCACCTCCAACGACTCGCGCGAGCTGACCGAGGCGCTGAAGCGCCGCTGCCTGTATCTGTGGCTCGACTACCCCACCCTCGATCGCGAGGTCGAGATCGTGCGCCTGCACGTGCCCGAGCTGGACGAGGCGCTCGGGCGACGGCTGGTCGAGGTCGTCGGCATGGTCCGTGAGCTCGAGCTGAAGAAACCGCCTTCGATCGCCGAGTCGATCGACTGGGCGCGGGCGCTGCTGCTGCTCGGGGCGGAGCAGATCGACGCGAAGGTCTTCGCGGAGACGATGAGCATCATCGTCAAGCACCGCACCGATTTGGACCTCGTCGCCGAGCGCGTCGGCGTGCGGTTGACGGGCGCCGTTCCCGGCTCGAGATGAGCTCCGCCCGGGGCGCTTCGCCGGCCGGCGCTTCGCTCCCTACCCCGACGTCATCTGGGACCGCCGTTCGCAGGGACGGCTTCGCGCCCCAGATCGCCGCCTTCTGCGACGAGCTGCGCAACGAGGGGATCGCGATCGGGACCTCGGAGCTGCTCGATGCCTTCGCCGCCGTCGACCATGTCTCCTGGACCTCGCGCCGGGACTTCCGCGAGGCGCTCGCCGCGACGCTGACGAAGTCGCAGGACGACCGCCGCGTCTTCGACCTCGTCTTCAACCGTTGGTTCTTCCGCGCGGCGGAGCAGGCGGCGCTGGCCGAGCGCGAGGGCGAGATCGCCGGCGGCAGGGAGGGCGAGCCGCAGGCCGGAGATCAAGGGGAGCCCGGCGAGGCCGACGGCCGGGAGATCGATGTCGACACCCTCCGCCGAGCGATCCAGGAGGCGATCGCCGCCGGGGACGAGGAGCGGATGCGTGACCTCGCCCAGCTGGCCGTCGTCGCCTTCGGTCGCGGCGGGCAGGGCTCCGGCGTGGTCGGCGTCGACGTCCAGCGGATTCGCCGGGGGCTGGGGCTCTCGCAGGCCGGCCGCGATCAGCGGGGTGAGGATGAGCCGGAGTTGGACCGCGATCAGATCCGGCGCTTCGAACAGCACCTCCGTCGCGAGCTCGAGCGTGGGCTGATCGAGCGGACCGGGCAGCTTCCTCCCGCCCGGCCACTGGCCGAGATGGATCGCGCCCTGCCGACCAACCCGACCCAGGATCTGGCCGCCGTGCATCGCAGCGTGACGATGCTGAAGCGGCGGCTGGCCACGCTCGGCAACGAGCAGCGCGGGCGGCGCAAGGGCGCCGCGGTCGACATCCGCCGGACGATGCGCGCGTCGCTGGAGACCGGTGGCGTCCCGCTGACGCTCCGCTACCGGCCGAAGCGACCCCGCCGGCCGGAGATCTACGTGCTCTGCGACGTCTCGACCAGCGTCACCTCGGCGAGCATGTTCTTCCTCAGCGTCCTGCATGCGCTCCACGACTCGTTCCGGAAGCTGCGCAGCTTCGTCTTCATCGAGCGGATCAGCGAGGTGACCGACACCTTCGAGCGCGAGCGCGACTTCCGCAAGATCAGCGAGCGGATCTCGCGCGAGGGCGGAGTCGCCGACGTCTCCGGCTACACCGACTACGGGCGCGTCTGGATCGAGTTCCTCGAGTCGATCTCAGCCGACCTCGATCCGCGCTCGACGGTGATCGTGCTCGGTGACGCTCGGACCAACGGGCGGGATCCGCACACGAAGGCCTTCGCCGAGCTCTGCGAACGGGCCGGCCGGATCTTCTGGCTCAACCCCGAGCCGCGTCTCTACTGGAACTACGGCGACTCGGTGATGGCGGCCTACGAGCCGTACGTCGACGAGGCGTTCGAGTGCTGGACGACGAAGCACCTCGAGCACTTCGTCGACGTGGTCGCGAAGTAGGCGACT
>CAZXKG010000059.1:2210-8048 GCA_964641695.1 uncultured Conexibacter sp.
GTCCGGGCATAGATCACCGTGCATATGTCCTCCGGGCTGCGCCCGTCCGGGCATAGATCACCGTGCATATGTCCTCCGGGCTGCGCCCGTCCGGGCATATGCGTCCACTGGTGGGTTGTTATGGTGGGCGGCGTTATCCAGGGGTGCTCGCGGGTGAGCGGGCTGAGATAGCGCCTTCGGGATCCCGCCCGGCGCTGACCCTTCGAACCTGTGCGGTAATGCGCGCGAAGGGAAGATCGACATCGCCTCCTCGTTATCTCGCCGGCTTCCGCCGCTGATCCTGGTCGTGGCCCTGCTCGGGCTCTGGCAGCTCGGCTCCTCGTCGGGCGCCCTCGCCGACGTGCTCGGGCTCGAACCCTTCCTCGTCCCCTCTCCCGTGGAGATCGCGTCGTCGCTGTGGGTCGACCGCGAGTTGCTGCTCGACAACGCGCTCGTCACCCTGGTCGAAGTGCTCGCCGGGCTGGCGGTGGCGATCGCCGTCGGCGTCCTCGTCGCCTTCATCCTGCATCTGAGCCCGTTCCTGCGCCGGATCTCCTACCCCCTCGTGATCGCCTCGCAGACGATCCCGGTGATCGTGATCGCCCCGATCCTGGTGGTCTGGTTCGGCTTCGGGATCGGGCCGAAGATCGCGATCATCGCCCTGATCTGCTTCTTCCCGGTCGCCGTCAACACGCTGGACGGGCTCGCGACGACCTCGACCGAGCAGCGGATGCTGCTGCGCTCGTTCGGGGCCGGCCGCTGGCAGACGTTGCGCCGGCTCGAGATCCCGATCGCCCTCCCCTACCTGCTCAGCGGCGCCAAGATCGCCGCCGCCGTCTCGGTGATCGGCGCCGTGTTCGGCGAGTGGGCGGGGGCCGAGAGGGGACTTGGACACCTGATGCTGGTCGACAACGCGCAACTGCAGGTCGACCGGCTGTTCGCATCGATCGTCTGCCTGTCGGCGATGGCGATCGCGCTCTTCGCCCTGCTCGGGGCGATCGAAAGACGATTCGTCTGGTGGGGCAAGCCGCACCGCCAGGCGGGCTACGAAGGAGGCTGACCCCCGATGAACCAACCGACGACGAAACGACCCGGCGCGGGCAAGACCCTGCTCGCCCTGCTTGCCCTGCTCGCCCTGCTCGCTGCGGCGGTGCTGGCGGGGTGCGGCGGCTCCGAGGACGGGTCGGGCTCGACCTCGGCCGATGGCGGCGGCGAGTCCTTCGACTTGGCCCTCGACTTCTACGTCAACCCCGATCACGTCGGGATCTTCGAGGCGATCGACGGCGGTCACTTCGCCGCCGGGGGGCTGGACGTCGAGCCTCGGGTCCCGTCCGATCCCGCCGCTCCGATCAAGCAGGTCGCCGCCGGACGGGTCGACCTCGCCGTCTCCTACCAGCCCGAGGTGCTGCTCGCCCGTGACCAGGGGCTCGACGTGGTCGCGGTCGCGGCGCTCGTCAACGGCCCGCTCACCTCGCTGATCACGCTGCCCGAATCCGGCATCGAAACGCCCGAGGACCTCGCGGGGAAGACGATCGTGACCGCCGGGATCCCCTACCAGACGGCCTACCTGCAGACGATCTTCGCGGAGGCGGGCGTCGATCCCGAGAGCGTCGAGATCATCGACGTCGGCTTCAACCTGATGCCGCCGCTGCTGTCGGGGAAGGCCGACGCGATCTTCGGCGCGTTCCTCAACGTCGAGGGCGTCGACCTCGAGCAGCGGGGCGTCGATCCGCAGATCGTCCCGGTCGACGAGCTCGGCATCCCGACCTACGACGAGCTGGTCCTGGTCGCGAGCGGAGAACGCCTCCGCGAGGATCCCGCGCCGATCGAGGCGTTCATCGCCGGGCTCCAGCGAGGGACCTTCGACGCCGCCGACGATCCGGCGGGCGCGACCGAGATCCTGCTGGAGTCGGGCGAGGGCCTGGAGCCCGAGCTGACGGCCGCCCAGGTCGAGGCGACGATCCCGCGCCTGCTCCCGCCCGGCGACAACCCCTACGGCTTCATGGACCCGGACCGCTGGGAGGAGTTCGCCCGGTTCATGGCCGACGCCGGGCAGATCGAAACCGCGCCGAAGGCGTCCGAGATGCTGACCAACGACCTGCTGCCGGTTCAGGAGGACGGCGCGGAGGGATGACGTCGGGGGTGGGTCGCTGAGGTGCTGTTGCGTTGACCGTCAGAGGTCGCCGTCACCTCAGCGACCCCCCAGCCTCCTCGGCCCTCGGACCCTGAGGTGAAGCGCTCAGGCCGCCTCGTAGTCGGGGGTGGGCGGGTGGTAGCGCAGCGGTCCAGCGGCCGCCGCCCGCTTGCCGTACCCGCGCAGAGTCAACATCCCGACGTATCCGCGATAGGGGGCATAGGGCGCGTAGAGCTCCTCGACCTCGGCGATCGTCGCGCGCCGGCCCAGCCGAGCGAGATGGCCGACGAGCTTCAGGTACATGAGGTCCCCGGCCGGGAGGGCGTCGAGGTCGCCGCGACCGAACAGCCGTAGGCAGTTCAACGTCCAGGGGCCGATCGAGGAGATCGCCTTCAGACGGGCATCGCCGCGTATGTCTCCCGGGTCGCAGCGGCCGGCCGCGATCTCCTTCGCGGCGGCGATCAGCGCGATCGCCCGTTTCGGCGCCAGATCCATCGCGGCGAGCTCCGCCGGGGCCGCCCCCGCGATCGACGCAGGAGAGGGGGCCTCCGGCAGCGGACGCGCGCCGGGCACACCCTCGAAGCTCAACCTCTCCCCCCAGCGAGCGGCGATCCGGCGGAGGATCAGGAACGCGCGATCGGACTCGATCAGCTGGTCCACGATCGCCCGCAGCAGCGCCTCCCAGGGATCCGGACAGCGCGCGACGCGGAAGCCGGGCAGCCGCCTGATCAGCGGGCCGAGGAGAGGATCGGCCTTGAACTGCCGCCGGAGCTGGCGCAGGTCGTCGTCCACCGCGAGCGCCCGCCGGCCGCGGTCGATCGCCTCGATCAGGTGATCATCGCTCGCCGACTCCCCCGCGGGGATCGAGTCGAGCCAGGCGGGCGGCGCCGGCATGGCGGCGACGGTCACGGCTCCACGCTCCTGCCAGGCGCGGACGAGGATCGGGCGCCCTTCGACCCGGAGGAAGCGCTCGTAGATCCCGGCGCGCGTCCTCGAGACCCCATCGGGCCAGATGCCGGTCGGGAGCCGGTACTCGTCGGCGGGCTGGACGGCGACGGCTACCGATCCGCCGGGTCCGCGGACCAGACCCGCTCCTCGTGTCCTGGGCCGTCGCGTTCCGGCGGGAGATGCCCCGACCGCGGGCGCCGCCGGCGCCGCCGCCATCAGCGCCCGAGCAGGTGGACGTCGACCAGGAACGATCGCGAGGCGACGATGTCGCGCTCACGCTTGCGGCGGAGCGAGCGGCGCGCCGTCCGCGAGCCGACCGACTTGGCGACCCCGGCGGCCGCCACGGTCACGACCCCGGCGGCGAGGCTTCCCGCCGCTACCACCGCGACCGTGCGCAGCTCGCCGCGCCAGGCCTCGAGCTCCGAGGCCGTGCGTGGAACCGGGAGGGCGCGCACCGGGCTCTCGGTCGAGGGGGCGTCGTCGGTCAACTCGACCGCTACGCCGTCGATCTCGGCGCCCGTTCCGTCATCGACCTCTTCGCCGGAGGACTGGGCCCGCGCACCGGATGAAGGCTGGGCTGCTGCCGCAAAGCTCATCGGCCCCGCAGTCTAGGCCGTCCTCCGGCGGGCGCAACTGCTTCACTTTCCACATGCCCGAAGAGACAGCCGAGGAGCCGCGGATCACCGCGGACGTCTTCACCAAGGCCCGCGAGCACGACCGGCGCGAACTGCTGGAGATGGCCAAGGAGACGGGCATGATGCCCTACTTCCGCCTGCTCACCTCGCAGGCAGGCCCGGTGGTCGAGATGGAGGGGCGGGAGACGATCATGCTCGGCTCCAACAACTACCTGGGACTGACCGGGGACGAGCGGGTCAAGTCGGCGGCGCGCGAGGCGCTGGACACCTACGGGACCGCGCTGACCGGTTCGCGCCTGCTGAACGGGACGATCCCGCTGCACGTGCAGCTCGAGGAGGAGCTCGCCGAGTGGATGGGCACCGAGGCGGCGCTCGTGTTCACGACCGGCTACCAGGCGAACGTCGGCTGCATCGGGACGATCCTCGCACCGGGCGACACCGTGATCTGCGATTCCGGCGACCATGCCTCCATCCTCGACGGCTGCCGGATCTCCGGCGCCAAGCTGCGGCCGTTCCGCCACAACCGGATGGACAAGCTCGAGCAGATGCTGCGGCGGGCGGCGGGTGACGGAGGCGGCGTGCTGGTCGTGGTCGACGGCGTCTTCTCGATGGAGGGCGATATCGCGCCCCTGCCCGAGATCGCCGACCTCTGCGAGCGCTACGGAGCGCGGCTGATGGTCGACGAGGCGCACGGGGTCGGCGTCCTCGGCGCGCGCGGCGCGGGGGCGAGCGAGCTGCTCGGGATCGAGGACCGGGTCGACCTGCGGATGGGGACCTTCTCGAAGAGCTTCGCCTCCTGCGGCGGCTTCATCGCCGGGCCGGCCGAGGTTATCGAGTACCTGCGGATCGCCGCCCGCTCCTTCCTGTTCAGCGCCGCCGCGGTGCCGGCGGCGGTCGGCGCCGCGCTCGCCGCCCTGCGGGTAATCCGCTCCGAAGGACCGGGGCTGTTCGCCCAGCTGCTCGACAACGCCGCCTACCTGCACAAGGGGTTGACCGACCTCGGCCTTCGCGTGGTCGAGCCGATGAAGATGCCCGACGGCAGCGAGGAGCTGACCCCGATCGTCCCGGTCGTGGTCGGCGACGACCTCCGGGCGGCGATGCTCTGGAAGGCGATCTACGAAGCCGGCGTCTACACGAACGTGGCCCTCCACCCGGCCGTCCCCCCCGCCGGCGCCCTGCTCAGAACCAGCCTGATGGCCACCCACGAGCGGGAGCACCTGGACAAGGCGCTGGGGATCGTCCAGGGCGTGCTAGCCGAGAACCCGGACCTGGCGGGGAGATAACTGCCGGAGTGTCCTCCACGGCGGGTAACTCACCCAAGACGGGTAGTTTCGATTTGTCCATTCGCTCACAAGCCGAATGCGGCGTTGCAGGATCCCCAAAAAGTTGCTCTTAGCGAACCCGGCGGACGGAAATCCGGGGATCCGGGGGGCACGAACGGGCGCGGCGGGTTAGGGTGCCCGCACCGGTCGTTCGGGGAAGAGCAACCGAGTCGAGATCGCCTCACGTCCTTGGCAACTCGACACCGGGATCCGCATAAGCGGTGACCCGGGGGCCGGCTATCGCAAATAGAAATCACGACCGCTCTCACGCAGGAGGAGGAGTGAGTATGGAAGCTGCTTCGACGGCTGTACCCGCCGCTGTGCCACAACACATTCGCGCTCTAGAACAGGCGAATCGGGTCCGCTTGGCGCGGGCCGCATTGAAGCGCTCAGTCGGCGACGGTCAGCTTTCCGTCGAGGAAGTCGTGCGGCAATGCCCCTGGGAGGCCGAGACGATGTCGGTCTCCGAGTTGCTTCGCAGTCAATCCCGCTGGGGCAGGACGAGGACGCGCAAGTTCCTCACCCCGCTGGCGCTCAACGAGAACCGCCAGCTTGGACGCCTGACGATGCGCCAGCGCGAAGCCCTCGCGGGCGCGCTCGAGGCGAAGCGCAGCCGCCGCTAGCTCCGCAACTCGTCGGCGGAGGCCCGCAGGAGCAGCCTCGGGCCGCCGCCGCCCAAACCATCGGGCCCGGGATCTTCCCGGGCCCGATGGCGTTCAGGGCCGGCTGGCCCCTGGTAATGACGCCGGGCCGGGCATCCCTGGACCGTCAGCCCCTGACGGATCCAGGGGTGTCTGGACCAAGGAAGAGGAGGTGAAGC
>CAZXKG010000059.1:8148-14107 GCA_964641695.1 uncultured Conexibacter sp.
CCGTCTGGTCGTGAGCCGACGATGACGCCGGGCCAGGCATCCCTGGGCCGTCAGCCCCTGACGGATCCAGGGGTGTCTGGACCAAGGAAGAGGAGGTGAAGCGACCGTCTGGTCGTGAGCCGACGATGACGCCGGGCCAGGCATCCCTGGGCCGTCAGCGGCGGCGGCCGGGGAGTGGGCTGAGCTTGTAGCGAAGCCCGCCCGAGGCACGGCTGAACTGGATCGTCAGCAGCCAGGCCGCGAAGCCGAAGACGGCGGCGGCGATCAGCGCCCGGACCCAGCCCGGGAGGCCGGATGGGTCGGCGACGAAGAGGATCGCGAGGACCGCCAGCGCCGGCACTCCCGCCAGCACCAGGGTGTGCGAGCGGTAGCCCGCGAAGTGCTCGCGGATGCTCGTCTCCAGGCCCCCGATGGAGCCCAGCGCGAGCCCGGCCAGGAGCAGTGTCGCTCCCGTCCCGTTGCCCCCCGCCATCAACACGAAGCCGACGATCAGCAGGATGATCCCGACCAGGACGGTCAGCTCGACCAGGGGGAACTTGCCCCAGGGAGCCGGCGGCGGCCCGTCGACGTCGGCCCGGATCGGCCCGGATCGGCCCGTCGGCTTCGGCGCGGCGCTCCCTCCCGCCTCGCCGTCGGAGCCAGGTGGTGGATCACCCGCCGCGAGACGGGCGCGGCGGCGCTGCTTGCGCCGTTTACGCGACTTCGATGCCATCGGGCCCCTCCGCCTGCCTTGCCGTCGTACCGCCTTGCCGAGCGCTGCTCACGCCCGGCAGGCTAAGGGACAGCCGGACGAGACCTTGACCCGCCACCAGCCGGTGAGGATCCCGATCAGGCCGAAGCGCGGCTTCACGTGCCAGTGCTTGCAACCGGGCTCGCCGAGGGCGTCGCTGCGAACGCGCAGCCAGCGGTGCTCGCCGGGCGAGGCGATTGCCCGCTCCAGAATCGCTCGCGTCCGCTCCCGGCCGGCCGCGCGCCGATCGGCGACCCGGCGGCCGTCGGCGAGCGCGCCGGCGAGGGAGTCACGGGTGCTCTCCAGCTCGCCCAGGGTCGCGATCCGCGGCGCCGAGCGCGAAGCGCCCGAGGCGGTGCGGGGGCGTGCGACCCCTTCCGCTTCGAGCTCGCCGAGACGCTGCTCGAGACGGGCGATCTGGCGACGTAGCTCGAGGCGCGCGGCCCGCTCCCCGGCTGCCGTGGCAGCGCCGACGGCAACGGGATCGACGATCGCGCCGCCGTCCGCCGAGCCCGAAGGGGCGGCATGCATCGGCTCCAGGACTTCGTTCGCCATCTCTGGCTCCCCTCCGCATCGCACGGCAGCAACTCCAAGCAGTCTAGACCCGGCGCGCTGGAATCTCGCGGGTTCCCGTCGTGCTCAAGCGACAAGCACGTCCGCGGCGATCCACAGAGCCTCCTCGACGGCGGGCTCGGAGACGCCCGCGACGGCGATCGCCGCGATCAGGGTCCGCTCCGTCCGCCGGCCGACCCGGCAATCCTCGGCGACATCGCCGAAGAGCTGGGCCAGGGGCCGGGCGTCGTCGGCGATCACCAGCGACCCCTCCCGCAGCCCGAAGCCACTACCCGCAAGCCGCTCGCCCTCGTGGGCGAGGCGAAGGCCGAGCTGCCCCTCGACCGCCGCGGCGTCGAAGGCGACGAGCGCAACGCTGGTTTCGATCATCGCGATCGCCAACGCGTCGTCGAGCAGCCCTCGGCTCAGAAATCCTCCGTGCAGGAGCCGGTCGCGAACGATCGCCTCCAGCGGGGTGGGCTGCTCGTCCGGGTCGATCCCGATGTGGCGGAAGAACACGCGGTAGGCGAACGGCAGCGGTCGGTTGCGGAAGACGAGCGCCTGCCTGCCGCCGAAGCGGTCGGAGAGCGCGACGAGCCGCCGCTTCACCGACCGGGGACTTCGTCCCGAGCCGCCCTCGACCTCGACGTAGCGGAGCCGCAGCTCCGGGAACTCGGAGGCGATCGCGGGCTCGACGCGACCCTGGGCCACCTCGGCCGCGCCGGAGCTCATGCCCGACCGCCGCCCGGCGGCTCGGCCGCGCGGGCGGCGCCAAGCAGGTCGTCGATCATCTCCTCGATCTGCTCCTCGCTGAAGTTGCCCGGGCGGATCCTCGCCTCGTGGAGGATCCCTCCCGGGCGGGCGAGCAGCACCGTCGGGCAGACACCGACGCGGTAGAGGTTGGAGACCGCACCGTCCCGGTCCCAGCCGACCGGGATCCGCCATCCCCGCTCGCGGACGATCTCGGCCACCGCCTCCTTGTCGTCGCGGACGTCGATGCTGAGGAAGTTCACCTCGTCCTCCCGCCGCCGGGCGACCGCGTCGAAGGCATCCTGGCTCGGCAGGCAGTCCCCCCCGCGCGTGAACCAGAACGAGATCGCCAGGGGCTTGTCGAAGAAGTCGCAAACGCGCAGCGCGCCCTCCGGCTCGACCTCGCAGGCAGGCACGCGCTGCTCGTCCGCGGGGCAGGGGTTGCGCGATCCTTCGCAGTCGTCCTGGGCGACGTTGGCATCCGCGTCGACGGAGCCGAGCGCGTCGGGGACGGCGAAGGAGGCGAGCGGCCGGCCGCGGTCGTCACGGTCGCCGAGGATCCCAGCGTCCTCGTTGTTGATCAGGTTGAGGAGCGCGATCAGGATCACGCCGAGGAAGGCGACGCCGACGAACATCGTGTATCTGCCGCTGGGCCTGCGGCCGGAGGAGAGCCCACGAGGAGGCTTGGACCCAGGGGCGGGTTCCTCGCGCGGAGGACGCTCCGCGGGCGTCCCATCCTCGGGGCGGGACCCGGGCCCAGGCTCGCGCTCCTGGTCGGGCTCGGACTCGGGCCGTCGCTGTGGCCACCATCCGGGTCGCTCCTCCGGCGGCGGCCCGTCCTCCTCCTCGCCGGAACCCATCGCTCAGGCCGCGTCGGGGTCGGCGGTCGCTCGGCCCTCGGCGACGCCGCGCTTCCGCGACGGCACCCGCAGCGGCCTGAAGCCGCTCTCCGCCCAGACCAGGGTTGCCGGGAGCACGATCATCACCCCGGCGAGGGCGATGGCCAGATCGATCACGGTGACGATCCCGAAGTCGCGCAACATCGTGATCCCGCTGAGCGAGAGGACGCCGAAGCCGGCGATCGAGGTGATGCCGGAGGCGAGGACGGCGGTGCCGGTGCGGGCGTAGGTTCGGCGCAGCGCCTCCCCCACCGAGAACCCACCCTCACGCTCCTCGCGGAAGCGAGCGGAGAGGATCACGCTGAACTCGGTGGCGACGGCGATCACCAGCGCGCCGAGGGTCGCCGACATCGGGTTGAGCGGAATCGCGACAAGCTCGAGCACGAGCGCCGTCCAGCCGGTCGCGAGGGCGATCGGCAGCAGCGGCACCAACGCCCGGGGGAACGAGCGGTAGACCGCCAGCAGGACGAGGGCGACCGCCAGCAGCCCGGCGATCGTGAGCCAGTGACGGGAGTCGGTGAGCTCCTCGTTGGCGTCGGCGGCGAGCACCGGCAAGCCGACGACCTCGGCCGTGATCCCCTTCGGCGGATCCAGCTCGGCGCGGATCTCGTCGATCAGCTGCGCCTGCTCGTCGAGCGCCATCACCGGGATCAGCAACGAGATCGTCGCCACGTCGGGATCACCGCGGGAGAGGATCGCCTGGGAGAAGTAGGGCGGGATCGCGCCGAGGACGGCGGCGATGCGGTCGGCCTTGGGTCGCTTGCCCGAGTCGAGGTCGAAGAGATCCGAGAGCGCCGGGCCCGGGCAGAGCTCGGGATCGTCGTCCAGACAGCTCGGCGCCTCGCCCTCGAAGCCGTGCTCGGTGAGTACGCGCTGCTTGAAGTCGCTCATCCAGGCGATCCCGGCCGGGCTGGTGACGTCGCCGGAGACCATCACGTCGATCGATCCCGAGACGCCCGTCGCCTGCTGCAGCGTGTCGACGGACTCGAGTGCCGGAAGGTCGCCGGGGACGAGCTCGCGGATGTCGCTGACGACCTTCGTCCCGCTGCCGAAGACCCAGCCGCAGATCGCGAGCGCCGCGGCGCAGAAGAGGATCCGTCCCGGACGGCTGATCGTCATCGCGAGAATGCGCGAGCCGACCGAGGCGAGCCCCCCGCGAAGCCTGCTCCAGCCCGAGGCGACGCGCGCGCTCGCGTCCCCGAGGTCGGGCCAGCGCGCCGCGGCCCGCTCAGCCATGCCGCTGCGGCCGGCGGCGCGAGGCGTGGTCATCGAGAGCGCGGCGAGACCGGCGGTGAGCGAGATCAGCAGCGCGGCGGCGATCCCGGCAACCAGAGCGATCGCGAACTCACGGACCATCGGGATCGGAGAGAGCGTGAGCGCGAGGAAGCCGACCGCGGTGGCCAGCGCCGCGGTCGCGATCACCGGGCCGCCGCGAACCGCCGCGGTCACCGCAGCCGCCGGGGGGCGAGCGCCGTTTGCGGCGGCCTCCCGGAAGCGGGCCTGAAGCTGGATCGCGTAATCGACCGCGAGCCCGATCACCACCGGCAGGACGGCCACCGAGGCCATCGTCAGGCTGCCGCCGAGCAGCGAGAGCAGGCCGAAGGCGAAGCCGGCGGCGGCGATCGCGGTCAGCAGCGGGAGCAGGCGCAGGGGCGGTCCGAAGGCGACCAGCAGGACCAGCGCCATGATCGCCAGCGCGGCGCCGAAGAGGACCGCGATCTCGCCGCCGAGCTCGTCGGCGAGGCCCTCGACGACGACCGGGACCCCGCTGACCGTGTAGGCCGCGGACTTGCCCGTCTCGCGAAGCTGGAAGACGTCCTCGCCCGCCGCCTCGCGGATCAGCTTGATCGCCTCGCGGCGGTCCTCGGTGCTCAGGTCGGGCCGGAGGCGGACCGAGATCAGCGCCGCCTCCGCGGAGGGGAACAGGTAGCCGAACTTCGACTTCGGCGGGTTCCCCTCACGCGTTCGGTCGAAGACGATCGTGCTGACGAACTCGGCGTTGTTGATCGTGATCCCCTGGATCAGGGAGAGCGGGCTCAGTCCCGTCTCGGCGAACTGCTGCAGCGCCGCCTGCTGCTCCTCGGGAGTTGCGCTCTGGAACTGCTGGGCCTGCTGGGCGAAGACGTCGCTTGCCCGGGAGGCGGCCTCCGCGAGGAACGTCGCCGGCCCGAAGACCGCGCGGATCGCGCCGAGCTCACCCAGACGGCGGCACGGCTCCGCCGCGTAGTCGCCGATCGAGGGCTCGGGGCGCCCGGCGAGGCAGGTCTCGAACGCGAGCAGGCGGTTGATGTCCTCGGTCAGAAGCTGCTCCTGAAGCGGCCCCTGGGAGAGGACGACGATCGCGTCGTCGCCGAAGCGCTCCCGGAACTCGACCGTCCCCCCGTAGGCCGGCGAGCCGTGGTCGACGAGCTTGTCGGTCCCGGCGTCGGGGGTCAGTCGCAGCGCGCCGACGACGCCGACGATCGCCACGATCGAGATCACCCCGGCGATCGCCGCCGCCGGATGGGTGACCGACCACTCTCCTATCCGGCCCAAGAGTCCCCGCACTCGGTGGAGGATACCTGCGTTGTTGGTGATTCCCGGCCGGTAAGGGGGGTGGCCCTTGCGGGTTGCCGGGCCCGGGCCGGTGAGTGGGGTGCCTCTGCGGGGGTTGCAGCCCGAGCGAAACGAGTGGCCCCCGCAGGGGTACCCTCACACCCCTGCCGGGGCTCAGAAACTCAGTCCATCGTCAGCGGGCCGACTACCTCGGCGTTCAAGAACTGATGCACGAAGTCGTTGTCGGAGTCGAAGAGCTCCTCCGACGGCCCGCTCTCGACGATCCGCCCCTTCCAGAGGACGGCGATGAAGTCGGCGATCCGGCGGGCGGTGCCGAGGTCGTGGCTGATCACCATGTAGCAGCCGCCGTTCTCCTCGTGGATCTCGCGGATCAGCTCGCAGAGCAGCGCGGTACGGACCGGGTCGAGGCCGGAGTCCGGCTCGTCGAAGAAGACGATCGAGGGCTCGAGCACCAGCGCCCGGGCGAAGCCGG
>CAZXKG010000059.1:14117-15671 GCA_964641695.1 uncultured Conexibacter sp.
GTTGACGATCTCGCTGATCTCGTCCTCGCCCTTGTCGGTGTGCTGGCGCAGCGGGAAGGCGGTGTTGTCGTAGACGTTCATCGAGCCGAAGAGCGCCCCGTCCTGGAACAGCAGGCCGAACTTCTTGCGCATCTCGAACAGCTCGTCGTCGGACATCGCCGGGACCGACTCGCCGTGGACGAGGATGTCGCCGGCGTCCGGGTAGAGGAGGCCGACGACGTGCTTGATCAGCACCGACTTGCCGGTGCCCGACGGCCCGAGGACCATCGAGATCTCGTCGTCTGGAAGGCCCAGGTTCAAGCCGTTGAGGATCCGGGTGTTGCCGAACTGCTTGACCAGGTCGATGATCTCGATCGCGTCCTCGCCGCCGTGGTCGCGCTTCTCGCCGGTGTGCCAGCGGTAGGGATCGGTGTCGCCCTGCTCGACTCCGGGGATGATGTAGTCCTTGTTCAGCTTGCCCAGCTCGGGCGCGGCTGCGTCGGGGTCGGCGCCGAAGCGCTCCCCCGCGAGGATCCGGGAGGAGGACTCCTCCGCGAGCTCGTCTGGATGTGGGTTCTGATCGGACACGTATCTCTCCCTCGGTTAGAAGACCTGACCGCTAGCCACCGATTGGCGCTCGTGGGTTGGCGCCCCAGAAGACGAGCGTCCCAAGCATTCCGATGATGTGCACCAAGACGATGTTCAGGACCATCGACTTCGCCGTCGCGGTTCCGACGCCGACCGGACCGCCGGAGGCCGTGTAGCCGTAGTAGCAGCCGACGAGGACGATGGCGGTAGCCATCGCCATCGCCTTGATCACGCTGAATAAGAGGTCGGGTGGGTTCTGGAACATCCAGAAGATCAGAAGATAGCCGCCCGAGGAGGTGTCCCCGATCTGCTCGACCACGGCGATGTAGGAGGCGAGGAAGCCGATCCCGACCGCAGCCAGGTACATGAACGGGAGCACGATCCAGGCGGCCAGCAGCCGGGTCGCGGCCAGGAACGTGACCGGCGGGATGCCCATCACCTCGAGCGCGTCGATCTCCTCGGAGATCCTCATCGCGCCGAGCTCGGCGACGATCCCGGTGCCCACCTTGGCACTCATCATGTAGCCGAACGCGTACGGCGTCACCTCACGCAGATCGCACCAGGCGGTGAAGTTGCCCGCGTACGCAGGAGCGCCGACGGAACGGGTGAAGTACGCGCCCTCGATCCCGCACTGGAGGCCGAGGATGAAGACCAGGCCCCAGATGACGACGGTCGAGCCGAGGATCAGGACGCCGGCCTGGCGCAGCGCCTCGCCGAAGAACTGGAAGACCCGGCCCGAGTAGACGAGTCCCATGACCCGCAGGCAGAACCGCGAGATCTCCCCGGTGGAGGCGATCCAGTCACGAGGAACTGCCAACCAGCCACTCATGGCCGCCTCCAACGCTGCGCATCTCGGCGTCCTCGTCGGCTCACGTGCAAGAGCACGCTTCGCCTCCTGCGTCCTTGATCTGCTTGGTTGGAGACGCCCGGGGTCATGGCCGCCTCCAACGCTGCGCATCTCGGCGTCCTCGTCGGCTCACGTGCAAG
>CAZXKG010000060.1:0-5699 GCA_964641695.1 uncultured Conexibacter sp.
GCCGAGCAAGGTGACAACGTGGCCGCGGCGATGTGTGTGCTGGTCGTGCTCGGCTCGCTGATGGTCAGCTACACCCGGGCCAGGGCCGAAGCGCTCGGGGTCGAGTGCAAGGTAGGCATCGCGACCCGCCCGGTCCGGGTCGTGCTGCTTTCGATCGGTCTGGTCTTCGCCGACGGTGAACTGATCTCCGGTTTCGACCTGCTGCCGATCGCCATATATGTGATGGCGGCCCTGACCGCGATCACCACTCTCCAGCGGGTCTGGCACGTTCGGGGCGAGCTCAGGAAGCTCGACTCTGCCGCCGGCGAAAGCTGAGCCAGGCTTCACCCCGATCCGGACTTTTCTCACCTTTCCGCTGTAACCGATCCCGATTTGTGGTGTCATTAGTGGCCTACCCGGCCCCCGGCCCGGATGAGGCGTGGCAAAAAGCCCCTCTCCCGCGCGAGGTCCGGAGCCCATCCGGCAACAGAAGCCATCCCACCCACAGGAGACTTTCGCTTACCCATGACTGAGAACGGACTTTCCACCAACGGAAACGCCAACGGCGCCAGCCGCGGCGGTGACGACAAGGTACGCGTCGCCATCGTCGGCGTCGGCAACTGCGCCAACTCCTTCATCCAGGGCGTCCAGTACTACAAGGACGCTGACTCCTCCGAGCAGGTCCCGGGCTTGATGCACGTCGATCTCGGCGGTTACCACGTCCGCGACATCGAGTTCACGGCTGCGTTCGACATCGACACCGAGAAGGTCGGCAAGGATCTCAGCGAGGCGATCTGGTCGGGGCAGAACAACACGATCAAGTTCGCCGAGGTGCCGAGCATGGGCGTCGAGGTTCAGCGGGGCATGACCCACGACGGGCTCGGCAAGTACCTGAAGCAGAGGATCACCAAGGCGCCCGGCCCGACCGCCGACATCGTCAAGATCCTCAAGGACACGAAGACGGACGTCCTCGTCTGCTACCTCCCGGTCGGCTCCGAGCAGGCCACGAAGTGGTACGTCGAGCAGGCGCTCAAGGCCGGCGTCGGCTTCGTCAACTGCCTCCCGGTCTTCATCGCCCGCGAGGACTACTGGGACAAACGCTTCACCGATGCCGGACTGCCGATCATCGGCGACGACATCAAGTCGCAGGTCGGCGCGACGATCGTCCATCGTCAGCTCGCCCGCCTCTTCCACGAGCGCGGCGTCGAGATGCAGCACACCAGCCAGCTCAACGTCGGCGGCAACATGGACTTCTTCAACATGCTCGAGCGCGAGCGCCTCGACTCGAAGAAGGTCTCCAAGACCAACGCGGTGACCTCGATCATGGGCACCGAGCTGCCCGACGACGACGTTCACGTCGGTCCCTCCGACTACGTGCCGTGGCTGACGGACCGCAAGTGGGCGCACATCCGTCTCGAGGGCAAGTCCTTCGGGGACGTGCCGCTCAACGTCGAGCTCAAGCTCGAGGTCTGGGACTCGCCGAACTCGGCGGGCGTCGTCATCGACGCGGTCCGGCTGATCAAGCTGGCCCTCAACAACGGCATCGCGGGACAGCTCGACGGCCCGAGCAGCTACCTGATGAAGTCGCCGCACAACCAGCGCCCCGACGCCGATGCGCGTGAGGACACGGAGGCCTTCATCGCCGCCAACGCCCGCAAGCCCGCGGGCGAGCGCGCCAAGGGCGACGTCGACTCCAAGAGCGAGGCCGCAGAGGTCTGAGCCGCCGAGCTCGAGCCGAGAGTCTCGACAGGGCGTGGCCGCTGGTGCGGCCGCGCCCTTTCCCGGTTCATCGGCTGGATCGGGCGCGTACGTCCGCGGTTGCCTCGACTACAGTGACCGCTCCATGGGGCGGCGGAGTAGTTCGAGGAGGCCGATGTCGGAGCGTCTGCTGGACGTTCCACTCGCCGTGCGCGCGCGGCTCGCCCGCAGTGAGCGGTTGCGCAAGCTCGTCTACGAGCTGCGCAACCGGCAGACGTTCAACGACCTCTTCCAGCACGACCGGATGCTCGGCGACGGCGTTCGCATCGAGGCCTACTGGAACGCCTTCGCCAAGCACCTGACGAAGGAGGACACGGTCGTCGACCTCGGGACCGGGACCGGGGTGCTGGCGATGTTCGCGGCCGAGCACGCGCGTCAGGTGCACGCGATCGAGCACGGCCCGGTGATCGAGACGGCGGAGGCGATCGCCGCCGACAACGGCTTCACCAACATCACCTTCCACCGCATGAACAGCCGGCGGTTCGACCTTCCGCAGAAGGTCGACGCGATCATCCACGAGCAGCTCGGCGACGCCCTCTTCGACGAGAAGGTAGTCGAGAACATGGCCGACCTCCGCGACCGGGTCCTGAAGCCCGGCGGCAAGATCTACCCGAGCAAGCTGGATCTGTACATCGAGCCCGTGCAGCTGCGTGAGGACATGCGCGCCCCCTTCGCCTGGCAGCAGCGGCTGCACGGGATCGACTTCTCGCGGCTCGAGGACGAGGCGGTCATGTCCCACTCCTACCTCTACCGGTCGTTCCGCCCGTTCCCGTTCGGGGCGTATCTGTGCAATCGCGAGCCGGTCGTCTCGGTCGATCTCGAGACGGCGGATCCCGGGGATCTGCCCAAGCGGATCAGCTACGAGCGCGAGGCCGTCGCCGAGGGGTACCTCGATGGCTTCTGCGTCTACTTCGACGCCGCCTTCGACGACGAGATCAAGTTCACCACGGCGCCCGATGCCCCGGCGACGAACTGGGCCACGCCGCTCATGCGGGTCGCTGAGCGCCGGATCGGGAAGGGGGACGAGATCCGCCTCGATCTTCGTGCCGAGGATCTGGCAAGCCCCTCGACGTGGGAGTGGAACTGGGCCGACGCCTGAGCGCCCGAGCCTCAGGCCCAGATCGGGAGCCCGGCGAACGCGGGGGTCAGAGACATGAGATCGCTGTTGTGGATCGCGTTCCTCGCCCGGCGCGCGATCGGTCGTGCCCGTTCGCGGAGGGCGATGCCGGCCCACCACGAGAGTCCCACGGCGTTGCGTCGGAGCGCCCGCAGCCATGCTCGCGGCTCCTGCTGGTCGGTCCAGCTCGACTTGAAGTCGTCGTTGGTGCCGAGCAGGTCGATCTGTCGCAGCCCGTGCTCGAAGCAGTAGGCGATCTCGTCGCTGAGCAGCAGAGCGCCCGGTCCGAAGTTGCGTAGGCGTTCGTCGTAGCCGGCCTTCAGCGTGTACCAGACGCCGTCGGTGGCGATCGCGTAGTCGCAGGCGATCGCCTGGCCGTCGAGGCGCAGCAGGGCGATCTGCAGCCAACCCCGCTCGGCGGCCCAGCGTGCGACGGACCTGTAGAAGGAGGAGGTCTGGGTAGAGGAAGCGATCGCCGTTCCCTCGTCGCCCTTCCAGCCGGATGCTTCGACGGTGAAGACCTCGTCGAGCAGCCGCTCGAGATCCGAGCTGCCGTCGTGCACCTCGAAGCGGACATCCCCCCGCTCCTCGAGGCGCCGGCGGTGACGGCGCATCGCCTTCCTCCGGTTGCGGGAGAGCGACTGCAGGTAGGCCTCGAAGTTTCCCTCGAGGTTGATGTAGGGGGAGTTGGCGACGGTTCGCTGAACGACGACGCGGCCGCTGAGCTCGGCAGCATCGACCATCCGCCCCATCGCATCTGCCCGGCCGTCCACGGGCTCGAGCTCGATGCTCGCCCGGTGGTTCTCGAAAAGGGCGGAGAACAACTCGTCCTTCGCCTCGTCGTCGGCCGCGAGGGGGCCGAACTTGGGCGAGTGGCCGTTGACGGGAGCGCGGAGCATCGACCTGCGGTGCTCGAGCGGGATCATCGCGACCAGATCTCCGCAGCGTCGGACGGTGAGCGCTCCCACGCCGGTCTCCGAGAACGACTCCTCCCAAGCCCTGATCCAGCCGGGTCTGAGAAAGGGGGTGGCTTCGGCGCGATCGGCGAGATCCTCCCACTCGTCGTCGGTGGGTAGCTCCCCGAATGTCGCCGAGTACGAAGCCTTGGTAGCAGTGTGCGACGGCACGGGCTCCGACCCTAGCAGCGGCTCCCGACCGGTCTTTTGAAGCGCCGTGAGAGACGGTCGCAGGATTGCGGCTTCAGTCTGCTCTCGCGGGTGGAGGGTCATTGCTGAGGATCATGTCGGCAGCTTTCTCGGCCACCATTAACGTCGGGGCGTTCGTGTTCCCGCGCACGATGGTCGGCATCACCGAGGCGTCGGCGATCCGCAGCCCGTCGACGCCCCTGACCCGGAGCTCCGGATCGACGACCGATTCGTCGTCGGCGCCCATCCGGCAGGTTCCGACGGGGTGGTAGAGAAGCTCGACGTGCCGTCGCACGTGGGCGGCGAGCTGGTCGCGGTCGCGAACGCCTTTCCCGGGATGGAGCTCGGGGCCCGCTGCCGCCGCGAGCGGCCCGCTGGCAGCGATCTCGCGGGCCAGCTCGATGCCGGCGACGATCGCGTCGACGTCGGCCTGCTCGGTCAAGTGGTTTCCGATCATCCTCGGCTTGGTAGTCGGGTCGGCGCTGCGCAAGGTGAGCTTGCCGCGCGCCTTCGGGGCGACGAGTACCGGTCCGAAGGTGAACGCGTGGCCGTCACGCTCGTCGAAGCCGTTCTCGGAGAAGTAGGCGGGGGCGAAGTGGAACTGAAGGTCGGGAGGCTCTGCGCTCGAGCCACTCGAGTGCACGAAGAGGAACGACTCGGCGATCGTCGAGGTGAGCGGGCCGCTGCGGCGAAGCAGGTACTCGAGCAGCGCCGACGGCTGCTCGGCGTCGGCGAGCGAGCCGCCGATTCGCGACTCCCAGATCGCCGAGACGTATGGATGGTCCTGGAGGTTCGAGCCGACCGACGGCGACGCGACCTTCGCCTCGACTCCGACGGCCGCTAGCTCCTCCGGATCGCCGATCCCCGAGAGCAGCAGCAGCTGCGGTGAGCCGATCGCCCCGGCGCTGAGGATCACCTCCTCCCGTGCTCGCGCGACCGCCATCGCCGTGTCACCGGCCACGCGGACGCCGACGGCGCGGCCGTCGCGCAGCTCGACGCCGGTGGCGAACGCGCCGGTCATCACGGTCAGGTTGGGGAGGCCTCGGACCGGGCGCAGGAAGGCGTCGGCGGCGCTCCAGCGTCTACCGTGGCGCTGGGTCACGTCGAAGATCCCCGCCCCGAACGGCTCGCCGTCGTTGTAGTCGGGGTCGGTCGGCAGCCCGAGTGCCCGGCAGGCGTCGAGCATCATCGTCGTCAGCGGCCGCGGGCTGCGCTGGGGCTCGACGTGCAGCAGGCCGCCGTAGCCGTGGTTCTGACCCGGACCGCCGGCGTGGCTCTCGGAGCGGACGAAGTAGGGGAGGACGTCGTCCCAGCCCCAGCCGGCGCATCCCGCGTCGTCGCGCCACGAGTCGTAGTCGGCGCGGTGTCCGCGGACGTAGAGCATCGCGTTGATCGAGCTCGATCCGCCGATCGCGCGACCCCGGGGGACGTAGAGCATGCGCCCTTCACAGCCCGGTTCGGGGCCGGATTCGTAGTCCCAGTCGGAAGACGTCTTGAAGAGGTCCGGAAAGGCCGCCGGGATCTTCATCTTGAGCGACCGATCCCCGCCCCCAGCCTCGATCAGCAGAACCTCCGCCCCCGCCGAGCTCAGCCGGTTGGCGAGCACGCACCCCGCGGAACCGGCCCCAACGATCACATAGTCGAAATCGCTCACTGCAGCCACTCTAACCCCACCCACCCAACCAACTCCGCCCTTGCTT
>CAZXKG010000060.1:5799-15611 GCA_964641695.1 uncultured Conexibacter sp.
CCAATGTGGGAGGGCAACCGGAGGAAGCGGACGCGAAGCGGAGCATTCCTCCGGCAGGTATCCCGCCCTTGCTTCCAATGTGGGAGGGCAACCGGAGGAAGCGGACGCGAAGCGGAGCATTCCTCCGGCCTTATCCTTCTGGCGTGGCTTTACGCGACCGGCTGACGATCGCCCACGTCTCCCCCTATGCGTGGGGGACGCATCACGAAGTGAACGCCTACGCGGGTGGCGCAGCCGCGGAGCTGGCCGCGCGCGGGCATCGCGTGGTCGTCGCCGCTCCCGGGGGGCCGCGCACGCAGCTGCGGCGGACCCAGGCCGCCATCCGCGCCGCCAGGGACGGCTCCCCGGATGCGCTGCTCGGCGACGGCTGGGAGGGGACTCGCGTCAACGGCGGCGGACCGCCGGTCGTGACCGTCGGCGCCGCGGTCAAGCGCCCCGCCGGCTCCCGCCCGCGCGCCGCCCCGGTCCCGGTCGATCTCGCTCGCTCGCTGGAGGGCTTGCTCACCGCCGTCGACTTCGACGTCGTCCACGTCCACGACCCGTTCGCGCCGAGCGCATCATCCGCCGCGTTGCGACACTCGCGCGCCTTGAACGCCGGCACCTTCCACCTGCCTACCGAGCGGACCCTCTCGACTCAGCTGGCGAGGCCGATAGTCGAGATGTTCTTCGGGCGGCTCGACGCGCGAATGGTCGCCGGCGAGGGCACGGAGGAGCTGCTCACCCGCTTCTTCCCCGGCAGCTACGAGATCGTCCGGCCCGCCGCCGAGGTGCCAGTCCGTCCCGCCGGGGAAGACGGACCGCCGCGAATCGCCTTCGTCGGCCGTGAGGAACGGGGCGCCTTGCGGATCTTCCTGCGCGCGCTCAGGCGCCTCCCCCTGCAGAGCGATTGGCGGGCGGACGTCTGGATCGGCGACAGCTCGATCGCGACCCCGCGCCTGAACAGCCTCCTCCGCGAGCGGGTTCGCATCCTCCGCCCCGCCGACGCGGATCCCGAGGCGGTGCTGGGCGCCGCGGACATCGTCTGCGCCTGCTCCGGAGGGGCGGAGCCGGCCCCCAGCCTGGTCCTCTCCGCATTCGCGGCCGGCGCCGTTCCGGTCGCCGCTCAGATCGATCCCTACATGGACTTGCTCGGGGAGGAGGCCGACGGCCCCGGGCTGGTCTTCCCCGTGGCGGATTCGTTGACGCTCGCCGGCCAGATCGGCCGGCTCTTGAGCGAGCCCGGTCTGCGGGCGGAGATCGCGAGCCGTGGCGCCGCGCACGCCCGCGGGTTCGGCGAGCTGGCCGGGCAGCTCGAGGAGATCTACGGGGGGCTGGTCTCCCGCCGCCACGACGACCGCGGCAATCCGGAGATCCGTCGCGGGATCTCCCGTCGTCGCACGATCGACTGCGACCTGCACATGCACACCGACCACTCCAACGACTGTGCGACTCCGGTCGAGGTGCTGCTGGAGACCGCGAAGGATCGGGGCATGGGGGCGATCGCGGTCACCGACCACAACGAGATCTCGGGAGCCTTGGCCGCACGGGACGCCGCCGAGCGCGACGGTGGGATCAAGGTGATCGTCGGGGAGGAGGTGAAGACGGCCGAGCAGGGTGAGGTGATCGGTCTCTTCATCGAGGAGAAGATCGAGCGCGGGATGACGATGGCGGAGACGATCGCCGAGATCCGCCGCCAGGGCGGACTCGTCTACGTCCCCCATCCCTTCGACCGACTGCACTCGGTGCCCGACTACGAGCACCTGCTCGACATCGTCGAGGAGATCGACATCCTCGAGGTCTTCAACCCGCGTGTCGCCTTCAGCGCCTTCAACGAGGAGGCGGTCAGGTTCGCGGGCAAGTACCGGATCGTCCCCGGGGCGGGATCGGACGGGCATGTCGCGCAGGCGCTGGGCAGCGTCCGGATCCGGCTGCACGACTTCGACGGACCGGAGGAGTTCCTCGAGGCGATGCGGAGCGCGGACATCGTCCGCAAGCACAAGAACCTGGTCTACGTGCAGGCTTTGAAGTGGATGCAGGCGGCGAGCGGAACGGCGGGCAAGCGACGCGACGTCGCCGATCCGAAGCCGGTCCGGGGCGGTCGCAGGGCGGAGCTGCGGAGGCAGCGAACGAGCGGATCGGGCCGCGGCAAGAGTTGATTCAAGGGGCATAACAGCGTGCAACCACAAGGAGAGAGGCCGGGGCCGTCTAAGAAGTCGCCCGCTGTGCCTACGACTGAAGACCAGATCAAGGAGAAGTACCTCGAGCGCGCGATTCGCGAGCTCAACCAGCTCACGCATGAGCTGCAGGACTGCCAGGAGTGCCCTCGTGGCAGCCTGATGCCGGTCCTCGGCTCCGGCCATCCGCAGGCCGACGTGATGCTGCTGAAGCTCGCGCCGAGCGTGGCCGAGATCGAGGAGGGGGTCGCCTTCTACGGGCGGGCGGGCAACGCGGTGATGAAGTCGCTGAAGCGGCTCAGCATCGATCCGCTCGTCGTCTACGGGACGTTGTTCGCCAAGTGCCCGCTCTCCGATGCCTCGCTCGCCGCGCCGACGTGCATCTCGCGGGTCGAGCGGGAGGTCGCGATCATCGAGCCGCGATGCATCGTGGTGATGGGTCAGGGCGCGCTCGACTGCCTCAACGACATCCAGCTTCCCCTGGCGCAGCCGATCGCGGCGATCTCCGGCGAGGTCCAGCCGCTGACCCCGACGATCGACGCGATCTACACCCCCGACATCGACGAGTCGCTTGACTCAGAGTCAGCGAAACGCGAGTTCTGGCGCGCATTCCGGGTTCTGGGCGACTGGTACGCCGACCTCCCGCCCTACTGAGCCGGCCGGTCGAGGCTCGGGACCCGCGCTAGAGTGGCTTGCTCATGCGAACCGTGAAGGGAGTTCTCACGTTCGTGCTGACGGTCACCGCTGCAGTGGCGATCGGCTTCGGCATCCCGCTCGGCTGGGTCTGGATCGGATCTCAGCTGCAGAGCGACGACGGGGCGAGCACGGTCAGCTGGTCGGTGGCGATGGTGATCCTGTTCGGGATCATCTTCACCTACATCGCGCTGCTCTACGTGGCGAGCCTGGCGATGGGCCGCCTCGAGGAGCGCAACGAAGCGTCGTCGTCGGCCAGGGCTCCGTGGATGCAGGGGATGACCGAGACGCGATCGAAGCAGGGGAGCCTCGCCGGCATCGAGCGGGTCTTCGTCGTCACCACCTTGCTGGTGACGGTCGCCTTCTGGCTCTGGTTCGCCTTCCTGGCGGGCTCACCGATCCCGAGCCAGTGAGGTAACTGCCGCGGCGTCCTCCGTCGGCACCGCACCAGCTCGGCTCACGCAGGACCGTCCTCGCCTCCGTCCGGGCGACCGCGATTGCCCAGTGTTGCTTGGAAGCAGGGGCGTGGACGCAGAGTCGGGTCAGCAGGGGTCTACCGGGGGGCCGCGGCGGTTGCGACGCGCTCCATGTTCTCCAGCTTCGCGCTGGCGAGAGCGCGGACCACGGCCACGTCGAGGGCGGCGTAGTCGTTGAGGCCGGCGTCGGCGTCGTCGGGGTTCTCGGCGGCCACTCCCACCGTGCCGGGGGGCTCGCCGAGGCGAGCGAAGTGGTTGCGGTAGCCGTCGTGGAGGTCGCGGTAGAAGCCCTCCTCCTTGGCGAGGCGCGTCTCGGCGTCGGCTCCGACCGATGTGCGGACATAACCGTAGACGCGTGGGGCGGGGCGGCCCGCCTCGGCGGCGCCCGCCTCGACGTGCGCCCTCGCCTCGGCGGCGAACTCGGCGGTCATCCAGTTGAAGAAGACGCCGTCGTAGGTCGAGCCGCCGAGCGCGCACATCTTCGGACCCATCGCGGCGAGGATCAGCTTCACCCCGGGGATCTGCTCCCTGAGGGTGTCGTGGGCCTCGCGCATCGTCGTCAGCGGCTTCTTCGAGAAGCCGGCGCCGACGCCGATCAGCAGGCGGGAGCGCTCGAGGCCGAGCTCCTCGATCTTCGCGTTGATCTCCTCGGGCGAGTGCCGGTCGAGCGCGATCACGGCGACGCCTAGCTGCGGTCCCTCCGACCCCTCGGCGAACGCAGCGAGGGTCTCGAGGCCACTTGCCGCGGGATGGTCATTAGCCCACAGC
This sequence comes from uncultured Conexibacter sp., assembly GCA_964641695.1. Classification (GTDB taxonomy): domain Bacteria; phylum Actinomycetota; class Thermoleophilia; order Solirubrobacterales; family 70-9; genus RHKX01. Next base: position 9,890 of record CAZXKG010000060.1, read on the forward strand.
GACGTGTAGCCGAGCTCCTCGCAGCGACCGGCGAGCGGGGTGGCGATCTCGGGGTCGAGGCCGGCGGCGACGCCGAATCCGCGGGCGCCGCTCATCGAGCGCCTCCCTGCCCGCGCTCCAGCAGCGCGACGCACTCGATGTGTGAGGTCTGGGGGAACATGTCGACGGGACGCACGCGCGTCAGCCTATAGCCGGCGTCGACCATCTGACGGGCGTTGGGAGCCATCGTCGTCGGGTTGCAGGAGACGTAGACGATGCGGTCGGCCTCGCACTCGAGCACCCGCCGCACGATCTTCGCCGAGAGCCCCGCGCGCGGGGGGTCGATGACGACCACGTCGGGCTTCCCGGCCTCCTCGATCAGCGGGCGGATCCCGAGCCGGGCATCGCCGGTGCGGAAATGGGCGTTGCCGATCGAGTTCCGCTCGGCGTTCGCCTCGGCGTCGACGATCGCGTCGGCGACGCTCTCGACGCCCCAGAGCTCGCCGCTCGCTCCCAGATCGGCGGCCATGCTGAGGCCGATCGTTCCGATCCCGCAGTAGAGGTCGAAGAGCCGCTCGCCCTCCTTCAGGCCGGCGAACTCGCGCGCCGCCGCGTAGAGCCGCTCGGCGGTCTCGGTGTTGGTTTGCAGGAACGCCTCGTGGGAGACGCGGAGGTCGAGCCCGCAGAGCTGCTCGCGCAGGTACTCCTCGCCCAGCACACCGGTGGGCCCGCCGGTTCCCCCGCTCGGCCCTGCGATCACCGTGTGGAGGTCGACCGGGGGCTTGGGGATCGCGCCCGCGGTGGTGATCAGCCGGGTCTGGATCTGGCCGCTGCGGCGGCCGTCGCGGACCACGAGGTTCCGGAGGAAGTCAACTGGGGAATGCTCTGCTTCGCGTCCGCTTCCCCGAGTAACTGGGGAATGCTCTGCTTCGCGTCCGCTTCCCCGAGGGTTCTCGTCGTTGGCTGGGGTTGGGTTCTCGGATCGCCCTGATCCGGTCTCCGGCAGCGCCTTCAGCCCCTCGGTCCGCGCCCACTCGCGGACCGCGTTGCGGGCCGCGTTGTTGGCCTCGGAGGCGAGCAGGCAGTCGTCGACGTCGACGACCTGGTCCCAGCGTCCACGAGCGTGGAAGCCGAGCACGGGATCGGCGCCGCCCTCACCCTCGCCGAACGAGTACTCGAGCTTGTTCCGGTAGCGCCATTGCTCGATCGCGGGAACGATCGGCTCGACCTCGACCCCCTCGAGGCCCTTGAAGCCGCCGAGGCGCTCCAAGGCCTCGCGCACCTGCATCTCCTTGTGGGCGAGCTGGGCTTCGTATGGGAGGCCCTGCCAGGCGGCGCCGGGGCAGGGCTCGCCGCCGTGGACGCAGCGGTCGGGGATCCGGTCGGGCGCGGGCTCGATCAGCTCGATCGGCGCGGCCTCCGCCCACGAGCGCTTCGACTTGCCGATCCGGGCACGGAGCCGGTCGCCCGGCAGGCCACCAGCCACGAAGACGACGAAGCCGCCGTCGGTCCGTGCGACCCCGCGGCCGCCCTGCGCGAGCGAATCGATCCGGAGCTCGAGCTCCTCGCCTCGCCGTGGTCTGGCCGCGGCTATCGGAGCCTCGTCTCGATCTTGCCGAGGATGCTCTTGCGCGCCTTGTTCTTCTTCTCGTAGTCACGCACCTTGCGGAGGGCGTCGTCGTCGAGCTTGGTCAGGCGACGGGTGATCTGGGCGGCCGTCAGCTCGTCGTAGCCGGTGATCGGGAAGTCGGGGCCGACCCCGGCCTTGCGGCGCAGCTCGTCGACCCGCGCGAGCGGCTCGTCGGCGGCGTCGCGGGCTTGACGGGCGACCTTGCCCGCCGTCTTCCCGATCCGGCCTCGCGCCTTCTTGGCGCGACCCTCGAGCTCCGTGCGCGCCTGCTCGAGCAGCTTCTCGATCTCCTCCAGCAGCTCCTCCGACTGCTGGCGTCCGCGCCGGACGAGCTTCCTCATCAGTTCGTTGGCGTCCTTGCGGTTGAGCTTGCCGCGGTCGACCGCCTCGTCGATCACCTCCTGGATGCGCTCACGTGGGAGCGTCACGCTCTTCTCGAGCGCATCGCGGAACGCCTCGACGCTCTTGTCGGGACGGGTCACCGATCCCTTCGAGCGAGCCGAGGTGGACTTCTTCGTGGCGCCGCCGCCGGCCTTCTTGGCGGTGGAGCCCTTCTTGGCAGTGGTAGCGGTGGTGCTCTTCTTGGTCGAGCTCTTCGGGCTCGACTTCTTCGCGGTGGTCTTCCTGGCACTGGAAGGCATGTGATCTCCCTCGAATCTCGTGGCTTGGACGGGCTCGTTCCTCCACGGTCCCGTCCGCGCCTGTGTGCGATCTCGGCGAACGGACTAAATATCGCAGAGGTCGTCGCTTCTACCGGGCTCGCCGGCTCTCGGGGTCGTTCGCCGCGAACCTGGCGAGGACCGGCGCGTGGTCGGAGAGGCGGACGGGGAGAGGGCCCGAGGCGATCGATGTCGTCGGATCGGACAGCTCGCGCAGCTCTGGCGGCCAGGGCGATGGTCCCTCGGTGGGCTCGAGGCCGCCGCGAGCAAGCAGGTGGTCGATCGCGGTGCTTCCGGCACCGCCCGTGGGCCCGCTGAAGCCGTAGCGGGAGGAGAGCAGGTCGAAGGTCGCCTGGCTGCTCGCCGGCCTGATGTTGAGATCGCCGCCGAGGATCAGCGGGCTGCCGGCTGCCCAGCCGACCGCGACCCGTGCCGCTTCGACCACCTCCCGCTCGGCGCTCACCCGGGCGGTGCTCGCGTGCAGGTTGGCGATGCAGGCGCCGGCGCTCAACCTGGTGAAGGCCATCACCCGGCGCTCGGGGCGACCGGCGAGGCGCAGCGTGCGACGCTCGACCGCGATCGGTGCGCCGGCTCCGGTGATCGGTCGCGCGAGGGTGAGGTTGCAGCCGCCCTCCCACGAGCCGAGCAGGTCGGGGTTGAACGATGCGACGGACGCCTGCAGACGGTCGAGCGGGAAGGGGAGGTTGCGGCTGGTCGGCGCCAGGTGGGCGTCGGCGCCGCAGACGGTGGCCAGGTGCTCGGCCCAGCGAGGGGGGCATTCCTGCAGCAGGGCCACGTCCCACCCTGACGAGGCGAGCAACGTTGCGAACTGCTCTCGCAGATCCCTGTTCACCTGTGCGTGAGTCGCGCCGCGCTCGGTCGTGCGAAGCAGGCGCGATCGCCGGGTCGACAAACTGGGATCGGGCGGATGGTCGCGCCCGTGGAAGAGATTCCAGCTGAGCACCTGCAGCTCCACGGCTTCGATTATCCGAGCGGCTCCGGCGGCGGCTCGGCGGTAGCCGGCGCCCGGGCGCGGGCGCGGCGATTCGAGGCCGATCCGAACGCCGGTAACGTGGCCGGCCTGATGGCAACCGACGTGATCACCGGACTCGAGATCGCCGAGCGGATCCCGGCGCTGCTCGACAGGGCAGCCGAGATGAAACGGGAGCGCCCGGAGGCAGGCGCGGGCTCGCTCGCCGGCAGGTCGGTCGGGCTGATCTTCGAGAAGCCGTCGACCCGGACGCGAGTTTCCTTCGAGGTCGGGATCAACGAGCTGGGCGGCTCGCCGGTGATCCTGCGCAGCGACGAGTTGCAGCTCAGCCGCGGGGAGTCGATCGAGGACGTCGGCCGCGTTCTCTCCCGCTATCTCGCCGCGATCGGGATCCGCAGCGGCTCCGACGCGACGATCGAGGCACTGGTCGAGGCGGCGGACGTCCCTGTCTTCAACATGCTCACGCCGAGCCACCACCCGTGTCAGGCGCTGGCCGACCTGTTGACGCTCCAGGAGCGCTTCGATCATCTCGACGGGCTGCGGGTGGCCTACGTGGGCGACGGCAACAACGTCGCTCGATCGCTGGCGCTGCTTGGCGCCGCGGTTGGGATCGAGGTCGTCGTCTCCTCGCCCGAAGGCTTCGCGCTGGAGGCCGATCTTCCGGCGACGCTGATCACCGATCCGCTCGAGGCCGTTCGCGGCGCCGACGCGATCTACACCGACGTCTGGATCAGCATGAGCGACTCTGACGCCGAGGAGAAGCGCCGCGCCTTGGAGCCGTACCGGGTGGACTCGCTGCTGCTCGAGGCAGCGTCGGAGCGAGCGGTCGTGCTCCACTGCCTCCCCGCGCATCCCGGCGAGGAGATCACCGAGGAGGTCCTCTACGGCCCGCGCTCGGCGGTCTTCGACCAGGCCGAGAACCGCTTGCACGCGCAGAAGGCGCTGCTCGAGCTGCTGCTCGGCTGAGCCGGATCCGGCGACCCAGGTGAAGCGGTCGGTCGGTGCAGCAGGGATGGGCCAGCGGCCTGACCGGGATCAGGCTGCGCGCCGGCTCGCGCGCTCGGTCCCAACGCGTGTCGGGGGTTCGTAAACTGCCGCGCACGGCCCCGTCGTCTAATGGTTAGGACTCCAGGTTTTCAACCTGGCAACGGGGGTTCAATTCCCCCCGGGGCTATTCCGGCGTCCGCGATGAGGAGAAGATGCAACCCGAGATCTCGATAGGCCCGCTGACCCTGCAGACCTTCGGGTTGATGTTCGGCCTCGGCTTCATCGTCGCGGGAGTGATCGTCGGCAAGCGCTTCAAGGAGCTCGGCAAGCCCACCGACTGGGCGTACGAGATGGCCTTCGCCGCCCTGATCGGCGGCCTCGTCGGCGCCCGCGTCTACTACCTGATCGAGCATTGGGACGAGGTCGGCGACGACCTGCTCGGGAGCATCTTCAGCGGCGCGGGTCTGACTTGGTACGGCGGTGCGATCGGCGGGGCGCTGGCGGTGCTCGCCTGGGCCTGGTGGCGGGGTCTCCTGCAGCTACTTCTGCTCGACGTCGCGGCGGTGCCACTCGCAGCGGGCTACGCGATCGGGCGGATCGGCTGCCAGCTCGCCGGCGACGGCGACTACGGAAAGCCGTGGGATGGGCCGTGGGCGATGGCCTATCCGAACGGGACGGTCCCGACCGAGGAGGAGGTCCATCCGACCCCTGTCTACGAGACCCTCTTCATGGGCGCCGCGGCGATCGTCCTCTGGCAGCTCCGCGACCGCTTCAAGCCGGGGATCCTCTTCGCGATGTACTTGATGATCGCCGGCTTCGAGCGCTTCATGATCGAGTTCCTCCGCCTCAACGAGGACGTCGCGATCGGGTTGACGCAGGCTCAGCTCCTCAGCCTGGTGATGATCCTGACGGGTGGAACCTGGATCGCCGTTGTCCAATCCCGCGACGGAATCAGGGCCACGGAGCGCCCGAAGTTCGCCTGAGGCCGCCGTCGGAAGCAGGTTCTTCAGCATCATGATGTACAAACTCCGTCTCGACGTGGTCGCGTACGTGGAGGCCGGCTGATGGATCTGGGAATCGAGGGCAGGATCGCGCTCGTCCTCGGGGCGAGCACCGGCCTCGGTCGTGAGGTCGCGCTGACGCTCGCCGGGGAGGGGGCGAGAGTGGCGATCTCATCGCGGTCGCAGGAGAAGCTCGAGACCGCGGCCGCCGCGGTCGCCGAGCTCGAGGTCGTGGCGCTCGCCGCGGACGCCTCCATCCCGGAGGAGGTCGAGGCTCTTCCGGGGAGGGTGGAGGAGGCGCTCGGCCCGATCGAGATCCTCGTCCTCAACACCGGCGGCCCACCGCCGGGACCGGCTCTCGATGCCGATGCAGACACCTGGCGCACCGCGTACCAGTCGCTCGTGCTCGCGCCTCTCGAGCTGGCGCGCGCCTGCGTCCCCGGAATGCCGGAGCGGGGCTGGGGCCGGATCGTCA
>CAZXKG010000061.1:0-15356 GCA_964641695.1 uncultured Conexibacter sp.
CATTACCGTTTGTTGTTAGGTCTTGATGCTGCCTGGGAAGTGTCGCAAGTCGATTTATCTCTGGAGGAGAACTGCGTGGAGATTCTGGTGACGCACCTTGGTGGCCACGTTAGCTGTCCTGAATGTGGGGGCGTTTGTTCGATTGCCGATCATGCGCCTGAGCGTACTTGGCGGCATCTGGACACCATGCAGTTCGAGACACGTCTGCGGGCTCGCACTCCCCGCTCCAACTGCTCCGCATGCGGCATTAAAACCATCCAGGTTCCCTGGGCGGGGAAGCATTCTCGCTTCACGCTGTTGTTCGAAGCCTTCGCGATTCGGGTGCTCCAGGCTTGCGGCAACGTTAAAAGCGCTGCCCTGCTGATCGGCTTGGACTGGAACAGCATCCACCGGATCATGGAGCGAGCGGTCGAACGTGGCCTGGACCGGCGCGAACTGGACTCGCTGGAGTACGTGGGGATCGACGAAAAGAGCTTCGGTCGCGGACACAGCTACGTTTCGCTCATGACCGACCTCTCGGGTGCGAGGATTTTGGAAGTGGTCGAAGATCGCACGGAAGCGGCGGCTGACCAGCTGTGGGAAGCGTTGCCCGCGGAGAAGCAGGAGCAAATTGAGGCCGTGGCCGTCGATATGTGGCCAGCTTTTGCGAACTCCGTAAAAGCGCACGCACCCCAAGCGGAGATCGTGCATGATCGTTTTCATATCAGCAAGCATCTCAACGAAGCGGTCGATCAAGTACGTCGCCAGGAACACAAGTCCCTCAAAAGCGAGGGCGATGATCGCCTGACAGGCAGCAAGCCGTTGTGGCTGTTCAACCCGGAGAACCTGAGCGAAGATCGCTGGCTCGAATTTGAGGCGCTCAAGGATCAAGAGCTCAAAACCTCGCGTGCCTGGGCAATCAAAGAGCAGTTTCGTTGGTTTTGGGAATACAAGTATGCGGCGAACGCCCGCAAGTTTTTCCAACGCTGGTATGGCTGGGCGGCACGTAGCCAACTCCAACCGGTCATCAAGGTCGCCAAGATGCTCAAGCGTCATCTGGACAACCTTCTCGCTTACTTCCGTCATCGCATCACCAACGCCATGAGCGAAGGCTTCAACAGTCGCATTCAAAGCATCAAATCCCAGGCCCGAGGATTCCGTGCCTTCCGCAATTATCGAACACGCATCTTGTTCTACTGCGGCAAGCTCCAACTCTTACCCAATCAATCTACCCACTAAATTCACTGAAGAACCCAAAAAACTAATCACGGAGACACAGAGAACACAGAGAAGAAAGTTAGCGAACAATTATTCTTAGTGGATTGTCGCTACAGATACTCCTTCGGATTGTATTGATATTTGTATTCTCCGTGCTCTCTGTGTCTCCGTGGTAATTCCTTAATCAATTCGCTATGCCAACACAAATCAAGCTTCCCAATCTCGGCGAGAACATTGAATCCGGCGACGTGCTCAGTATCTTCGTGAAGGAAGGCGACACGGTTACTGCCAATCAGGATTTGATGGAGATCGAGACCGACAAGGCCACGATGCCGATCCCCGCGCCGCAGGCCGGCAAGATCGTAAAGATTCTGGTCGGCGAAGGCGACACGGTCACAGTCGGCGCCGCGATCATGGAGATTGACGGGGCAGGAGCCGCGGCAAAAGAAACGCCAGCGAAGCCGGCAGCACCAGCAAAAGAAGAAAAACCCAAGGCAGCCAAAGCGAAGGCACCGGAGCCAGAGGAAGAAGTCGCCGAGGAAGAAGAGGAAGCGCCCGCTCCAAAGGCGCCGGCGAAGCGACCACGGCTGCGTGTATCTGAGCCAGAGGAAGAGGGCGAGGATGAACCGGCTCCCGCGCGAACTTCGACCAGGGCGAAGAAAGCTTCGTCGCCGGGCGAAACGGTTCGAGACGAACCGGGCGACGGGCATGCAACCGCAGCGGCCGGTCCGGCAGTTCGCCGATTGGCTCGACAACTTGGCGTGGACTTGCGTCGGGTGCGGCCGACAGGGGGCGCCGGCCGCGTGACGGTGGAGGATGTTCGAGCTCATATTCGCCAAACCAACGAGCAGGTTGCCGCCGCCGCGCCGCGCGGCGTGACGCCTCCTGGCTCGCCCGATACCGACGATTTCGGCGGCGTGCGTCTCGAAAAGATGTCGCGGATGCGGCAAACGATTGCCCGCAATATGGTCGAGTCGTACACGACGATTCCTCAGCTCACCAATTTCGACGATGTCGATGTCACCGAGCTTGAAGACATGCGCGAGCAGAGCAAACGCGACTATGCCGAGCGGGGCATCAAGCTGACCGGGATGGCGTTCGTCATCAAGGCGTTGGCCAGCTCGCTGAAGCGTCACCCGGTGCTCAACGCGTCGGTCGACATGGAGTCGAACACGATCATCTACAAGGAGTACGTGAATATCGGCGTTGCCGTGGATACGGAGCGCGGCCTCGTGGTGCCGGTGCTGCGCGATGCCGATCGCAAGAGTATTTCACAGATTGCCTCGGAGCTGGAAGAGTTGGCCGGCACCGTGCGCGAAGGCAAATTCGACCTCGATTTGATCAAAGGCGGCACGTTCACGGTCAGCAACCTTGGCTCGGTCGGCGGCACCTATTCGACGCCGATCATCAATCCGCCGCAGGTGGCAATTCTGCTCGTCGGCCGCAGCCGACTTGTGCCGCAGATGCAAGGTGACAAGGTGGTCGGCCGATTGATGATGCCGCTATCGATCAGCTACGACCATCGCTTGGTCGACGGCGCAGCCGCCGCGCGATTCACGAACGACATCAAGGGCTACCTCGGCGCGCCAGGGCGGCTACTTTTGGCCCCGTAGTGTGGAATTATCCGCTCAGGCGAGCCCGCTTCAGCGGGCGCGTACTTGGCGCAAGCTTGGTATGCGCGCTACAATCGCCGCGCCATGTCCAAGCGCATCCAACGACTCTCGCGCAGCATCAATGTCGTGTACCGCGGCAAACATCGCTACGAGCACTGGCTCGTCGACAACCAGGTTTACTTTATCACCGCTCATTGCCGCGACCGATTCCCCGCATTTGCATCCGAGGCTGCCAGAGCGATCTTCTGGGACAGATTTGATCACTACACGAACGAGTGTGGCTTTGTCCCGTGGGTCACGTCACTCATGGACAACCACTACCACACGCTTGGTTACCTGCGCGAGGGGCCAAGCTTATCGCGCATGATGCAACGTATTCATGGCTCGGTCGCGAAGCTTGTCAACGATACGTTGGCAGCTCGGAGGACGCTGTTTTGGCGCGATGGGAAAGGGCGAGAATATTTCGACGGCTGCATTCGTGACGAACGGCAGGCGAGGCTGGCGTATCGATACACATTGAAGCAGTCCGCGCGGCATGGGATTGTGCGTGATTGGCGAGATTATCCTCATACACATGTGAGAGTGGAGTTGGAAGCCGCGATTCGGCGCTCGCATGAGCTGCAGGCTTTTCTTGAAGGTGTGCCTTATAAACGGTACTTGGATCGGAATCGCTAGCCCGCTGAAGCGGACGCGCCGGAGCTATTGCTTCAACGCCTGCAGCGGAAAGCACAGCACCGGAATCGCCATCGACGCCACGCCGAGAATCCAGCGGAAGTCGTCCAGCTCGACGCTGTCGTCGGCGGTTGGCGGGTGATGAATGCCGAGCAGGATCACCAGGATCAGCATTGGCGTCCAGATCGCGGCTTGTTCCAGGTACAGGATCATATAAGCGATCGCCACGATGATGAACGCGCGGGCGATCTTGTAAGCATCGCGCCCGAAGAGGCCGTAGATCGTGTGGCCGCCGTCGAGTTGGCTGACGGGAAGCATGTTGAGTCCGGTGATTAGCATGCCGACCCAACCGGCCATGAAGAAGGGATTGAGCTGCGAAATCGAAATCCACGCGGCACGGTCGGCCCACTCGGGATGAACCCATTGAATCATCCACCGCACGATCACAGGGTTATAGAGCTGCATGTCTCCCTGTACGGCCTGTACCCTCAGATCAAGATCGCGCACGCCAAGATACAGAATCGGAACGGCGACCGCGAGGCCGGCGAGCGGACCCGCGAGGCCGATATCGAAGATCTGTTTCCGATTGGCCCGCATGCCATCCATGCTGATGACCGCGCCCATCGTTCCGATCGGAGTGAACGGCACGGGAATGCAGAGCGGATAGCTGGCCGGAATGCGGTAGCGCACCGTTTGCAGGAAGTGGCCCATCTCGTGCGTGAGCAAAATAGCGAGCACGGCTCCCATATAAAGAAGACCTTGCTGCCAGTTCGCCGAGACCTTGGCCTGGATGTCGGCGCTCGTCTCGACGAGCTGAGGCCGCCAGCCGGCCGCGCCGACCCAAAACGTCGACAGGCAAGTTGCGATGAACAGCGCGATTGGCAATACGACGCGTCGTCGCGGCGCGGCGCGGAGGTGAGACTCGCGCAGTTCCGGGTAGTTGCTCCAGCCGCGATCACCCGCCTCGGCGCGATAGGCTGCCGCTGCCGCCAGGTTCGCGGCAGGTTTCTCGGGTGATTCACCGCCCGCTGGTGGATCGGGCGGCAGTGCGGGCAGGTTCTCAGGCGGATCGGGGGCCGCTGGACTGGGCGTACTCATAGCGAACTATCATACGTCATTGTCGGGCCGAGGCGTAGTGCTGGCGACGACATCTGGCATCGCGGTGACGTGTGCAAAGCAACGTGGGGCAGGCATTTCTGTCTGCCCCACGGAGTGTTTACAATTCAATACTTTTTACCGTGCTGATGCCGCAGGTACGCGCGGCCGAAAGGCAACGGGTCGCGCTTTCGATCAGAAGATTCGCATCAAAGTTCCGGGGCACAACGCAGACGGTCGCGACGCCCGCGCTGAGCGTGGTCGCCGTATCGCACTCGGCTTGTGTATTGTGGGGAGAGGTCTTACTGAACTCGGAAATCGCCTGGTTGGCGATCGCCAGCGCCGCGCGTCGTTCGCAGTCTGCGAGGATGGCGGCGACTCGGCCATTTTCCAGCGCAAGGAGCGCGACTTTTCCCGGTTCGACGATCGCGCACGCCCGGCCAAGAATATTGCGCACCTGTTCCTGCAGAGAAATGCCAGGGCAATTTGCCTGCTGATCGAGCGTGCCTGGCTCCAAAAGCAGCAGGCTGAGTTCCTGGCGTCGTTCGCGGCAGCGAGTGGCCGCTGCCAGTAGCTTGCGAGCAAGCTCTGTGTGCTGTTTCGATTCGGTGCGACTGCCAATGCGGCTTTCGTCGTGCGCCGCGTGTTTGCCGAACCACCGTTTACCGTCGATTTCCAGTGTATCCTCTGACTTGAGGAAGCTCCGCATGGCGTCGGTCAGCTCGCTCGTGTTGGCGAGCAGGTCGTTGTAAAGTTGTTCCTCGCGAGCCGTAATTTCTTCCCCCACAACCTCTTCGCCGAGGATGGCCATTTGCTCGTTGGCTTTGACAAGTATTTGTACGTAATCGCGCTCCTCGCTGAGTTCCAACGCCAAACTTTCGGCCAACTGATCGACCTGAGGTTGCAGATTCTCGACCAACGTGGCAAGGCTCGACTTGGTCATTCCGCGATAGGTCTTGCCGGCTTCGAGCAATTCATCCAACACGGAGAGCCGCCGTTGGCCGACGAGTTGCATCAGCATCTCCGCCAGATGCAGAATCTGAGGCAGGTCGCCCTCGGGCGACGCCATTCGCGATAGCCGGGGTAGCTTCTTCGGCGCTGCAATGGCTTCGACCAATCGCTCGGGCAGTTGCCAACGCGACAGCAGTTCGGCGCTCAATTGGCTGTGATCGAAACCAAGCGTGTCTTGTTCCAGAGCGGCCAGGTGACATTTCTCTTCGATGATGCCGGCCAGAAACTTCGCGTAGGGTTCGCCAAGCTCGTGCAGCAGCACCAGAATGCCGATGTCCTGCAACAGTCCAGCGATAAACGCTTCGTCGCCCGGCTGTCGCCATAGCTGTTCGGCGATCAGTCGAGCGGCGACGGCTCGCGTCAAGGTATTGGTCCAGTACCATTCCAACTCGCGTGCCGCCACCTCGGCGAACAATTCGTCCGGCAGGCTGAAGCCGAGCGCAAGTAGTTTGAGCGGTTTGATTCCGATCAAACCAATCGCTTGATTGAGGTCGGCCACAGGACGGTGCAGTCCGTAAAGCGAGCTGTTCACGACGCGCAGCACTTTGCACGTGAGCGCCGGATCGCGAGTAATGCACTCCTTCAGCGCGCTCGATTCGACGTTCGGCTGTTCGGCCAGCCGAACAAGCTCCATCGCAACCGTGGGGCGGCTATATAACTTGACCGCGCGAGACGCGATCTCCTCTAGTTGCGAGGCAACTTCGTTCATGGCGGGGACTTCAACAGCGCTATCAATCGAGGAAGAACAACGGCCGAAAGGGTGCGGCCGAGCAAGTTTAGCTCATCTCCACAGCACCGGCCGCGCTGCTAGCACATTCGGCACCTTCGCCATAACCCATCTGGCTAGGTCGTATTCGGCTGCCATATTAGAATGACGCACCACACATCTCAAAAGCTACAAAGCGAGCCAGCGAGCCGGGCCGTCCTCGGCCCCGCCCCCCCGCCCCCAACCCCGAGCCACTCGACAATGGACTGTCAGGCACCCCATCACCCCACTCTGTTCTTTCGATCGATCATCTTTCCGATCGCACTTCTATTCGCGCTGCCAATGTCAGCAGCCGAGCCCCAACAATCCACACCCGTCGATGCAACGACAGCAGCAAATAGTTCAACTAGCCCAACGCCCACACCAATCACCCGCGCATTTCGCAACGACGCCACGCTCCACTCCCTTTCCTTTATCAATCCGTCAACCGGTTGGGCAGCGGGTGACCGCGGCGTTGTCTGGCATACCGCCGATGGTGGCGCCACCTGGCAGCAACAACCATCGCCCGTGTCGTGTACGTTGAGCGCCGTCTACTTCATCGATTCCCATCAAGGTTGGGCGGTAGGCGGTCAGTGTCAGCCTTATCATGGCGGAACGCGCGGTGTCGTTCTACGGACAGACGACGGCGGCGACCATTGGCAACAGTTACCGCAAGCGCTACTACCGGCGCTGGTCGGAGTAAGATTTTTTGATCGCGATCATGGCATCGCGTTTGGCCAATCCGCCCCCCATTCGCCCGCGGGTGTTTATTCGACGCGCGACGGCGGCGCCACCTGGCAAGCCTTTGCGACAGATGCCTCGGGCAACTGGCTCGCTGGCGATTTCCTTGCACCGGATACAGGCGCAGTGGCCGGTCCCGCGGGCCGAGTGGCCACGCTGGTTCAACGCAAAGTGGTCGAGTCGCCTTTGGCTGCATCGTCGTTGCGTTCTTACCGTGCCATGCGGCTCTTCGCGCCGACAGGCGGCTGGGCCGTGGGCGATGGCGGTCTTGTGATGATGACAAACGATTTGGGGCGCAGTTGGCAAACGCCGCCCATGCCGCCTTCCGAGACGGCCGCCGATCATTTTGATTTTCAAGCGGTTGCCGTCGAAGGCGCGCACGTTTGGATCGCGGGCGTGCCGGGCACGCGTGTGTTCCATTCTGCGGACGGCGGCCAGACGTGGCAATCAACGGCCACCAACCAAACCGCGCCGCTCCGAGCGCTTCATTTTGTGGATGCAAAGAACGGCTGGGCGGCCGGCGCATTGGGGAGCATTCTGGTTACGCATGACAGCGGCCAAACCTGGCAAACGCAACGAGCCGGCGCTGCGCGGGCCGCGCTGCTGACGATTTTCGCCGATCCGGCCGACGTTCCACTCGAGTTGTTGGCCGATTCCGGCGCAGCCGACGGCTACGTCGCAACCGTCGACATCGTTTGCAGCTCGACAACTTCCGGCAGCCACGCCAGCACGGGAGCCGCCACCGAGCGCACTCGCGAAGCGCTACTGTTGGCCGGTGCAGCCGACGCTAATACTTCGTGGCGATTCCCACTGCCGGCGGCCGATCTTGCGCTCGAACCGAAAGATTTGCTCGAAGCATTGAACCGCGAGAACGACGGACGCGCGATGAAGCAGATCGAACGGCATCTTGTTCGCGAGCTGCGGATGTGGCGGCCCAATGTGGTCGTGCTGCCGCATGGATCGAGCCGCGCAGCCAATGATCCCATCGCCGCGATTCTCGAACCGATCATTGCCAGCGCCGTCACGGCCAGCGCGGATGCCGCGCAATATCCTGAGTTGGCACTCGACGTCGGCCTCCCGGTCTGGCAGGTGAAAAAGGTTTACGGTCTCATGCCGCCTGACTCGCATGGCGAAGAAGCGATTGACCCGGCCCGTTTTTCCCCCTGGTTAGGCGCATCACTCGCCGATTTCGCTGACCCAGCGCGATCGATTCTCTTTGCGAATCATACATTGCCACCGGAGTCGTTGGAGCTTAAGTCACTGCTCGACGGCACGACGCCGACGAACGCGCGTGGTGTTTTCAGTGGCATTTCGTTGGCACGCGGTGGCGAAGCTCGTCGACAGCAGCCGGAGCTGCCAACGCAGGATCTCGACAGCCTCCGCCGTCTCGCCACGCGCCGGCGCATGTTGGAACAACTGCTCGAACGCACCCAGGGCAACACTGCCTGGACTGCCCAGGTCAATCAAATGCTCGACGGCCTCGGCGACGACGATGCCGGTCAACTGCTGGTTCAATTGGCCGAAGGCTATCGCAAGGCGGGGCGCCTCGACCTGGCGGCCGACACCTATTTTCTTTTTGCTCGTCGCACGCCCGATCATCCGCTGGTCGATCCGGCGCTGGCGTGGTTGATGCAGTTCTACGCCAGCGGCGAAATTGGTCATCGCGTGTCTACCAAGTCGGCCAGCAACACACGTCGCGACTTGAATCCGCCGCCGGCCGCGATCGCTTCCACAGCGGGTAACACACCTGCTGCTTCCAAGGTCAATGACAAGGTTCAACAAGCGGCCGCCTTGACCAGCATCGCCGCATCATCAGCCGCGGCCAACAATCTGTCGCGCGATGATCGCCTCCGTCGCGCTGCCCAACTGGCCGATTACTTGAAAACAGCCCGGCCCGCGCTCTACGCCGATCCAGCCATACGGTTTGCCGAGGTGACCGCACAACGCCAGCTCGGCTTCGCCAATCCGGCCAAGCGATATTTTCTATCGCTGCGGCAACTTCCTGAAAACGATCCTTGGCGCACCTGCGCGGCCGCCGAGGAATGGCTCGATAAGCCGGACGAGGCTCCGCCGGCCAAGAAATTGGCGACTTGCCGAATTGCTGTTGCGCCGCCACATCTCGATGGAAAGCTCGACGACCCCATTTGGGATAAAGCCGATCGTATTTTCCTGCGCACCTCCGAGGCCCCGTCTCGTTCAGCGAAGGAGACAGGGGAAGGGGGTTCTGCCGAGGTTCGCATCACCCACGACCAAGAGTTTCTTTACGTCGCTGTGCATTGCCTCAAGGCGGAGAACGTCGACTACCAGCTAGACAACCGCCCACGACCACGTGATGCGGATCTTTCGCACAACGATCGCGTGTCGCTCAAGTTCGACATCGATCGCGATTACGCGACGGCGTTTGAGTTCACGGTCGACCATCGCGGCTGGACGTCCGATGCGTGCAGCGGCGATCCGACATGGAACCCGACGTGGTACGTGGCCGCCGTCAACGAAGAGTCCTCTTGGACCGTGGAGGCCGCGATTCCATTGGCGGAGCTAGTCGACCAACCGCCAACAGCACGAAACGTTTGGGCCCTCGCCGCCCGCCGCACGATCCCGCGCACCGGCTATCAAACCTGGTCGACCGGCGCAACGTCGGACGACTCGCCCGCCCAGTTCGGCCTCCTCATCTTCGAGTAGGCTATATAGCCGACCCATTCTGGGTCGACACTCGTTGCCGCGCTTTGCGTCGCGTGTGGCAGCCAATGCCGTCGAAAATATAGCCCGGCCATCTTGGCCGGGTTTCTGCTAGGTTTTCTGTGAGGCGCTTTCCCGTGAAATAGCCGTTTCGGACCGACCCAAGATGGGTCGGCTATATAGTCGATGACACTGCGGCACGAGGGAAAAACTTACGCAAAATTCCATTGACACGACATTACTAATTCTATAGAATCAAAGTCAACGAAAGGAATTCCCATGGCCCGTCCTCCTAGCCAGCACCCGACCGATGGCGAACTCGAAATCCTCCGCGTCCTCTGGGACCGGGGGCCATCTTCGCTCAGTGAAATCTGTGAATCGCTCCGACAAAGCCGCGAAGTGGCCACGACCACGGTCGCCACGATGCTCCGGCTGATGCTCGACAAAAACCTCGTGCGGCGCAAGCCGGCCACACGCGGACACCAATGGTCGGCCGCCGTCACGCAAAACGCCACGGCCAGCTCGATGGTCGGCAAGCTAGTCGATGGCGTGTTCGACGGATCGGCCGGCCGCCTCGCGGTCCATCTGGTCGAAGCGGGCCAGCTCTCGGTCGACGAACTAAATGAACTCCGCAAGCTGATCGATACCAATCGCGTCTCACGCAAAACCGCGAAGGCGCAAAGAGACAAATAGAACCACGACGACACAACGAACACAACGAAGGTGGCGGAAATTTCCATGACACGATTGACCACCAATGAACTCGTCGTGTCCGTCGTGTCCGTCGTGCCGTTGTGGTTAAACACTCCTATTTTGCAATGCAGCGGTCTTGTCTGATTTTCTCTCTTCCACGAGATAAGTTATGAACCTCTATCTTTTTGCAAGCGTTGAGAATGCCTGGATCCTGGCCGGTTGGACGATGATCCACTTTCTGTGGGTCGGCACGCTGGTCGCGCTCACGGCGCTGTTCATGCGGCTGTTGCTGCGACGTGCCTCGGCCAGCGTTCGCTACGCCGCGGCGCTTACTTCCTTCGCGCTGCTTGCCGCGCTCCCAATCGCCATCGCAACGTGGCTCGCTGTCGTCTCCCCTCCCTTGAAGGTCGCAGACTCGCCGTGGCGAGGAGGGGCAGGGGGAGGGACGGAAATTGCTGCCTTAGCTTCCGTTCCGATGCCTGCTGTCGGGCCCCAGACTACGGCCGCAACGCAACCTGCCGAAACCATCGAACTCCACCAACCAGCAAACCCGCCGGCGATCGAAGCGGCGACCGTTCCAAGTTCACCAGTGGTTGCTTCGGTGACACCTGTCGCCGAACCCTCCCTCGCCACGGCGAGTTCCGAGCAACCTAACCCCTCCCTATCAGGGAGGGGAATTTCATTCGTCGACCTCGTTGAAGTATGCATCCCGTATCTCCCCTGGTTATGGCTCATCGGCACGCCCCTGACCTTCGCCCTCACCGCCACCGGCCTCGTGGGCACTCGCCGCTTGCGGCTTAGCAGCCACCTCTTAACCGACGAAACAATCGCCCCGCTGTGCGCCCAACTCGCCACCTCGCTCCGCATCACCCGCCAAGTCGCCGTCGCCGTTTGCGACCGCATCGCCGCGCCGGTCCTCATCGGCATCATCCGCCCCATCATCCTGCTCCCGCCCGCCGCGCTCACGGGCTACTCGCCAGAAGAAATCGAAATGGTCCTTCTCCACGAACTGGCCCACGTCCGCCGTTGGGACAACCTCGTGAACCTCGTGCAGCGGATCGTCGAATCGCTGCTCTTCTTTCACCCGGCCGTGTGGCTGGTGTCGAACTGGGTGCGCCGCGAACGAGAAGCCTGTTGCGACGCCCTGGTCGTCGCCCGCACCGAGCATCCACACGCCTACGCCGAACTGCTCGTCGCCCTCGCGGCCCAAATGCCGCGCAGCGTGCTCTTCCACCCGGCCGCTTCATCGGCGATGGCAGCAGGCCCGCTACGCTCGCGCATTCGCCAAATCCTGAAGCTTGATGATGACCCGATGCTCGTCAGCGGCAAGTCGCTGGCGGCCATCCTCGGCAGCCTGCTCGTCGCCGCCACGCTCGCCGGCCTCTATCTGCCAACACCAGCCGCGGCCGCCTCGGGAGACGCCAAGCGCGAATCGCAAACGAAGAACAATCTGAAAAACCAGATGCTCGCGCTGCTGAACCACCAAGCCGCTCACAAAACCTTTCCGGCCAATGCCATCTATAGCTCCGACGGCAAGCCGCTCCTCAGTTGGCGCGTCGCGATCCTGCCCTTCATCGATGAGCGCAAACTCTACGACGAGTTCCACCGCGACGAGCCGTGGGACAGCGAACACAATCGCAAGCTGATCGCCCGCATGCCGGATATCTTCAAAAACCCCAAGCTGGACGAACCCGGCAAGACAAACTACCTAGCCGTCGTGGGCGACGAATGCTTCATGACAGGTACGCCGAAAAAACTCAGCGTTGTAAATATAGCGGATGGCACTTCACTGACGATCTCACTCGTCGAAGCCGACCCGGATCAAGCTGTCGAGTGGACCCGTCCGCTCGACTGGAAATTCGACCGCGACCGGCCCACGCAAGGCCTCGGCAAAGTGTGGAAGGATCACTGGAACCATGCGCGCGTCGATGGCAGCCTGCATCAAGTCAAGAATAGCAAGTCATCCGACGAAGTCGGTGTTCACTTCACTCGCAACGGCAGAGAAACCAAATCTCTCGCCGAGAGCGCGAATCGACCACAGCAACAACCTTTAGGTATGGCTGAGGGCGGGCCCGGGGCTGAACTCAATGCCAGCCCCTGGGGCATTGCTGGTGAGGCGCCGTTCGCGTCTCCGCCCCCTGCTGGCGGCGAGGCCGGCGCGACGATGCCCGACGGCGCGGCAGGAAGTGGCCCGCCACAAGACTGGGGTTCGCAAGTCTGGGCCTCACCCCAGCCAACCGTCTCAACCGAAGCAGATCTCAAAGCGCTCCGAAAGGCCTGGGATCAATGGGGTCTGAAACTTGAACTCGCAACCGCGCCCGAAGTCGCCGCGGCCAAAGGGCGAGGCAGCCTCAAGCTAGTCGGCATCGGTGACAAGCCGCTGCCACCAAACACGCCTCAACCATTGATCTTGAACACGATCGACCCGGTCCGCATGCAGAACGTCGACGACATCCAAAATTGCCCGGTCATTCAAGAGTTCTCCACGGCGACGCTCTTTTCGCCCACGGGCCCGGTGAAGATCGTGTTCCAGCGAAAGCCAGGGGCGCAGGCGAATGTGCTTCACGTTGTTACGAAGGAATCGACCACAGAGGGCACGGAGAACACGGAGGGGAACGCCGGCGCGCTAGCCTCTGATCCAATGGGACCTGATACATCTGAAAATGGTGTAGTAGATAGTTGGCCCATTGGCGTTGTCTTCCCTTCGCCAAAGGAAGGAGAGATTGCCGCTCGAGCTTGGAAACAGTTGGGAATAAAGATCGAGCCGTCCAATAACGATGCACAACTTGCTCATGATGGCCACGCACACGCACTCAAGGTTGTTGGCGGAATTCCTCTCGCGCCGGTCCACGAGGGGCACCCAGTCTTCCTTTTGTCTCTAGGCGGCTATGAAACGAAGGACTTCGATGCCCTGAACGCGGCATTGGATAAAGTAAAGGGCCAAAAGCTCGTAGTGGCAAAGTGTGTGTCCTCTCTGAACCAACGTGATCCAGTATGGATCGATGTAGCAATCCCCGGTTCCGCTAAACCTAAAGCAACAGTTACTTCAGTTGGTGGCGTGGGCACGCCACAGACTACACCGAAGGCATCCGCAGCACATCCAAAATTCCCCACCCTCGAAAACCAAAAACTCGCCGACCTTGCCTGGAAGCGGTTGGGCCTGGAACTCGAACCAATCGGTGAGGTCGACCTGAAGCGAGTCCAAGCGCTGGGTTACGACGGCGGCGTGAAAGTCGTGAGAGGCTCGGCCGGTGTTCAGGGGCAAGATGAACAGGTTCTACCAACCGACTTACTCGTCGGCCTGCATGTCTGGCCCACGACGAATATGCAGGAAGTCGCCGAAGTTCTCAATCGCGACGATCTCGACGAACTCAACCCGCTCAAGTTCTATATCGTTCGCAACGAACAATCCGGGCCACCGACCGCCGAAAACCCGCGCGAAGCTACATTTCACGACATCGTACGCACCGGTCGCCTCTCCGTCCAAGCGGGCGGAGGGAGCAGCCCGCGGCGAACTCGTCCGACAAGCAGTTCGTCAAGCAATCGCTACGAGCCAGTTCCTCAAAACGATGTCTGGGGCCCTCCGTCTCCTGCCCCCGCCTCTCCTCCGCTAGGCGCGATTCAACTAGGCGTTCCCGAATCGCCAGCACCAGCACCAAAGTGGTCCGTGCCCACGCCGAACATCCAACTCGTCCCTGCTCCGCTAGAAAGCGCGCTCGAAGGGATGGATAAGCTCGCGCGACAGGGCGTGATTCCCGCCAGCGAGCGAGACGAGTGGTTCCGTCGCCAAAAGGAGGCTACCGAGCAATTGATGGCAGGAGCGCAGGCTCGTTTCCAAGCCGCCGAGGTAGCGAAGGCCAAAGCGGTGGCCGAACAGGCGAAAAGTGCATCGGTTGATAATGACCACGTGGTTGCCGCCGCGCAGAAGGAGTCGGAGAAAGACCGGCAAGAGTATTTCGACGCCAAGCGGCAATTGAACGAAATCAACCGCTACTTGGACGCAAACAAACCAGATAAAAAAACTCCTTTCGACGGATCGACAAACCCACCCAACGAACCTAATACAAAGCCGCGACCGGTGGTCGCGGAAAACGGCTGGTCCACCACCACCACCACAGCCTCGCCGCCGCTCGCAGCCCTGCCCGGCGAGACCACACCACCGCCGCTACCGCGCTCGCCGGAAGATCACGCGCAAGTGCAATCAGCTCGCTCGCGACTGCTTCAGATCGCGCGAGAACATGGTGGGTCGCAGTCGCCTTTGGGTACTCCTCCTTCCCTGCCTACGCCTGGTCTTAGCTACCCCAGCCCCCCTGAGCCAAGAGATCCAGCCGCATCCCGCACATTTACCGAATCGTCGCCCGCCGCTGAGCCGTGGAAGGAAGCCCAAACCGACACTCGCCCCACGAAATCGCTCCTAGTCGGCCCGGACACGAAGTCGCTCCTCGTTCCGAAAGCGGACACCTCACCGACTCAGCCCACGGCTGCGGCCAGCCCCGAAGAACTCGAAATCCTCCGCGACCGGATCAAGATCGCCGAGATGCAGTTCAAGTATCTCGACGAGCAATTCAAGAAGGGCAGCAAAGAAGGCACGAAAGACCGCTACGAAATCGCCGCGTACGAACTGGCATTGGCCCAGGCCAACCTAGCGACGGCCGAGGGAAAGCCTGACGAAGCCCTGGCAAAATTGATTGATGCCCAAACACACGCCGACGAGGCCTTCAAAGCAGTCACGTCGCTGTACGACGCCGGCCGCGTCTCGTACGACCTGCTCCGCAACGAAGCCAATCGCCTCGCCGAAATCAAACTAAAGGTCGCCCGACTGAAACGCGAGAACAAACAGCAATCCCAATCCTCCCCTACAAAGCCGCGACCGGTGGTCGCGGAACCCGCGTCGCCCACCCTCACCCTCC
>CAZXKG010000062.1:0-15304 GCA_964641695.1 uncultured Conexibacter sp.
GCCGTGAACACCGCGTTCTACGGCACCCCGACAACTTGATTAAGAAGTTGTCGGACCGAATGGACTCGACCTCGCCGGAGTAGCATCGACGCATGCCCGCTCCCCACCGGCACGCGACTCACGTCGGCGCTGAGGCGCCGGACTGCCGATGACCGATCAGGCGACCGCGACGATGCCGATCGACGTGTGGGCGGACTTCGTCTGTCCCTGGTGCTTCCTCGGCAAGCGCCGGCTCGAGCGCGCGATCGACCTCACCGGGCTCGGGCCGCTGGTGAGCGTAGCCTGGCACCCGTTCCAGCTCTCCCCCGACGCGCCACGATTCGGTGAGCCGGGTGCGGGCCAGTCGACCGAGGAGCACCTGGCGGAGAAGTACGGCATGACGGCGGAACGGGCGCAGCAGACGCAGGAGCAGATGACTGCGCTTGCCACGGAGGATGGCCTCGCATACAGGCTCGATCTCGCGCACCACGTCAACACCTTCGACGCTCACCGCCTCGCTCTCGAGGCCGGCGCCAACGGGGTCGGTGACGAGATGGTCGAGCTCCTGTTCGCGGCGCAGCTCTGCGAGGGCCGGCGGATCGACGACCCTGAGACGCTCGTCGAGCTCGCCAACCAGGGCGGCCTGGGCACCGCGGAGGCCAAGGCTCTCCTCGCCGGCGACGCCCGCGCCGAGGAAGTCGAATCCGAGGTCTACACGGGCCACCGACTCGGAGCGACCGGGGTCCCCTTCTTCGTCATCGACCGTCGTTACGGAGTGAGCGGCGCCCAGCCTGCCGAGACGCTGGCAACGGCCCTGAAGCGGGCGCACGACGAACGCACCGACGAACCGGCCACCGAGCACGACGCCGGCGAGGGCTGAGGCAACAACACCAGCCCCCCTCTCCGGCCTGCGGATCTAGCCGCGATCGATCCCGCGCGCCAGCCACGGGGCCACCGAGCGGCTGAAGGTGACCGTCATGTGATCGTTGTCGCGGTAGACGAGCTCGTTCCGGATCACCCCGAAGCAGCGGCTCTTGGTGCAGATGGCGGGCGAGAGATCGATCTCCTGGACCCCGTCGGCCGATCGCGCCGCACGGGACTCCCAGGTCCTCCCGTAGCGCTTCGGCTTGGGGAACGAGCAACGCTTCAGGTTCTTCAGGTTGGCCGCCACGCAATCGGTCATGTCGTGAGGGGCCATGGGCAGGTCGCGGATCGCCATCACCCGGGCTCCGGTCGCGACCAGGCGCCGGAGCATCCTGCCGTAGCCGTCGATCAGGGCCGCGTTCTTCTGACGCTCTCCTTTGATCATCTTGCCGTTGCGCGTCGGCTTGTGCGACAGCGCGACCCCGACGAAGATGATCTTCGGGCGCGCCTGCTCGATCCGTTTCAAGGCGCCCCGATGCCATTTCAGGCACTGCCGGAACGGCCCGTTCACCTTGTTGTTGTAGACCGGGGTCGTGATCGGACCGCAACCCGCCTTGGTCTGAGCGATCAGCCTCCAGCCTCGCCGCTTCGCCAGGGTGTCCACCGCGCCGAACAGGTGCATCGCGTGCGAATCGCCGAAGAGGACGACGTTCGTCTTCGACTTCTTGCGACCGAAGACGCACGGCTTCGCCTTCGTCTCCGGCGGCTGGAGCATGCAGCCGCGATCCCAGATCGCCCCCCGATCCCCCCGGGAGTACTTGCCCTTCGGCTGCGGCTTGATCCGGTTCATGCTCCCGCTCTTCTGGAGCTTCGCCGGGCGCGCCTTGAACGGCTTCTTCGCGTCGCGAAGCTCCGTGGCGCCGTCCGCCGACGTGCTCTTCCTCGCGTCCGCGCCGCCGGACTTCGCCCCCTCGGACGACCCCCCTCCGCCCGCCACGGCGATCGCCGCGATTCCCAACGCGAGCACGATCGCCGCGCCGAGCACCCCGCGTAACAGTGTCTTCCGGTGCCGCCTCACCTCGTTGCATCTTGGCAGGCCGGAGGCGCCGCTCGACCGACGCGCGTGATCCCTCTCGCGCCCCCGCCTCAGGCGACCGTGTCCTCGAGCACCGCGTTGGCTGCGTTGCGACCGTTCGTCGCGATCACCGAGCCCCCGGGATGGGTCGCGGCGCCGCACATGTAGAAGCCGGGAACCGGCGTGCGCGGAGTCAGGCGGTTCTGCCACATCTGCTCCGGCAGCACGTCGCCCTGGAAGATGTTGCCGCCGGTCAGTCCGATCCTCGACTCGACGTCGGGGGGACCGAGCACGTCGTGATCGACCAGGCAGTCCTCGATGTCAGGCGCGTAGCGTGCGATCAGCTCGATGATCGACCTGCCGACCTCCTCGCGGCGGCTCCCCCAGTCCCCATCGGCCATCTCGTAGGGGACGTACTGCGCGAAGACGCTCATCAGGTGCATGCCCTCCGGAGCCGGCGTCGGGTCGTAACCCGTCTGGCAGTAGATCTCGCAGAAGGAGACCGCGGGCTCCCCCGCCTTCGCTCGCTGGAACGCCTCCTGCGCTGCGTCCAGCCCGCCCCCGATGTCGATCTGCGAGCGGGCCGGCCAGCTCTCCCCGGGCGCGGCGGTCCAGGTCGGCAGACGGCGGAGCGCCGCGTTCAGCTTGACAGTCGGGCTGCGCGTCTTCCAGGTCTCGAGCCGCTCCCGGTAGGCCGCGTCGATCGGCTCGTCGCCGAACAGGCCCAGCGCCACCTTCGGGTCGGCGTTGCAAAGGACCACACGAGCGCGGATTCGCGTCCCGTCCTCCAACTCGACCCCTTCGCCTGGAAGCAGGCGGCCGACGGGAGCGCCGCAGGCGAGCGTCGCACCGGCCTCCTGCGCGGCGTCGGCGATCGCGAACGACACCATCCCCATGCCGCCCTCGACGTATCCCCAAGAGGAGCTCTTGCCGTCGAGAGAGCCGAGCCGGTGCATCAACTTCACGCACGCCGTCCCCGGGTCGCGCGGGCCGGCCCAGGTGCCGATCGTGCCGCCGCCGAAGAGCGAGTCCTTGAGTCGCTCGTCCTCGACGTAGCGCTCGATCACCGACGCCACGGAGTCGCCGTAGACGACGCCGATCATCTCCTCGTCCCCGCCGAGCATCTCCTCGATCTCCTCGCGCGACGGGCATTCCCCCTCCCAGGCGTCCCGCGCCCCGTTGCGGAGGCGCAGCCTGATCTCCCGGAACAGCCGCCCGTACGCCCAGTACCCGTCGATGTCGGACCGCGAGAGCCCGAGCGACTCGAGGCTCGCCTGGGTACGCGCGTCGTCCTGCCACTCGGCCAGGTAGGTCCCGTCCTCGAACGGCACGAACATGTCGGGATCCGCGAGCCAGTAGCGAAGGCCACGCTCGTGGAGGCCGAGCTCGGCGATCACCTTCGGATCCAGCAGCCCGACGACATAGGCGCATGGAGAGCAGACGAAGCGATCGTCCTCGAACGGTCGCTCCAGGGTCGCGGCCCCGCCGAGACGCTCCCGCCTCTCGAGCACCAGAACCGACCGGCCGGCCCGCGCCAGGTAGGCCGCCGCGGTCAGGCCGTTGTGTCCACCGCCGACGATCACGGCGTCCCAATCGCGCGCGGCGAGCGATGAAACCGGCTCGGGCAGCCCTACTTCCCCGAGCTTCGCGGCGATCTCGTTCACCCGCCGAGTATGACCTGAACGTCCCCTACCGCCGGCTCGATTCTGGAAGATTGACCTCATGCGCGCAGCCGTCCTCGACGGAGCTCTCGTCCAAGAACGCCGATGACGCCGTCCGAACGACTTCCCGACGGCTCCTCGCCGGATCGCTGGCGCGTGCTCGCGGTGCTCTGCGCCGCGCTCTCGATCGTCGTCATCGACGTGACGGTGCTGCACGTCGCCGCGCCCTCGATCGCCAGGGACCTGGAGCCCTCGGCCATCGGCCTGCTCTGGATCATCGACATCTACCCGCTGGTGGTCGCGCCGCTCCTGGTCGCCACCGGGACGCTCGGCGACAGGATCGGCAGGCGGCGGATGATGGTCGCGGGGATGGTCGTCTTCGGCATCGCCTCGGTGCTCTCCGCGTTCGCGCCGACCACCGGCATCCTGATCGCGGCCCGCGCGCTGATGGGCGTCGGCGGCGCGATGATCATGCCCTCGACGATGTCGATCGTCCGCGACGTCTTCCGCGACCGCGGCGAACGCGTCCGGGCGGTCGGGATCTGGAGCGCCACGCTGGCCGTCGGGGCGGCGATCGGGCCGCTGGTCGGCGGTTTCCTCGTCGAGCACTTCTGGTGGGGATCGGTCTTCCTGGTCAACGTCCCGGTGCTCGCGATCGTGCTGCCGCTGGCGCTGCGCATCCTGCCCGAGAGCCGCGCGCTGAAGCCGCCGCCCTGGGATCTGCCCAGCGTCCTCCTCGTCGGAGCCGGGATCCTCGGCCTCGCCTTCGGGATCAAACATGGCGCGCGCTATGGGCTCAGCGATCCGCTCGCCCTCGCGACCCTGGTGACCGCGATCGTCCTGCTCGTCACCTTCACGCGCCGCCAGCTGAAGATGCCTGAGGCGTTGCTCGACGTACGCCTCTTCGCGAACCCGATGTTCAGCGTTGCGGTGGGCTGCGTGCTGCTCTCGATCTTCGGCCTGATCGGCCTCGAGCTCTTCTTCGCCCAGTACCTGCAGTTGGTGATCGGCCTCGAGCCGCTGGCGGCGTCGATCCGGTTGATGCCGCTGATGCTGGCGACCCTCGTCGGCTCGCTGCTCACCGCGCGGCTTCTGCACCGCTTCGGCACGCGCGTCGTCGTCACCGGTGGCCTGGCGATCACGACCCTGTCGCTCGTCCCCCTGCTCTGGCTCGGGGTCGATGACCAGTACCTGCTGCTCTGGCCCCCCTTCGTCGCCATGGGATTCGGCCTCGAGATCGCGCTGGTCGCCGCCAACGACGTGATCATCTCGTCCGTCTCAGCCGACCGCGCCGGCGGAGCGGCGGCGATCGAGGAGACCGCCTACGAGCTGGGCGGCGGCCTCGGTCTCGCGGTGCTCGGCTCGATCGTGACCGCGGGCTACAGCGCCGCGCTGACGGTGGTGCCAGGCGTCTCGAACGCCGACATGGCAGCCGCCGACGAGTCGATCGGGCGAGCCGTGGAGGTGGCCGAGGGGCTGCCCGCGGCCGTGGGCGAGCAGCTCGTCGAGACCGCGAAGGCGGCGTTCATGCACGGCTTCCACCTCGCGATCGTGGTCAGCATCGCCCTGCTCGGCCTGAGCGCGCTGCTGGCCGGCGCGATCCTGCGCACCAGCAGCGCCGAGGTCGTCGACTAGGCGAGCGCCAGCCAGACGATCCCGGTGGCGATCAGGGCGATCGGCAGCAGGCGCATCGCGGTCGCGGGCTCGCCGAGCAGGGCGATCCCGGCGAGCGCCGCGCCTACCGCGCCGATCCCGGTCCAGACCGCATAAGCCGTACCGACCGGGAGATCCCGGAGCGCGAGCGCGAGCAGGACGAAGCTGACCGCTCCCGCGACGAGGAACAGCAGCGACGGTCCGAGCTTCGACAGACCGTCCGACTCCTTCAGGGCCAGAGCCCAGACGGTTTCGAGCACGCCGGCGGTGAACAAGAGGATCCAGGCCATTTGGCCCTCCCGGGATTCGAGTTACGTCGATCGGGCGCGTCGTCTTTACGGAGCCGGGTACGGCGCGCGTCTCGTCCGGGGCGTTCGATCCGCCATCCCCAACGGTAGAGCTTGCCGAACGGCGCTGCCGCGACCTCCCGCTCGCGGTCGACCCGATCAGTCCCCGGAGATGCGACCGCCGTGCGGGACTGCGAGGGGATCTACCTCCCGCTCGCCGTCGACCCGATCAGTCCCCGGAGGCAGTCTCCGCCTCCGCCGCCCCGTCGCGCCGGTAGGCGGCTTGACCGATCGCGTGCGCGGCGACGGGCGTCGTCAGCAGCAGGAACAGGGCGACCACGACGCATCGCCCGATCGTCTCGCCGTCACCGGTGCCGATCGAGGCGGCGAGGATCGCGACCGTGCCGAGCATGGCCCCCTTGCTCGCCGCCTGCAGCCGCGGATACAGGCCGCGCAGACGGATCACCCCGTAGACGGTCACCCCGATCACGCTCACGCCGAGCGCGATCAGCGCGACGCCGAGCACCGCCAGCAGCGTGTCGATCATCTGAACGGCCCTCCTCCCCCCTCGGAGCGAGCGGCTGCCAACGTGGCGACGAAGGAGAGCGCGGCCAGGGCCAGGGCGACGTCGAGGTAGTAGGAGACGCCCCGCAGGAAGCTCAGCAGCGCGAGCAGGGCGACGCAGATCACCGTCAGCAGGTCGAGCGCGACGATCCGCTCGAGCACGTCGTCGGCGCGCAGGAGCACGAGGCCGCCGACCGCGAGCATCGCGGTCACGCAAACGAGTCCGATCACGATCGCGAGCTCAGGCATCGATCAGGGCACCACCTTACGTTGATAGCGCTCGTAGAACTCGTGATGACGCCTTCTGATCGCCTCTGGATCGCTGACGTCCAGCGCGTGGATCACCAGCACCCCACGCTCCTCGTCGATGTCCAGCACCACCTCCCCGGGTGAGATCGTCGAGATGAAGGCCCAGGTCGCAACCCCCTCCTCGGAGATGCCCTTGAGCTCGATCTCGACGATCCCGTCGTGCTCGACCTCCCGCAAACCGAGCGAGTACTTGGACACATCCCAGGTGCCGCGGGTGATCTCGATCGCCGTCGCCAAGAACAACCGCGGCGACGCCAGCAGCGCTCGACGCAGGGGCGGTCGCTGGGAGACGTCGGCGCCGTCGGATCCGATCGTCCCCCCGCGCTCCACCCGGCGGCGCCAGCCGAGCTCCATCGAGGCCGCCAGCAACAAGCCGATCGCGATGTCACCCCACGCGAGCGAGCCGAGCGTCAGCAGGTAGATCAGCAGCAGCACCGCCACCGCGAGCAGCCTGCCTGCGAACATGGCGCTCATCGGCTGCTCCCCGCCAGCGCGGCAGCGGCATCGGAGCTCAACGACAGCAGCGGCTCCGGCCAGATCCCCAGCGCGAGCACGACGAGCGCCAGCACGACGCTGACGACGCGCACTCCAGGCCGGCTCGCGGCAGGCGCGTCCTCGTCCTCGTCCGGCTGCCGCCAGAACTCGTGCTGGTAGAGCTGGAAGACGTAGACGAACGCGAGCGCTCCCCCCGCGAACAGCAGGACGACGAGCGCGAGGCTCCCCTCGTCGACCGCGGTCCGGAAGAGCTCCAGCTTGCCGAGGAACCCGGCCGCCGGCGGGATGCCCGCAAGCGACAGGGCTCCGACCGCGAACGCGGCCGCGACGAGCGCGCCGCGGAGGCCGCCGGAGAGGAACAGCAACGCCTTGGAGAGGGCGTTGAGGACGGCGTAGAGAACGGCCGCCGCCAAGCCGATAGGTCCGCCGACGCCGAGCGCGATCAGCACGTAGCCCGCCTGACCGATCGCGGAGTACGCCAGCATCTCCGAGGGATCCCGCCGGCTGATCGCCAGCAGCGCTCCGTAGATCACCGACATGCACCCGATCACGATCAGAACCGTCGAGCCGAACGCCAGCTCCTCCGGCAGCAGGCCGGCGCCGAAGCGGAGCAGGCCGTAGGCGCCGATGTTGGCCAGGGCACCGGCGAGGATCGCGGCGATCGCGGGCTGCGTTCCGACGTAGACGGTGGGCAGCCAGAAGTGGAACGGGAACAGACCGAGCTTCGTCCCGAACGCGACGAAGAAGGTGACCGCGATCAGGATCGCGGCGTTGGGCTCGACCGTCGCCATCCGCGCCGCTATGTCGTCCATCGCCAGGGTTCCGGTGACGTGGTAGGTCGCCGCGACGGCGATCAGGAACAAGAACGAGCCGAGCAGGTTGACGACGGCGAAGATCAACGCCGAGCCGAGCTGGCGAAGCCCGTCCCCGTAGGTGGTCAGCACGTACGCGGCGATCATCGCCAGCTCGAAGAAGACGTAGAAGCTGAAGATGTCCCCGGTCAGGAAGAGACCCGTCAGTCCCGTCGTCAGCATCAGGACCAGGGCCGGGAAGATGCGTGATCTGACCCCTTCGAGCACCTCGTGCACGAGCGCCGCGAGGACGACGAACGACGAGAGCAACGCGAACGTGACCCCGAGCGGGTCGGCGTCGAGGACGATCCCGACGCCACCCGTCCAGCCACCCGTGACGATCCGCTCGGAGCCGTCGGGCAGCACGCCGACGGCGAGGACGACCAGCGCGATCATGTTGCCGACCATGGCCGCCACGGCGACCCAGCCGACGAGACGGCGGCGGCCATCGGCGAGCAGCAGGACGACGCCCACCGCCCAGGGGATCAGCAGCGCGAGCGAGAGCGCGATCACCGCTCGTCCGCCGCCTCGTCGGGATCCAGCTGCTCGTGCATCGCCTCCAGCGAGCGCTCCACCTCGACCGTCTGCTCCGCTTCCTCCCGTGCCAACTCCGCGACCCTGAGGGACCTCAAGCTACTGCGCACGCGGGCGACGATCGCCAGCAGCAGAGCGGTCACGGCCAGGCCGATCACGATCGCGGTCAGCGCCATCGCCTGAACGAGCGGGTCACTCGGCTGCTTGTCGGCAAGCGGCATGATCGGCGCCTCCCCGCGGGTCAGGCCGGAGGCGATGACGACCAGCACCGTCGACTGCGAGATCAGCACCATCCCGGCGACGACCCGAACGAGGTCGTTCTTCAGGACCAGGAAGGCGCCGGCGCCGAAGATCACCGCGACGGCGATCGCGAAGATGAGGGTCATCGCGCCCCTCCGCTTCCATCGATGTCCTCCGAGGGCTGTGCGAGATGGTGGATCAACGCGATCAGCGCTCCGGCGACGAGCATGAAGACGCCGACGTCGAAGACCATCGGCGTGATCAGCTCGAGCGT
This sequence comes from uncultured Conexibacter sp., assembly GCA_964641695.1. Taxonomy (GTDB): domain Bacteria; phylum Actinomycetota; class Thermoleophilia; order Solirubrobacterales; family 70-9; genus RHKX01. Next base: position 8,787 of record CAZXKG010000062.1, read on the forward strand.
GCCGATGTGGACGACGTCCTCACCCGGGGCGGGGAGGTGACTGAAGAGCGCTTTGCCGCTCAAGATCGGGAAGAAGCCCGATGCCAGCGCGATCAGGATCCCGCCGATCGCGACCCGCGGCGCATGGCGCAGCAGCGGGATCTCCGCCTCCGTCTGCTCAGCGCCGAGGGCGAGGTACTGGACGGCGGTCGCGAGCGCCACGACGACTCCGGCGCTGAACCCGTCGCCGACGCCGACGTAACCCTTCACCAGCAGGGCGGCGGCGACCATCAACGCAGGAGCCATCAGCAGACGCGCGACCGCCTCGGAGAGGATGCTCACCAGGTCCTCCCCCGCCGCAGGAGCGCGATCACGCCGAAGATCGCGACCAGGATCACGGTGATCTCGACCAGCGTGTCGAGGCCGCGGAAGTCGGCGAGGATGACCGTGACCGCGTCGAGGCCGTGAGCCTCGGGAGTGAGTCGGATCTGCTCGCTGAAGACGCGGTCGACCGCTGCCGGACGGGAGAGCGACGCCCAGACCACGAGGAACGAGGCGGCGGCGGCGATCAGCCCGATCAAGGGATCACGCCAGCGCCGACCTCTGATGAAGCGACGTCCCGATCTGGCCGTCCCACCCCTGAGCTCGATCCTGGACGGCCTCTCGCCCCGCGGGGCGTAGGCGACGATCGCCAGGAAGACGAGCGTGATGACCGTCTCCACGAGCACGGCGACGAGCGCGACATCCGGCGCCCCCAGCAGCGCGTAGACGGTTGCGAGCCCCAACCCGACGACGGCGAGCGAGAGCACCATCGCGACGTGCTTGCGGGCGTTCGTCACGACCAGGGCCGAGACTGCGACCAGCGCGAGCACCACGATCACCAGGAGATCGCTCCCGCTGACAGAGCCGACGTTGAACGCGTTGTCCGTGGGCGTCGCGGCGAAGCCGAACGCGACCAGCAGCCCACCGGGAAGGAGCACCGCGACGACGCGGCCGCGCACGTCGCGCACCTCGATGCGATGCATGACGTCGGAGGCGCGGTTGAGGCCGGCGAGCCCGAGCTCGTAGAGGCGGCTGGGGCCGAAGCGGTCGCCGGCGTCGGACAGGGCCTGGGCGGCCGGCTCCCAGAGGCGCGGCGTCAGCAGGATCGACCACCCGAGCGCCCATGCTCCAAGCGCCATGAGGTTCTCGGTTCGGGAGTCGAGGTGATAGCCGGCGGCGACGTCGACCGCCTGGCCCAGCGTCGCGGCGGCGGCATCTCCGGCCAGCTCCGTGAACGGCGCGACCAGCACGCCGCCGAGCAGCGCCAGCAGGCCCAGCACCGCGATCGGCGCGACCAGCAGCCTCGGCAGCCGGCCGATCCTCTCTGTCTTCATCCGCCCGAGGAAGAGCTCGCTCCAGAAGCGCCAGATGTAGGCGAAGGTCAGCCCGGCGGCGAGGACGGACATGATCCCGAGCAAGGTCGAGCGCTCCGCGGTCGCGTGGAAGAACAGCTCGTCCTTGAAGAAGCCGATCGTCAGCGGCAGGGCGCTGAGGGTCGCGGCGGCGACGGCTCCCCAGACCGCGAGCCCCGGCAGCTCCCTCCAAAGCCCGCCGACCCTTGAGAGCCTGCGCTCGTTCGTGGCGACCGTCACCGATCCCGCGGTCAGAAACAGCGCCGACTTCGCCAGCGCGTGGGCGATGACGTAGAAGGACGCCGCAATCACGCCCGACTCCCCGCCGAGGCCGTAGAGGACGACGACGTACCCGTACTGCGAGATCGTCGAATGCGCGAGCACCTGTTTGAACCCGTCGCGGGTCAGCGCGAGCACGCCGCCGACCACGATCGACGCGAACCCGACCACCACGAGGCCGTCGAGCACGACCTGCGAGCCCTCCATCAGCTGGTAGGTGCGACCGATCACGAGCACGCCCGCGGCGACCATCGCCGCCGAGTGCAGGTAGGCGGAGACGGGAGTCGGTGCCGCCATCGCGCGTGGAAGCCAGAAGTGAAGCGGCACCTGCGCCGACTTCGCCAGCGCGGCGACGGCGATCAGCGCAACCGCGACGGTGGTCGTGGTCGAGACCGTCCCCTCGGCAGCGCTCGCGCCGATCTCCCGCGCCAGATCGGGGATCGAGAAGGTGCCCTCCTCGACGTAGAGGATCACCGCTCCGATCAGCATCGCGACGGCACCGATGCCCGTCACCAGGAGCGCCATCAGGGCGGCGAGACGTGGAGCGCGGTCCTGGCGGTCGAAGCCGATCAGGAAGTACGAGCAGACCGCCGTCAGGTCGAACAGGACGAACAGCAGGATCAGGTCCTGGGCGGTCGCCAGGCCGACCATCGAGACCATGAAGAGGCCCATCCAGGGCCAGAAGCGCCAGTGATCGCGAGCCGGCCGGTTGTGGAAGCGGAGGTGCAGGGGCAGGTACGCGGCGCCGTAGGCGAACACGACCGCCCCGATGCCGGTGGCCAGCAACGCGTAGAGGACGCCCAGCCCGTCGAGGCTGAAGTGCAGGCGCAGGCCGAGCTCCGGGGCCCACGGGAGGTCGATCGAGCCGCCGCCGCTTCGCCACAGCACCGCGATCGCCACGAAGGCACCGAGAGCGAGGAAGGTCGTTGCCCAGGCGAGCGGATCGCGCGCCGAGACACGAGTTGGTGGGGTCGATGAGGCCGGCAACGCCCAAGAGAACTTACCCAGTGGGCTGAAGGCGGGGCTCGACGAAACGCACGGGACGAACGCTCACCCTGGTGCGAGCTCGTCCCGTACGTTCAAGACTCGTGGTCAGACGGCGCGACGGGCCCGACGCGGATCGACCGGGAGAAGGTCGAGTACGCGCTCGTCAGCCGGGGATGACACCTGCCTCGGCCGCCGCTGCCGCGTAGGCGGCGGCGAGGGTGGCAACCGTCTCGTGCGCGTTGAGCCCGCTGGGGTTGGGGGCGACCCAGAGGGCGGCGCCCGACCAGCGGGACGCGCTGTCCAAGGTGTCCGGCTGCCTGCCGAGAACGGCCACGCGCTCGTCGAAGGCGTCGCGATAGGCGGTGATCCCGGCGACCGCCACGACGGCGGGACGATGCTCGGCGACGAACCTCAGGAGCCGCTCGCCGCCCGTGCGCAGATCCTCGCGCGAGAGCTCGCTTGCCCGCGCCGTAGCGCTCGGCACGAGGTTGGTGATCCCGACGCCGCGAGCGACGAGGTACGCACGGTCGGCGTCGGTCATGCCGGCGACCCGATCGATCTCGTAGTCGGTGATCCCGGCGACGGCGAGCGCCTGGTAGAAGCGGTTGGTCGGGTGGGCGAAGTGGGTCTGCACCGCCGCCGTCCAGAGACCGGGGTTGATGCCGACGAAGAGCAGCTTCAATCCCGGGCCGACGAGGTCGTCGACCTCCTGACCACGGAACTCCTCCAGCTCAGCCTGCGTGAATCGCATATCGCGATCCTGCCCGAGCGACCGGCGCATGCCCGTTCGGCACGCCTGCCGAGCTACTTCACGCGTCGTTCTCCGCGCCGGCCCCACGGACTGGGACCGCTGGGTGACCGGATGCGCTTGACGCGCCGATCGCGCCCCGCTCGCGCCGGGCGGGCCGCCCACCGAACGCCGCCTTGACGATCTCCTTGGCGGGAGCGGCGAGGTCGACGATCGACTCGTCGTTGTGGACGGCGCGGACGACCATGCCGTCGATGCCGGAGACGATCATCACGGCCTTCTCGATCGAGAGCTGCTCCACGCCGCCTTCGCGCATCGCCGGAGTTCCGCTGAGCCGGACGACCAGCTCGGCGAACCGCTCGATGCCCGCGGTGCGGATCTCGAGCCAGCGGGCGCCGAGCGTCGGCAGCTCGCTCGAGAAGGCGATCGCCATCTTCGGGTCGGCGGCGAGCATGCCGACGTAGGCGTCGACCGCCTGCTCGACCTGTCGATCCCACGGCGCATCCGGGTCGATGGCGGCCTCGATCAGATCCATGGAGCTCTCACGGAGCCGCTCGGCCAGCTCGAGGAAACACGAGTCCTTGTCCTCGAAGCACTCGTAGAAGGTCCGACGCGAGGTCCGCGCGTGGGCAACGATGTCGCTGATCTGGGTGCCGATCAGCCCCTTCTCGCGGATCGACGCCGCCAGCCCCTCGAGCAACCGGCTGCGGTGGTCGTCCCCGAAGTTGAGCTCGATCAGGTTCACGCGGGCATGCTTCAGCTGCCCCGCCGGCTACGGCTCGCGAGCCGCTCGAGCTTGTCGAGAACCGTGAAGTAATGGGTCGGGGTCACGCGGGTCAGGATGTCGAAGAAGTAGGCGTCGGGGCCGACGAGGATCCGCGCCTTGCCGGCGTCGACGCCGGCGTGGATGATCTTCGCGGCGCGCTCGGGCGACGTCCGGGCGAGCGCGTCGAACTCGTCGGCGAGCTCGTCCTTGCTCCGCCCGAGTCCACGCGGATCGCTGTGGATGCGGGCGTTGCGGGCGATGTTGGTCTTGATTCCGCCCGGATGAACCGTGATCGCGCGGACGCCGGTGCCCTTGAGCTCGTGGCGCAGCGACTCGGTGTAGCCGCGGACGGCGAACTTGGAGGCGCAGTAGGCGCTCTGGCTCGGGATCCCGGCGAGGCCGAAGACGCTCGAGGTGTTGACGATCGCGCCCGAGTCCTGGCGGAGCAGGATCGGCAGGAACGACCGCACCCCGTGGACGACGCCGTCGTAGTTGATCGCCTGCAGCCACTCGTCGTCCTCGATCGAGGACTCGGCGACCGTGGCGGCGACGGCGACGCCGGCGTTGTTGAAGACGGCCCCGATCGGCGCCGGCGCCCACTCGTCGACGGCGGCGGCAAAGCCGAACTGGCCCTGACGGTCGCGGACGTCGAGTGGGCGGACGAGGGACTCGCCCTCGAGCATCGACGCGGTCTCCTCGAGCCCCCCCTCATCGGCGTCGACGATCGCGACCGGGCAGCCGGCGGCGGAGAGGCGGACGGCGAGGGCGCGGCCGATGCCCGAGGCGGCGCCGGTGATCACAGCGGTGCGTCCGGCCAGCGGCTCGATCGGTCGACGGGCCATGGTGATTCCTCCGAGGGTGGTTGGGCGGTGGCAGGGCGTTATGGACGCCGGTACTGCTCAGTACCGGCGCGCGGACACTACCAGCGGGAGCGGGTTGCACGGCGCGGTACTCGTCAGTACCGTTCGCGTCCTCCAGCCCGCAGTCAACGAGACGAGGAGCCCGATGTCCACGACCCTGACCGCCCCCGCGCCGCCGCAGGCACGGATTCCGAAGCCGGCCACCCTCGCCTCCATCCTGCTCTTCCGCGAGCCGATGCTCTCCTGGCTCCGCCGCCGCTACGGCGACGTCTTCGGGATCGACCTGCCTCTGTTCGGGCCGTCGGTGATCGTCTCCAACCCTGCCCTCGTCAAGCAGGTCTTCCAGGCCAAGCCGGACGTGCTCTCCACCGGGGACAAGAGCCCGCTCGGGAAGGTGCTCGGACCGGGCTCGCTGTTCTCGTTGGACGGCGAGGAGCACCTGCGCGAGCGGCGGCTGATCCTGCCTGCCTTCCACGGCGAACGGATGAAGGGCTACGAGTCGATCATCGAGGAGGAGGCGCTGCGCGAGATGGCGTCGTGGCCGCAGGGCGAGGCGTTCCCGACGCTCGAGCCGTTCATGCGGATCACCCTGAACTCGATCCTGCGCGCCGTGTTCGGAGCGCACGGCAAGGACATCGAGGAGCTGGCCGAGGTCCTGCCGCCCTTCGTCACGCTCGGCTCGCGGCTGAGCCTGCTCCCACCCCTGCAACGGGATCTGGGGCCGTGGAGCCCCGGCGGCCGGCTGAAGCGACTGCGCGCCCGCTACGACGCGATCATCGACCGGATGATCGACTCGCACCTGGCCGATCCGCGGCTGGAGGAGCGCGACGACGTCATGTCGCTGCTGCTGCGGGCCCACTACGACGACGGTTCCTCGATGTCGCGGTCGGCGATCTCGGACGAGCTGCTGACCCTGCTCGCGGCCGGCCACGAGACGACCGCGACGTCGCTGGCCTGGACGGTCGAGCGACTCCGCCGCCACCCCTGGATCCTGCGGCGGCTCGTCGCCGAGGCGGATGAGGACGGCAAGGAGCTGCGCCTGGCGACGATCCTGGAGGTGCAGCGAACGCGAAGCGTGATCTCGGGCACGAGCCGACATACGCTCGAGGACTTCCCGCTCGGCGAGTGGACGGTGCCCAAGGGAACGCAGGTCGTCGTCTCGGCCCAGATGATCCACCGCGACGAGCGCTTCTTCGAACGGCCGCTGCAGTTCCAGCCCGACCGCTTCATCGACACCAAGCCGGACACCTACACCTGGATCCCCTTCGGCGGCGGCACGAGGCGCTGCCCCGGCGCCGCCTTCGCTCACATGGAGATGGACGTCGTCCTGCGCACGCTGCTGCGTCACTACGAGCTGAAGACGACAACCGAGCAGGGCGAGCGCTGGAACGACCGCGGAATCGCCTTCGCGCCGGCGGATGGAGGGATGGCGGTCGTGCAGCGTCGCGATGCGGCGCAGGAGCAGGCGCCGTCGAAGCGGCGGGCCGTGGTGGCTGCTGCCTAGC
>CAZXKG010000063.1:0-14708 GCA_964641695.1 uncultured Conexibacter sp.
CGCCCGCGAGAAGGGGATGCTGAAGGAGAAGGATCCGAACCTCACCGGCGACGACGTCCGCGAGGGTCTGACCGCGGTGGTCTCGGTGAAGCTTCAGGATCCGCAGTTCGAGGGGCAGACGAAGACGAAGCTGGGCAACCCGACGATCGAGGGGTTCGTGCAGACGATCGTCAACCGCAAGCTCTCCGAGTTCCTCGAGGAGAACCCGGCCGACGCGCGCCGGATCGTGCTCAAGTCGATCGACTCGGCCCGGGCCCGCGCGGCCGCCCGCAAGGCTCGCGACCTGACCCGGCGCAAGTCGGCGCTGGAGAACTCGACGCTGCCTGGCAAGCTGGCCGACTGCACCGTCCGCGACCCGAGCCTGACCGAGCTGTTCATCGTCGAGGGCGACTCGGCCGGCGGCTCGGCCAAGCAGGCCCGCGATCGCTCCACCCAGGCGGTGCTGCCGCTGTTCGGGAAGATCATCAACGTCGAGAAGAACCGGATCGACAAGGTGCTCGCCAACGACGCCGTGCAGTCGCTGATCACGGCGATCGGCACCGGTGTCCACGAGGAGTTCGACATCGAGGAGGCGCGCTACCACAAGCTCGTGATCACGACCGACGCCGACGTCGACGGCGCCCACATCCGCACCCTGATCCTCACCTTCTTCTTCCGGCAGATGCCGGAGCTGATCGAACGGGGCTACGTCTACATCGCCAAGCCACCGCTGTACCGGGCGAAGGCGGGCAAGCGTGAGCTCTACCTGGAGAAGGAGAGCGAGCTCGAGGCGTTCCTGCTCAAGGACAAGATCGAGAAGTTCGAGCTGACCGACAAGGACGGGCAGACGACCAGGCTCTCGGAGGCGAAGTGGCAGCGGTTCAACCGCTCCTACAAGGAGTACGAAGCCTGGATCAGCGCCCTGCAGGCGGCATATGGGCAGGACCGGATCCGCTTCCTCGGCGAGTCGCAGATCCTCGACAAGGGAGTGGCGAGCATCTCCGGCGTGCGCGAGCTGATGGCCGCCGATGATCCGGAGGCCGTGCCGTACGAGACCGAGCTGGTCTCGGCCGACGATCAGGAGCTGGTGATCAAGGCGGTGCACCGCAAGTCGGGGCTGGCGCGTACCCACCGGCTCCCTGCCGAGCTCTTCCTCTCGGGCGAGTACCGCAAGCTGGTCGAGGTTCACGCCGCGCTGCTGAAGCAGGTCGGCGAGCCCCCGATCCAGGTGACCCTGGGGGACAAGACCAGGGAGTCCGAGTCCTTCGGCGACCTGCGACGGGTCGTCCTGGACCTGGCGCGCCAGGGAGTCACCCTGCAGCGGTTCAAGGGGCTGGGCGAGATGAACGCCGAGCAGCTCCGGGTGACGACGATGGCACCGGAGTCGCGGACCCTGATGCAGGTCACGATCGACGATGCGGCGATGGCCGAGCGCGTCTTCAGCGAGCTGATGGGCGACAAGGTCGAGCCACGCAAGGAGTTCATAACGAGTAACGCGCGGGACGTCGGGATGCTCGATGTCTAGGCGCGCGCGAGATGACGATCGGAGTGTGAGTTGATGGAGGGTTCGGCCGAGCTCCTCGGCGGGGGCAACATCGAGGAGCGTGAGATCTCGACCGAGATGCGCGCCGCGTACCTCGACTACGCGATGAGCGTGATCGTCGGGCGAGCGCTGCCCGACGTCCGCGACGGGCTCAAGCCCGTGCATCGCCGCGTCCTCTACGCGATGCACGACCTCGGCCTGCAGCCGAACCGGCCCTACCGCAAGTCGGCGTTCATCGTCGGCGAGGTGATGGGCAAGTACCACCCGCACGGCGACCAGTCGATCTACGACACGCTGGTGCGGATGGCGCAGGACTTCTCCCTGCGTGGCCCACTCGTCGACGGCCAGGGCAACTTCGGCTCGATCGACGACGACCCACCGGCGGCGATGAGGTACTGCGTGACGGCTGATACCCGGGTGCGGATGGCCGGGGGCTCGGTGCGGATCGGCGACCTGGCGCGGGGGATGAAGCCCGACTCCGAGGCCGACGTCGAGCTGACGGTTCTAGACCGCCTTGGCAAGCCCGTTGAGGCGTCGAAGCTCTTCCACTCGGGCGCACACCCCACACTGCGGCTGAAGACGCGGGAAGGCTTCGAGCTGACCGGCTCGGAGAACCATCCGGTTCTCTGCCTCGTCTCCGTTGCCGGCGTACCGATGCCGCTGTGGAAGACGCTCGAGGAGGTTGGGCCCGGCGATCGTGTCCTGGTCAACCGCACCCCTCGCCCGGAGGATCGAGCGCCGCTCGACGACACCGCTCACGACACCGCGCTTCTGCTGGGTGCGTTCGTCTCCGAGGGCTGGGTCGGCGAGCGTCGTGCCGGCTTCAACAACCTCGATCGCGAGTTCTTCGACGAAGTGCTCGGCGCCTACGACCGGGTCGTCGGCGGTCAGCGTTACGTCTACAGCCGTCGGATCGCATCTGGAAGTGAGATCTGGGAGCTGGACGTCCACAACCTGGACGCTCTCCACCGCTCGCCGCTTGGATCGATGCTCGGCGAGCGCAGCGAGGCGAAGCGCGTTCCGGAGGCGATCTGGAGCGGCCCGGTGGAAGCCAAGCGCGTGTTCCTGCGGGCCCTCTACGAGGGCGATGGGTGCGCGTCGATGCTGCCGCGCAAGTCGATTCACATCTCCTACTCGACCAGGAGCGAGCGTCTCGCTCGCGATGTCCAGGAGATGCTGCTCGAGTTCGGCGTCGTCGGCCGGATCTCCCTTTCCGCGCATGGCGAGTACAAGGTCACGATCTCGAATCGGCGCGACGCGGCCCGTTTCGCCGTCGAGCTCGGCTTCCACGGCGTCAAGCAGGCGAAGCTCGACGCCCTGATCCGTGAGTTGCCGGCGCGCGGCAGGGGGATGAGCAGGGACCACGTCCCGTTCATCTCCGACTTCATCCGTTCCGAGGCCGGCGGTCGTTGGACCGATCGCGACTGGCTCGCTCGGCACAACGTCGATCGCATCGAGCGGTGGGACCGAGGCGGGCTCGGGATCCTCACCCGGATCGAATCGCCCGAGGTCAAGGAGGTGGTTGCACCGCTCGTCACGGGTGACTACTTCTACGCCGAGGTCGAGTCGGTCGTCGCTGCCGGAGTCCAGGACGTCTACTCGCTTCGCGTCGATACCGACGATCACTCGTTCCTGACGAACGGGCTCGTCAGCCACAACACCGAAGCGCGCCTCGCCAGGCTCGCGACCGAGATGCTGCGGGACATCGAGGCGGAGACCGTCGACTTCGGTCCCAACTACGACGAGTCCTCGGCCGAGCCGCTGGTGCTGCCGTCGCGCTTCCCGAACCTGCTGGTCAACGGCTCCTCGGGGATCGCGGTCGGGATGGCGACGAACATCCCGCCGCACAACCTCGGCGAGGTCGTAGCCGCGGTCAACGCCTACCTCGAGGATCCCGAGATCGACACCGAGGGTCTGATGAGGCACATCCGCGGTCCGGACTTCCCCGGCGGCGGGATCATCATGGGCTCCGACGGGATCAAGTCGGCGTACCGCTCCGGCCGCGGCTCGGTCCGCGTTCGCGCCAAGGCCCATATCGAGCCGATCAAGAGCGGCAAGGAGGCGATCATCGTCTCGGAGCTGCCGTTCATGGTCCGCAAGGGCGGCGACGGCGGGCTGATCACCAAGATCGCCGACCTCGTTCGCGACAAGAAGATCACCGAGATCTCCGATCTGCGTGACGAGTCGGACCGCTCCGGCATGCGCCTGGTGATCGAGCTGAAGCGGGACGCGATCCCCAAGGTCGCACTCAACAAGCTCTACAAGCACACGGCGATGCAGTCGACCTTCGGGGTGAACATGGTCTCCCTGGTCGACGGTGTGCCACGGACGCTCTCGCTGAAGGAGATGGTCGTCCACTACGTCGCCCATCAGCGCGAGGTGGTGATCCGGCGGACGCAGTTCTACCTGCGGCAGGCGGAGGCCCGGGCGCACGTCCTCGAGGGGATCCTGGTCGCGCTCGACAACCTCGACGAGGTGATCGCCCTGATCCGCGGCTCGGCGAGCCCGGACGAGGCGCGGGTGGGGTTGATGACCACGTTCGCGCTGACCGAGATCCAGGCGCAGGCGATCTTGGACATGCGCCTGCAGCGCCTGACCGCGCTCGAGGCCGACAAGGTCCGCGAGGAGCACGCGGAGCTGATGGAGAGGATCGGCGAGCTGAGGGCGATCCTCGGCGACGAGAAGCGGATCGACGGCGTGATCAGCGAGGAGCTGACGGCGATCGGCGAGCGCTACGGGGACCCGAGACGCACCGAGATCACCTTCGCCGAGGGCGAGGTCGACATCGAGGACATGATCGCCGACCAGCAGATGGTGATCTCACTCACCGCCTCCGGGTATGCGAAGCGCCTGCCGCTGGCGACCTACCGCCAGCAGCATCGCGGCGGCAAGGGCGTCACCGGCATGGACCTGAAGGAAGGCGACTACATCGAGCACCTGCACATCTGCTCGACCCACGACTACCTGCTGTTCTTCACGAACAGGGGGAAGGTCTACCGCCTCAAGGTCTACGAGCTGCCGGAGGGCTCGCGGACCGCGCGCGGCAAGGCGCTGGTCAACGTGCTGCCGCTGAGCGACGGCGAGCGGGTGATGACGGTGATCCCGACCCGAGACTTCTCCGAGGGCAGGTACCTCGCCTTCGCGACTGCGGGCGGCCTGATCAAGAAGACCGAGTTCATCAAGTACAACACGCCGATCCGGGCTGACGGGATCATCGCGATCAAGGTCCGCGACGGCGACGAGCTGGTCCAGGTCCGGCTGACGTCGGGTGACGACGACATCCTCATGGTCTCGCGCTCGGGCAAGGCGTCGCGGTTCAACGAGTCGGCGGTCCGGGCGATGGGTCGTGACACCTCCGGCGTGCAGGGGATGAACGTCTCCGACAAGGTCGACGGGGAGCCCAACCGCGTGCTGGCGATGGACATCACCCGGCCCGACGCCGAGGTCTTCGTCGTCACCGAGAACGGCTACGGCAAGCGCACGCCGATCGACGAGTACCCGGTCAAGGGTCGCGGCACCAAGGGCAACCTGACCGCGAAGCTGACGGCGAAGAAGGGTGGTCTCGCGGGAGCGATGATCGTCCGCGAGCATCAGGATCTGCTCTTCATCTCGGTCAACGGCATGGTCCAGCGGACCTCTGTGAAGGGGATCTCCAGCATGGGTCGGGCGACGCAGGGCGTCAAGGTGATGAACATCAAGGACGGCGACCGTGTGAGCGCGGTGGCGCTGGTGGTCGAGGACGACTCGGGGACGGAGATCGACGCCGGGGAGCCGGCGGAGCTGCCGATCGGCGAGGCGGACACAGCCGCGTCGCCAGCGGCTCAGATCGACGAGCCCGGCGACGACGTCGAAGCGGGAACGGACGCCGGATCAGCCGACGCCGAAGCTGACGAGTAGGCGTAGTCGCGGGCTTCCGAGGTCGGGCGCGTCGTAACCGGCGAGCCCGACCTCCCCGTCTGCTTCAATCATCGGACCAGAGAAAGGAGGTGGTCCTAAGTTGATTGACATGTTTGTCGGGACTCTGGAGGTGACGGGCCGCTAGGCGGCACGCGGGCCGCCCGGCGAATACCACCCGGGCACCGGTGGGACCACGAGGTCGGAAGCTTGTCCCGTTCGACCGTAGATCGGGATCCCACTTGCACCGCACCTGGAAGGGCCGGTTGGGCGTTCTGCTCGGCCGGCCCTTCGTTTTGCCGGCGAGCGGCGACCCCGAAGGCCGACCACCGGTAGTCAGGCGGCCAGTGCCAGGTACGGCTCCCAGGACGCCGGCGGAGTGGGGGCGGCGACGCGGATGAAGACGTTCGGCCCAGGGATGCTCGGCTTGGTGCGGGGGTGCATCGAGATCTCCTTCGGCAACCGATCCGCCTTACGCCGGTTGCAGGGCGCGCAGGAGGCGACGATGTTCTCCCAGACCGACTGACCACCGCGACTGCGCGGGATCACGTGGTCGACGGTGAGCCCCGCGCGCTCGACGCCGCAGTACTGGCAGGTCCACGAGTCCCGTGCCAGCACCGCCTTGCGCGTGATCTTCCGCTTGTGGATGTCGCGGGGGATGCGGATGTAGTTGCGGAGCCTGATCACGACCGGCTTGTCGAGCCGCATGCGCTCTGAGCGCACGGCGACCTCGCCGCGCTCCAGCATGTCGGCCTTGGCCTTGAGCAGCAGCACCATCGCCCGCCGCGTGCTGCAGACGTGGATCGGCTCGTAGGTCGCGTTGAGGACGAGTACCCTCCCGGAAAGCCGCGTGAGCCGACCACGACCGTTCCCGTTGACCGGGCCAGCGGTACCGGTAGTGCCCCGGACCCGCCGGTCCGGCACGGTCGCAGCTTCCATAGCCGCGTGATTGTAGCCGCGACTCCGCTCGGCAACGGGGTGCGGACGGATCGGAGCGATCCCCGTCTAGAGCGGTGGCGGGGCCTGCGCGGCACTCGTCGGGTAGCTGCCGAGCACCCGGACGATCCCGGCCTTCTCCCGTAGGGCCTCGATGCCCTCGGCGGCGACGTCCTCCTCGCGGCCGTCGAGGTCGATGAAGAAGAGGTACTCCCCGAGGCCGCTGCGACGGGGGCGGGACTCGATCCGGGTCATGTTGATCCCGCGACCCGAGATCTCAGCGAGCGCATCGACCAACGCCCCCGGGTGGTCGGCACCGAGCTCGCTGAAGACGAGCGTCGTTCGCCACTGGGGCCCGACGGCTACGGACACGGGCTCCTCGATTCCTTCGCCTTCGGGCCCATCGCCTTCGGGCGCCAGCCAGACGAAGCGGGTCACGTTCCCCTCCTCGTCCTCGACCCCCTCGCGAAGCACGACGCAGCCGTAACCTGCCGCCGCGCTCGCCACGCCGAGGGCCGCGAGCGGACGATCCGAGGCGGAGACGGTCCTGATCGCCTCCGTGGTGCTGCTGACCGTGCGCACCTCGGCGGCGGGCAGGCATTCACGGAGGAACCGCGCGCACTGGGCGATCGGCTGCGGGTGGGAGAGCACCATCTCGATCTCCGGCAGGGGAAGCTCGCGCGCCGCGATCAGCGCCTGGCTGATGGCGTGGTCGAGCTCGCCGACGATCCGGACCCGGCTGGTGTCGAAGGCGAGCGCATCGAGCGCGGGCCGGACCGTGCCCTCGATGGAGTTCTCGAAGGGGACGAGCGCCCGATCCGCGGAGCCTTCCTCGACGGCGAGCACCGCCGCATGGATCGTCGCCTGGGGCATCGGCTCGTAGTCGGCGTCACCGACCGCGATCCGCAGCGCCTCCTCGGAGAAGGTTCCGGCGGGACCCAGGTAGGCGATCCGAATCAAGTCGTCGAGGTCCCGTCCGCCGCGCCCACGCCCCCGCGATCGGCCGCGACGATCGCCTCCTGCTCCTCGGGGGAGAGGTCGAGCTGCGAGCGGCCGGCGACGATCGGCTTCGCGTAGACGCGGGCCTGCTCGCGCTGGAGGATCGAGGAGACGACGACGCCGTTACCGTGGTCGTCGAGCAAAGCGATCGTGCTCGACTGACGTCCGCTCGTCTCGTTCAGCGCGTCGTAGCGCAGGACGGCGGTGCGCGACACGGATGTGTCCAGCCGCTCTTCGGCGAGGTCGAGTCGGCCTTCGAGCGTCTGCGAGCGCGACTCGAGCGCCGCCGCCAGGCGCTCCACGCTGCGCGTCAGCTCGGCGGAGTGGGCAACGATGTCCTGACGGCCTTCGCCGAGGACGATCACCTGATCGGCGCGGATCCGCCGCAGCCGCAGCGCCATCCAGGCGCAGAGCACCAGGGCGAGAACCCCGAGCACCACCCCCGCGAGGGCGACGATGCCGACCGTTGAGTCCAACCCGCGCACGGGATCAGGATAGATACCCGCCGGGCAGATCCTCCGCTTCGCCTCCGGTCTGCCCGGTTGGCCGGTGCAGCAGGGAAGCGGGGGTGGGGGCGCAGGGTCGGGTGGGGCAGGGAGATACCTGCCGGGGGATCCTCCGGGCTGCGCCCGTCCGGTTCCCCGGTTGGCCGGTGCAAACGGGAACGCAGCGGCGCGATCGCAGGGTCGGGTGGGCTCTAGAAGGTGACCGAGTAGGAGGCGACGTTGTTGTCTTCGACCTGCTCGCAGCCGACGGGAGTGACCTCGACGTCGAGGGTCACCGTCTCGCCGGCCTCCGGAGCCGGATCGAGTGGGATCGCCACCGTGGCCGTCGCCTGCGAGCTGATCTGATCGATGGTTCCCGATCCCGAGATCCCGGTGTCGCTGGAGACCGAGACCTCGATGTTCTCCTCGTCGGCCTGGCCCTGGTTCTGGACCGCGACCTCGATCTCGTTGTCACCGGCGGTGGCGGTGACCGGGCTGTCGGCGGTCAGCGTCGTCCCCGACGGCAGCAGCGCCGACGAGCCGTCGACGAGCCCGACGCCGTGGGTGAGGCCGTCGTCGCGGCAGTTGCTGTCGTCTGCCGGCTGGGAGCCACCGCCACCGCCGGCAACCACGCCACCGATCGCGTCGGCGGTCACCTCGGGATCGAGGTAGTCCGGCTCCTTCGGCAGGAAGCGGCTCTGCGGCACGCCGTCGTCGACGGTCACGTCCTGATCGACGAGCGCCTGCTCGATCTGGTCGCGCGCCCTCGCGTAGAGGATGTCGCTGGCCGAGAAGACCTTCATCTGCTTGTAGATCGCGTTCGAGGCTTTGCGGGACTCGCGGCCATCGTTGGATCCGACCTTCGGCAGGTTGGCCGCGATCCCCTCGAGCGCGTCGTGGCGGAGGGTGAACGAGAGGACGATCTGCTCCTGGGCGCCCTCGACCTCGCCGGGTGCGTCGAGGCCTTCGGCCCGGTCGAGCAGCGCTTGGGCGGTCCCGCGATCGCCATCGACCTCCCGATCGAAGCTGATGTCACTGGCCGAGTCGCCACCGCCACCCTGCAGGCGCTCGAAGAAGCTCGAGCTGAGCTGGTCGGTCTCCGCGGTGATCGAGCTGAGATCGCTCACGTAGTTCTGGAAGGAACGGCTCTTGCGCGCGTCGAGGCAGCCACGGAAGGCGATCACGATCAGGATCAGGACGACGATCGCCCCGATCACGAGCACCGCCTGCCGGGCTCTTGCCTGTTGCTTGGTCGACGGCGCCGCCGGCGGTCTGCGGCCACCATCGCGCGGACCCCGAGCTGCTGCTCGGCGTCCTCGGTCGCCTCGGGGGCGGTTGCCCTCTGCGGGCTCGGCTGGGTCGTCCTCGTCGAAGAAATCCACGTCTTGCGGCCCTTTCGCCGTAGCCAGTATGACCCCTGCCTCAGCGGCACCGCGTGTATGCGTGCAGAGGCAGGACCGAAGGGGGGTGCGGCGAAGTGTCGCGGCGTGATCGAAGGCGAACGAGTTCTGGGCAGGTTCACCGTCGGCGAGCGCCTCGGACGTGGCGGGCACGGCACCGTGCATCGCGCTTGGGACGAGCGCCTCTGCCGCTGGGTGGCGGTCAAGGAGATCGCCGGCGACGCCGGCGAGCGGGTCGCCCGCGAGTGTCAGGCGACGGCCCGCCTCAACCACCCGTCGATCGTCACCCTCTATGAGATGGGGGCGCAGAACGGCGGCGTCCTCCTGATCAGCGAGTACGTCGACGGCCCGAACGCCCGCGAGATGGCGGCGCGCGCCGAGCTCTCCGACCGCGACGTCGCCGAGCTGGGCGCGGAGATGGCCTCGGCCCTGGCCCACGCGCATCGCGGCGGCGTCGTCCATCGCGACGTCAAGCCCGACAACGTCCTCCACCGTAGGGGTGGGGGGTACCTGCTCGCCGACTTCGGGATCGCCGGCGTCGCCGACGCCCCGACGTTGACCGCGACGGGCGAGGTGCTCGGCACCCTCGCCTACATGTCGCCCGAGCAGGCGAGCGGGGAGAAGGCCGGGGCGGAGAGCGACGTCTACTCACTCGGCCTCACGCTCTACGAGCTCTGGGCCGGCGAGAACCCCGTCTCCCGCGCGACCCCCGCGGCCACCGCGAGGGCGATCGGCGACGACGCGGCCGGCCTCGCCGAGGTGCGACCGGAGCTTCCGCAGGATCTGTGCGTGGCGATCGACCGCTGCCTCGCCGCCGATCCCGAGCTGCGACCCAGCACCCGCGAGCTCTGCGACGTGCTCCTCGATGCCCGCGGCGATCTCCATCCCGACCGCGCGGTGCCCGAGCCGCTGGGAGCGGAGGGCTCCGAACGCGAGCCCCTGCGAATGCCAGGCCGGCTGCCGGCGATCGCGGCGGGCGGACTGGCGGCGGTCGTCGCCGGCACCGTCGCCGGCTTCGGCGGGCTCGCCCTCGTCGCCGCGGTGGCGATCGCTCCCGCGCTGCTGCTGCTCGGGTCCGCGCGCGAGGGGGGCACACCGTTGCTGGCCCCCCTGCTCGGAGTGCTCGGCGCCGCGCCGGCCTTCCTCGCCATCGCCGCCCGCAACCCGACTCCGAGCCGCCGCGTCGGCCTCGCCCTCGTCGCCTGGATCTGGACCGGGATCGCCGCGGCGCTGCTGGGCCGCTCGCTCGGTGTGCCCGTGGCCGAGGCGGCAGGCTCGAGCGCGGGGTGGGCCGGCTCGCTCGGCATCGCCCTGCAGACGGTCCTCCTCCCCCTGCTCGATCCCCAGGCGCTCGCGATCGGGCTCACCTGGGTCGGCGGGGCGATCCTCCTCGGGCTGATCCTCGACGCCGCCCCACCTGCTGCCGCGGCGATCGGCGGCCTGCTCTGGGCGGGCGCCGTCGTCGCGCTCAGCACGGCGGCGGGCGAGGGCGCCGTGCCCACGGCCCTCCTCGCTCCTGCCCTGCTGGTTGCCGTCGCCTGGGCGATCTGGGATCGGGAGGGCCGCCCGAGCCTCGCGGGCCTTCCGGCGGGGCGTCGGTCCGCCGACCCCGACCGTCGGCGCCGCCGGGCCGCCGGAGGCGATCTGACCGTGCTCTCCGACCTCCCGCGCCTGCCTGACCGCGACGCCCGTGCTCGCAGGGTGGCTGACAGCCACGTGCGGGCGGCGCTTCACGGGGCCGGTTCGCGGGCGGGTGTGCCGTAGCATTCCCCCGACCGCGCGGCTCTCGGCACGGGGTCGCCGAGGATCGACGGAGGTTCAGCCAATGAGCGTTCTTCGCAATCTCGAAGCAAGGATCGAGGGCCTCGTCGAGGGCGTGTTCAGCCGTGCCTTCAGCTCCCAGGTACAGCCGGTGGAGATCGCCCGCAAGCTGGCCAAGGAGATGGACTCGCACAAGACGGCGTCGGTCTCGCAGACCTACGCGCCGAACAGCTTCACCGTCTGGCTCTCGCCCGACGACCACGAGCGCCTCTCCGGATACGAGCGCTCGCTCTCGCAGGAGCTGTCCGCCTACCTGCTCGAGCATGCGCGCCGGCAGAGCTACGCGCTGCTGACCCGCCCGGAGGTGAAGATCGACGTCGACGAGCGCCTGCGCCTCGGCGAGTTCGGGATCCAGCCACGGCTGGTCAAGCCGCCGGTGCGCAAGGGGGAGACCGGGGAGCAGGCCGAGCGCGGCCACACGATGGTCTACTCGGCCGCGCCGCCGAAGGAGAAGGCGCCCCGCGGGAGCCGCAAGCACGCCGCCCCGCTCACCCGTACCAGGGCGATTGTCTCCTTCCCCGATCGCCGCTACGTGCTCGACGGCCCGACCGCCGTCCTCGGCCGCTCCCGAGATTGCGACTGCGTGCTCGAGGACCCCAACATCTCCCGTCGCCACGCCGAGCTGCGCCGCAGCTCCAGCGGCGACTGGCAGATCGTCGACCTCGGCTCGACCAACGGAGTCGAGGTCAACGGCCGCAAGGTGGAGACGTCCCGCCTCGCCCCGGGGGACGATGTCTCGCTCGGAACGGTCTCCTTCGTCTTCGACATCGAGCAGTGAGGAGCCTGAGCGGACCGAACCGCGCCCAGCGCCATGGAAGCTGATCCCGCCTCGATAGCCCTCAACTTCGCCTTCCTCGGCGTGCTCTACCTGTTCCTGCTGCTGATCGCTCGCAGCGCGCTCAAGGATCTCCGCGGCTCCCGCGCGGGCGCCGCGGCCGGCCCCGGCGCGGACGGGACCGGGCTCCACGCCGTCGCCGGCGGCAGGGTCGCCGCGACCGACGCGACCCTGGTGGTCGTAAACGGGGGCGGGCTCACGCCGGGGGAGCGGATCGACCTCTTCGGCGGAGTCACGATCGGCCGCGCCGACGAGGCCGACGTCCGCATCAGCGATCGCTTCGCCTCCGGCCTGCACTGCCGCATCCACACCCGCGGCAACGCCTACTACCTGGAGGACCTCGACTCGACCAACGGCACCTACCTCAACGGCGCCGAGCTGCACGGCGAGTCCGCCCTCTACGACATGGACGAGATCGCGATCGGCGACACCGAGATGCGATTCGAGCTGACGATCGACGGCCAGGACTCGTGATGCTGCGGATCGTCGAGGCAGTCCAGTTCACGGACACCGGTCGCCAGCGCGAGGCCAACGAGGACTCCTACTTCGTCCGCGCGCCGCTGTTCGCCGTCGCGGACGGGATGGGCGGCGCCCAGGCGGGTGAGGTCGCCTCGCGGATCGCGGCCGAGGCCTTCGAGCCGGTCGAAGACGGCCCCGGCTCCCCCGAGGCGCTGCTGCGCGAGACGATCCAGCGCGCCAACGGCGAGATCTTCGAGCTGGCCCGCTCCGACCCGAGCCGATCCGGGATGGGCACCACGCTGACCGCCGCCCTCGTTCGGGGCGAGGAGGTCAGCTTCGGGCACGTCGGCGACAGCCGTGCCTACGTCTACCGGGCGGGGGCGCTGCGGCAGATCACCAACGATCACTCGCTGGTCGAGGAGCTGCGCCGGCAGGGCCGGCTGACGCTCGAGCAGGCGGCCGACCACCCGCAGCGCTCGGTGATCACCCGGGCGCTCGGACCCGAGCCCCAGGTGGAAGTCGACACGATGACCGTCCGCGCCCGCCCGGGAGACGTCTTCCTGCTCTGCTCCGACGGCCTGACGACGATGCTTCGCGACGACGACGTCGCCTCGATCATCTCGCTCGGCGGCAGCCTGGAGACGATCGGCCGGCGCCTGATCGACGCCGCCAACGAGCGCGGCGGTCGCGACAACATCACCGTCGTCCTCTTCAGGTTCGAGGGCGCCGACGACGGTGCGTCCGCGGAGCCGGAGACGCTGCTGGGCCCGAGCGCCGAGCAGGTCGGTCTGACGGGGGAGGCGGTCCGCGCCGGCGCCGCGTCGCTCGGAGGCGCGGCGGCCCCACCGAGGACAGCCCGCGCCCGCGCCGCCCGTCGTCCCTCGCACGAGCCGCGCAAGCCGCAGCGTCGCTGGCCCGGGCGGATCCTCAAGGGAGTCGCAGCGCTCGCGGTGATCGGGCTGATCGGACTCGCGGCGGTGATCGGAGCGCGCCAGGTGTGGTTCATCGGCACCGACGCCGGCGGCAACCTCGCCCTCTTCCGCGGCCTCCCCTACGAGCTCCCCTTCGGCCTCGAGCTCTACTCCAAGCAGGAGATCACCGAGGTGCCGCTGAGCTCGCTGCCGACGAGCCGTCGCAGCGCTGCCACCGACCACGAGTGGCGCTCGCAGGAGGACGCGGCCTCGCTGCTGGCGGACCTCGAGAGCGCGGCAGTCGTCGTCCCGCAGCCGAGGCCGCCCGGCAACCAGGGCAACGGGCGCGGGTCCGGCGGCGGCAACCAGGGCGGCAACGGCAACCAGGGCGGCTCGGGCAAGGGCGGCGGCAACCAGGGCGGGGGCGGCGCTTGAGCGCTCGCAACCGCGAGCTGCTCGGTCTGATCCCGGTCGCAGGCCTGCTGGTCGCCGGGTTCGCGGCCGTGTTCGTCGTCCGCGGCGACGAGGTCGCCGACCTCTCGCTGATCTTCGGCGCCTACTTCTTCGCGATCTGCCTGGCGGCGCACCTGTTCCTGCGCTTCCGCCTGCCAAACGCCGACCCCTACCTGTTCCCGCTGGTCGCCCTGCTCGCCGCGATCGGCCTGGTGATGCTCTACCGGATCGACGAGGGCCTGGCGCGCGATCAGGCCAACTGGTTCGTCGTCGGCCTCGTGCTCTTCGTGCTCACGATCGTCTTCCTCCGCGACTACCACGTGCTCGAGCGCTACCGGTACCTGATCGTGATCGGCGGCCTCGTCCTGCTGATGTTGCCGCGGATGCCGATCATCGGCTCGCAGGTCAACGGCGCCTACCTCGGGGTCGAGATCGGCCCGCTCGCCTTCCAGCCGGCGGAGTTCGGCAAGCTCGCGGTGATCGTCTTCCTGGCGAGCTACCTGCGCGAGCACCGCGAGGTCCTGGTCGTCGGTGCCAGGAGGATCCTCGGCGTCACCCTGCCGCCCTTGAAGCACCTGGGACCGATGTTGGTGGTCTGGGGCGCGGCGATGCTGATGCTCGTCTTCATCCGCGACCTCGGCAGCTCGCTGATGTTCTTCGGCGCCTTCCTCGCGCTGATCTACGTCGCCACCAACCGGCTCTCGTTCGTGGTCATCGGGCTGCTGCTGTTCTTCGCCGGCGCCTGGTTCTTCGCCTCGACCGTCGGCCACGTCCAGGATCGGATCGACACCTGGCTCGACCCCTACGCCGATCCCTCCGGCACCGGCTATCAGGTGCTGCAGTCGATGTTCGCCCAGGCCGACGGCGGCCTCTTCGGCAAGGGGATCGGCGAGTCGCTCGTCTGGGCGCCCGGGGTGAAGGAGACGCTCGGCAACACGTTGATCCCCGAGGTCCAGACCGACTTCATCTACGCCCTGATCGTCAACGAGCTCG
>CAZXKG010000064.1:0-14657 GCA_964641695.1 uncultured Conexibacter sp.
GGATCGTCGACCGTTGCGACCGGTGACCACGAGAAGAAGACCCCGCTGTCGATGTCGGGTGAGAACGTGCCTTCGTATCTGGGATTGGCGCCTGTGCCGGTGGCAACTATCGATGGGGTTTCTTGGGGCGGCGTAACTGAGTGCGTGCTCCAGCCGTTGGATCCGTCCACACCGGTACGCCGCGCGACGTACTGAGCATGCGCACCTGAAAGGCCCTTGCCGTCGGAGAACCCGAACAGCGAGGCGAAGGAGACCGCACACTCGGACGAGCAGTCTGAGCGCACTCGGACGTATGAGGTGTTCGGGATCACCTCACCCCCGTTCTTGCCGGGAGGCGACACCATCTCCCAGGCTCGGTTGTCGGGCAGGAAGCCTTGGCCCGGGAGACTACCGGCGGCACTGGCAGCCGGGGCCGCTTGCGATGTGAGCAGAATCGCGAGAGCAAGCGTGGCGAGCAAGCCGAGCGCGAAGATCAGCTTACGAGGACTGTCGACAGAGCTTAGGAACGCGCTCACCTGTGTCTCCTTGTGGTCCGGAGTCATGCGGTGAAGGTGTCTTCGGGCCGCATAACTTCTTAATCAAGTTGTCGGGGCACGAGAAACGGCTTGAGCAGTGGGAATGCGGAGCGTTGTCGTCTCCCGCACGCAGCCCGTAGGTGTGCGGGAGCGTGCTTTCGGCGGGGTCGGTGAAACACCGCGTACGTGAGCGCTGGGGTGAGCGCTTCGGAGCTCGGCGATTGACACGCGGCGAGGCGAGTGCTCCCCCTCGAAGGTGAGTAGGAGGCGGTCGGCGCCTCACCCCTTTGATGTACGTGGCGTTACCTGAGAACTACACCTAGGCGGCGGGTCGGCTGCCTATCTGGCGGTTGGGGGTTGCACGCGACAGACAGCGCCGTCTATAGTGCCGCCGGCTCGCAGGGTCAGGAGGGCTTCCATCGATCGTGATGGGAGGATCTGGATCCGGTGGAGGCGCAGCGAACCGTCAAGGTTCGATCGCCTCGGAGCTACGGAGAGTCAACCGTCGTGAACACCGCGTTCTACGGCACCCCGACAACTTGATTAAGAAGTTGACGGGGTCGGACTCAGCGGACTCGCGCGATGGCCCCCGCCACCCGGATCGCGTCCAGCGCGTCCCGGTCGTGCAGGCGGTGGATCTGGGCTCCGGCGAGGGCGGCCAGCGTCGCGGCGGCAACGGTGCCGTTACCCCGCTCGGACGCGTCCAGCCTTCCCTCCCAGGAGCCGGCAAGCACCTCCCCGATGAAGTCCTTGCGGGAGAGCGACATGTAGATCGGGCGGCCGAGCGCGTGGAGCCCCTCGAGGCGGGCGAGGATCTCCAAGTCGTCGGCGGTGCTGAGGTCGAAGTCGAGGCCGGGGTCGATCGCGATCGCCGCCGGATCGACGCCGAGCTCGACCGCGCGCTCGATCCGCTCGGCGAAGAACTCGAGCAGGCGAGCGACCACATCCTCGTAGTGCGGCGGCTCGCGGTCGACCCGCGGTGGGCCCTCGATGTGCATGAGCACGTAGCCGCAGCCGCTCTCGGCGACCACCTCCAACATCGCGTCTCCTCCGCCGCCGATGTCGTTGATCACCGACGCCCCGGCGGCAGCCGCGGCCCTCGCGACCTCGGGCTCGAACGTGTCGGCGCTGATCGGAACGCCTTCCGGGCCGCCAACTGAGGCGACCAGACCCTCCACCGCGGGAACCAGCCGGGCGATCTCGTCGGCCGGCTCGACCGGCGGACCGGAACGCGCCGCAACCGCCCCGACGTCGACCATGTCGAAGCCCTCCCCCACCAACCGCTGCCCGTCCAGGACCGCCTGCTCGGGAGTCCCGCTGCGCGCTCCGGCGAACATCGAGTCTGTGGTCACGTTGACGATCCCCGCTCCCAACGGGCCCCCCGTGAGGTCGAGCACCCGATCCGCGAGCTTCCAGACGGTGGCCGCCCCCATCGCTCAGGGGAGCCGGAAGACGTCGCCGTAGTCGGCGAGGTCGAACGTGTATGCGGGCGGCTCCTCACCCGCGGCCTGCGCGTCGGCCGTCGTCTGCAGCGCCCCTGCCAGGCCCTCGAGGAACTCCCTGGTCCGAAGCGGCGGGCGGACCTCCCAGCGCACGGTCCCGCGGCGGTTCGGTTCGCCGCCGAACTCATGCGGAGTCTTCGCGGGCACGATCAGCTGCTCTCCCTGCTCGAGGGTGCGCACGTCGCCGTTGACGCCGGCGCGGACTGCTCCGGAGAGGACCACGAAGCGCTCCTCCTGGTTGGGATGGAGATGGGACGGCGCCAGAGCGGCGCCAGCCTCGTAGCTCGACTCCATCACCAGAACCTCATCGTCTTCGGAGATGAAGGTGATGGTCTGTCCGGTAAACGGGTTCTTGAGCACCAACCCACTATTCCACCTCGGGGGCGAGACGACCACCCCCCGCCGGTAGCTGGACAAATACCCTGCCCGTCCATGGCCCTCCGCTGCCTCTACACCGACCTCGACGGAACCCTGCTCGGCAAGTTCGCGTCGCTCTTCGCCGATGCCGAGGGGAACTTCTCCCGCAGCCAGGCGCTGATGCTGGAGGCCTGCCACCGGGCCGGCGTCGAGGTCGTGATCATGTCCGGCCGCCGCGAGGCGCAGGTGCTGTCGGACTCGCGGCTGATGGGCCAGAGCTCCTACATCTACGAGGCCGGCTGCGGGATGGTCATCGACCGCGAGAAGACGCTGCTGACCGGGGATCTCTGGGTTCCGAACGAGCGGGGGAACCCGGCCGATCGGATCATCGCCTCGGGCATCCCGCAGATCCTGTTCGAGCACTTCGGCGGGCGATTGGAGTGGCACGCGCCGTGGCACGAGGGACGGCTCCTCTCGCTGCTGTTCCGGGGCAGGGTCGACGTGGCCGAGGCGAACGAGCTGATCGCCGCCCAAGGCGAGGCGGGCAACGACCTGCGCTTCCTCGACAACGGGGCGATCAACGCCCCGATGGAGGGGATCGACGTCGCCCACGCCTACCACCTGGTCCCGGGCGGGGCCAGCAAGGGGAAGGCGGTCGGCGCGCACATGCGGGCGCGTGGCTACTTGCCGGAGGAGTGCATCGCAGCCGGCGACTCGATCGAGGATCTGGGCGCGGCGGACTACGTGGGCAGGTTCTTCTGCGTCGCGAACGGCCCGGAGAAGGACGGGGAGCTGCGCTCGTCGCTGGGCGACTTCGACAACGTGACGGTCACCGAGGGACGTAACGGCGACGGGGTTTACGAGGCGGTCGTCTCGACTCTGGCCGGCGCCTGAGCCGCCGGCAGGGCATCTCCTGATACCCGGCCTCAGCAGTCGGATATCGCTCGCCGCCGAGCCACCCCGCCGGGTACCCTCAGCCTATGAGCAGCACGCACGCCACAGATGCTGAGGAGGAGTACCTCCAATCCTTGTTCTGGCTGCAGGAGGCGGGGCTGCCGATGACCGGCGCCAACGTCGCCCGTGCGATGCAGCTCTCGCCGCCGACGGTCCACGAGATGATCGGCCGCCTGATCGACGACGGCTACGTCGCCCGCGAGCCTGACAAGTCGCTCAAGTTCACCGAGAGCGGCAAGGAGCACGCCGAGGCGATCGTCAGCCGCCACCGCCTGATCGAGCGCTTCCTGACCGACGTCCTGAACATCCCCTGGGACGAGGTCCACGAGGAGGCCGAGCGGATGGAGCACGCGATGTCGCCGCGGATGGAGGAGCGCATGCGCGAGGCGATCGGCGACGCGAACACCTGCCCGCACGGCCACCCGATCGATCTCGACAGCCGGATCGCGGGCTCCCTGCTCGCCGACTGCGAGGTCGGCGCCGAGGTCCAGATCCTGCGCTTCGAGAACGAGGCCGAGGAGCTGCTGCACTACCTGCGCGCCGCCGGCTTCGAGCCGGGGATGAAGGCGAAGGTCAAGAGCTCCGACGAGGAGCGAGTGGTGATCGCTGCCGAGGATGGCGATCACTCGGTCTCCTACAGCGTCGCCGAGACCGTCTCGGTGATCGCCGACCCGGCGCCGCCGCCGCGGGCCGCGCTGCCGGAGCAGCTGCAGCTCTCACACGACAAGTACGGGCGCTAGGGACCGCGCGTCCGGCGTCTCGTTCTCGGCTGAACTTCAACCGGCCTGTGGTCGGTTCAGGTTCCGTTCGAAGGCGTCACATCCGCCAAGTGCACGGGAGCAGCCCCTAGCCCGGCTCAGGTTCGTCCCGCGGGCGTCACGGGCGAGCAACGACGGTCACGGCGCCGGCTCGAGCTCCACGACATCGCCCACGCGAACGTCGAGGACCTCGCTGGCGTCGCCGCGGTTGACGGCGATCGCCATCCGGCCCGACGAGTCCTCGTAGAAGAGGAAGCGGCCGTCGCTGACCTCATCGAAGGCCGTTGCCCGAGCCGCCGTTCGACGGCGCTTGCGGGAGCCGACCGAGACGCGGGCCGCGCCGGCGAGGGGATGGCCGTCGAGGTCGTCCCGTGCCAGATCGAGCGAGATGTTGCCGAAGCCGTCGATGCGCTCGGCGTGGGCGAAGGCGCGCAGCTGCTCGAGCCGGGGGCGAGAGGTGGGCTGACGCTCGAGCGTTCCCGGATCGATCGGCTCCCCCGCCGCCGCCAACGGAGTCCCCTTGGCCAGCTCGGCGGCCACGGGAGCGAAGAGATCACGGCCGTGGAACGTGGCGAAGGGGTGCTCGAGCTGGAACGTCGAGTCGCTGATGTCCACCGCCTCGGCGGGACCGCCGAGCAGATCGATCGCGGGCGGCAGGAGGCCGTTGTCGGGGCCGACGAAGAAGTGACGCTCGACGCCGGCGTCGGTCTCCCGCTCGACCCTCACAGCCACGGCCCTTCGCGGTCCGCCGACACCCGGATCGACGATGGCCAGGTGCACTCCCGCCGGGGCGTAGGGCACGGCGTCGGCCAGCACCGCCGATCCCTCGCGCACGTCGTGTCGCCCGATCCCGTGCGAGATGTCGATCACCTCGGTCCCGGGAGCGATCCGAGCGATCACGGCACGACAAACCCCCGCGAAGTCATCCGCGACGCCGTAGTCCGTGAGGAAGGTGATCGGAACGCCCACGACCACTTAGCCTAGGCGCAGAGCCAATCCGGCATCCGTGATCGTTGTCACGAACGGATCGCGGTCGCTTGCTCACGGCTGCTACCGAGGCGACCTTCCGCCACCCGTTTCGCGGTCTACCGGCCAGCTCAGCCTTGGTTCGTCAGGGCCTCGACGTCCTCGAGGTCGATCGGGCGCCCGCGGGCGAGCTTCATCGCGATCAGGTCGTCGAGACCCACAACCCGGACCTCGAGATCGTCGAGGGTGATCTCGAGAGCGGCCTCTCGCAGCTCGTGGAACGGGCGGGCACCGGGTGCATCGTGGATCACGTCGATTCCGCCGGCGGCGGTCGAGAACTGCCAGATCGTGGCGCGCGGAGGCAGGTCGGCAGTCACCTCGGCTTCCTCGAACCCGGCGTTGAGGATCCTGGCGTCGATCGCCCGCAGCGCCTCGGCGAGGCGGTTCAGGTTGTCCGGCTCGGGGGCCGGGATCAGGTCGATGTCCGCGGTCATCCTCCTGCGGCCGTGAGTCTGTGCCGCGACGCCGCCGATCACGACGTAGTCGACGCCGTGCTCACCCAGCACCGCGAGGATTCGCTCTGGATCGAGCGGCGGCTCCCCGGCGCCGGTCACCGAGACGCCTTCGCTTGACGACCGGCCGTCTCCAGCCTGCTCGCCATCCGGTTCCATGCGAGCGCGAGTCGCAATCGCTCCTCCGGCGCTCGGGCCAGCCAGTCCCGGTCGTGGAGCTGGTCGGCGGCGCCGGCTCTGGGAGCAGGCTCGCTCGCGAGCTCCAGTCTCTCCCCCATCGCCAGCAGGGCGAGCCGCACGGTCTCTACCGTCGGCGAGACCTCGTCGTTCTCGAGCCGGCTGATCGCCGGCGGTGATCTTGCGCCAGTTCGGGATTGGCTCTCGTGGGTGCGCGCCCGATCCGCCTGCCTAGGCGGTCTTCTGCTGCTCGCTCGCATCCGCGACGAGCGCCTCGGTCAAGCCCTCGAGGTCGTGGCGCTCGGCCTCCACGTGGACCCGCAGGCCGAGCTCGCGTGCCGTCGCCGTCGTGACCGGGCCGATCGTCGCTACCCGGGGACCCTCCGGGAGCCTGCCGCCCAGCGCCTCGAGCAGGTAGCGAACGGTCGAGGTGGAGGTGAAGGAGACGTAGTCGGCGTTCGCGATCGCCTCGGCGGCGTCGGCGTCGAGGCTCTCGGCCACCGTCTCATACAGCGACACCACGTCGACCTTGGCCTCGCGCTCGGCCAGCGCCTTGGGGAGCACGTCCCTCGCCCCGGCGGCGCCTGCCACGAGGACCGGGCGGTCGGCCACATCGACGGCCTCCAGCGCCTCGACCAGCGACTCGGAGACGGCCCGCTGGGGCACCACGTCGGCGATCACGCCGAACCTGCGCAGGGCCCTCGCGGTCGACGGCCCGACCACCGCCACCGTCGCGCTCGCCAACGCGCGGGCGTCCATGCCGCGACCGTCCATCGCCTCGAACAGGTGCCGGACCCCGTTCGGGCTTGCCAGGCAGACCAGGGAGTAGGCGTGGAGCTGGTCGAGCATCGCCTCCACGGCCGGCGTTCCCAGCCGTGCCTCGACCCTGATCGCCGGCAACTCGACCACCCCGGCGCCCAGCGCGCGCAGCATCGCCGCGAAATCGCTCGTCTGCGCGCGCGCCCTGGTCACGACGACGCTGACGCCATGCAGCGGGCGTTGCTCGAACCAGGCGATCCGCTCGCGCATCGCCGCCACCGGACCGAAGATCGAGACGGCCGGCGCGACGATCCCCTCCCGCTCGGCGGCCTCCGCCAGAGTCGCCGTCGTCGCCACGACCGTTCGCTGCCGCGGCCCGGTTCCCGCGGCGACGATGGCCGCAGGTTCATCCGCGCCGCGCCCGCCGGCGATCAACCGCTCGGCGATCTCGCCCAGATTGCGGACCCCCATGTAGACGACGAGCGTGCCGGGGAAGCGCGCGAGCGCCTCCCAATCCTCAGGCGCTTCCCCCTCCCCAGCGCCTGCCGGGGTCGGTGCGCCGTGCCCCTCCATCCGATGACCGGTGACGAAGGCGACGGCGGCCGCGTCGCCGCGGTTGGTGACGGGGATCCCCGCGTAGGCCGGCGCGGCCACCCCGGCGGTGATCCCGGGGACGACCTCGAACGGGACCCCGGCGTCGGTGAGCGCCTCGGCCTCCTCCCCACCACGGCCGAAGACGAACGGATCGCCGCCCTTGAGCCGGACGACCGACTTCCCCGCGCGCGCCAGCTCGACCATCCGCCGCTCGATCTCACGCTGCTCCATCGCGACCGCCCCCGGAGCCTTGCCGACGTAGATCAGCTCGGCGTCCTCGCGCGCCCCCGCAAGCGCCCCCTCGGGGATCAGCCGGTCGTAGAGGATCGCGTCGGCGTCAGCGATCAGCTCCAGCGACCGCGCAGTCATCAGCCCCGGGTCGCCGGGACCGGCACCAACCAGGTAGGCGGTGGCGACCATCAACCCAGCAGGTCCTGGGCGCCCGCTGCGTACATCCGTTCCAGCAAGGCACTGGCCAAGGCCACGGGTTGGTCAGGGTTACCCTCGACGACGTCGTGGAAGTGGTGGGAGCCGTCGAGCGCACCCGCCCAGGCGTGGAGGGTCAAACCTCCATCGCCGCCGTGGCGGGCGCAAACGCCGAGGGGGGAGTCGCAGCCGGCCCCGAGGCCCTTGACCACCGCGCGCTCGGCGGTCAGCTCGACCAGCGCCTGCCGGTCGGTGACCCGGGCGGCCGCCTCGGAGGCGGCGGAGGAGCTGGCGTCGGTCTCCAGCGCGAGGGCGCCCTGGCCCGGCGCCGGGACCATCT
The DNA here is from genome assembly GCA_964641695.1 of uncultured Conexibacter sp. Lineage (GTDB taxonomy): Bacteria > Actinomycetota > Thermoleophilia > Solirubrobacterales > 70-9 > RHKX01. Next base: position 7,861 of record CAZXKG010000064.1, read on the forward strand.
GCTCGAGCGGGAAGCGGAAGGCGATCCGCTCCTCCAGCCCCAAGCGCGCGAGGCCGGCGGTCGCGAGTACGAGCGCGTCGACCTCGGCGGCGTCGAACTTCCCGAGCCTGGTGTCGACGTTGCCGCGCAGCGAGACGATCCGCAGATCCGGGCGGAGAGCGAGAAGCTGAGCCCGGCGACGGACGCTGGCCGTGCCCACCCTCGCCCCGACGGGGACCTCCTCCAGCGAGCCGCCCGGGCCCACCCAGGCGTCGGTGGGATCCTCGCGTGCCGGCACGCCGGCCAGCGTCAGCCCCGAAGGGAGCTCACTCGGCAGATCCTTGGCGCTGTGGACGGCCAGCTCGATCTCGCCGTCGATCAGCCGGTTCTCCAGCTCGTGCACGAAGCGTGACTTGTCCGTGGGCGCATCCGGCGTGCCGCTGGGCCGGATCTCTCCCATATATGGGAGCCGATCGGGGTCACCGCCGTTGCGCTCGGCGCGATCGAGCGGACCGCCGCCCGCCTCGCCGCCCGCCTGATCGCCGCTGACGCGGACCACGACCAGCTCCACCTCCGGGCCGATCGCCGCCGCTACGCCCCTCGCCTGGGCGAGGGCGAGGGCGCTCCCTCTGGTCCCGACCCTCACCCCTCCTCACCCGCCGGGCGCGAGCGGCTGCGCCGGTAGGCGTCGAGATCCGTCACCTCCACCTCACCGCTCTCATGCGGCGGCTCGACGTCCGGATCGAGCCCGAAGAGCTCCCGGATCGCGGCCAGGCGCCGCTGCAACTCGTAGTCCTCGTGTCCGCCCGCCTCGGCCTCGCGACGCAGCCGCAGGGTCGGGTCGTGAAGGAAGCGGCTCAGCAGCGAGTGCAGCATCGCCTCCGCCCGCTCCCGATCCTCGGGCTCGAGCGAATGCAGGAACGACCGGTTCTCGTCGATCACCCGGTCGGCCACCTCCTCCCCGCGCGACCTGAGCGCGGCGATCGTCGGCACCGCCCGCAGCGTGCTCAGCCAGAGCTCGAACCGCTCCAGCTCGGCGGCGACGATCGCCTCCGCCGGGTCGACCGCCGCCTCGCGGGCCGCGAGCCCGGCATCGGCGACGCTCTGGACGTCGTCCACGTCCCGGACGACGACGCCCTCGATCCCCGCGCACTCGGGATCGACGTCGCGGGGCACCGCGAGGTCGACCATCAGCAGCGGGGGGCTGTCCGTCCCGCGGCCGCGAGCGCGACGCTCCTCGAGCACGGGCTCCAACTCGACCCGCCCGACGATGTGGTGGGGGGAGTTCGTGGAGGAGATGACGACGTCCGCCAGCGCCAGCTCGGTCGGGAGCTCCTCGAGGCGACGGGCCTTGCCCTCGTAACGGTCGGCGAGGCTGACGGCGCGGTCGAAGCGGCGGTTGGCGACGATCACCGTCTCGACGCCCCGCGCGGAGAGCGCGGCCGCGGTCAGCTCGGCGGTGTCGCCGGCGCCGACGAGGAGGACGCGGCGGCCCGGCAGCTCGCCGACGACGCGGCGCGCCAGCTCGACGGCGGCGGAGGCGACGCTCACCGCGCCCTCGCCGAGCTTGGTCTCGGCGCGAACCCGCTTGCCGGCCGCCAGGGCATCGCGGAAGAGGCGGTTGAGGATGGCCCCGCTCGTGCCCTCGGCCAGCGAGCGCTCGTAGGCGCGCTTGAGCTGGCCCTGGATCTCGGCCTCGCCGAGGATCATCGAATCCAGGCCGGCGGCCACCCGGAGCAGATGGCGCGCGGCGTCGGCTCCGCGCCAGGTGCGGAGGTTGCCCGCGAGCTCGGTCGCCCCGATCGCCGCCTGCCGCGCGAGCGCCCCGAGGACGACCCCCTCGGCCTCGACCGGGTCGCGGGCGACGACGTAGATCTCGATCCGGTTGCAGGTGGAGACGGCCGCCGCCTCGGCGATCGACTCGGAGGCGGAGAGCTCACCCAGCAGCGCCACCTCACGGCCGCCGGTGAGCGCCAGCCGTTCGCGCAGCTCGATCGGAGCGGTCCGGTGGGAGGCTCCGATCGAGAGCAGCTCGCTCATCGGACCGAGGTCGGCTCCCCGCCGGGATCAGGCTCGAGCGCCACGGGTGCGGGGGCGGCTCCGGGGGCCTCGGCTGCGCGCCTCTCGGCGAGCTCGGCGACCTCCTCCAGCTCCCGGCTGATCCGGCCGAGCTTCGCGGCCATGATCCCGATGTAGACGACGAGCAGGAGGACGAAGAGGACGTAGGCCGCGGCGACGTAGGGACCGGCTTCGTCGAGGGGCAGGGCTGGCATCAGCGAACACCTCCGGGGGCGATTCGGGTTCCGACCCCGCGGGCCGGAAGGTCGTCTTGTTCGGCATCGAGGGCGCGGCGCAGGCGGGAGAGCTGCCCGGACGTGCGCTTGGCGAGCAGCTCGAAGCAGACCAGGGTGGTCCACAGCGCCGCCATGCCGGCGAAGCAGACCAGGAACGCGACCCACATCTTGCCGGGCATGCCGCCCTCGACCGTGGCGAACGTGCGCGGATGGACCAGCGACTCGGCGGCGCGGACGGCCATGAAGTTGAGCGGCACGAACGCGCCCGCGGTGATCGCGAAGACGGAGGCGTAGCGGGCCTGCCGCTCACGATCGACCACCGCGTAGCGCAACGGGTAGTAGGTGCAGTAGAGGAGGAAGACGATCAGGAAGCTGACCAGCGTCGGCTCGTCCCAGACCCACCAGTGACCCCACGAGCCCTTCGCCCAGATCATCCCGCTGAGCAGGACGACGACGCCGAAGATCACCGAGGCGTGGATCGAGACGTAGGAGCGGAAGTCGTGGACGGGATCGCCGGTGCGCAGGTGGCGGATCGCGTGGATCCCGCCGATCACGAAGCCGCCGAGGGCGACGATCGCGAGTGGGACGTGGAGGTAGAAGATCTTCTGGATGAAGCCCTGATCGCCGTCGTTGGGCGCGTAGAAGAACACCAACGCGAAACCACCGCCAACCAGGAGGGCGGTGAGCAGTGCGAGTGTCCTGAGCGTGGACGGCTTCATCTGTGACAACGCGATCGGGACGTGGCGGGTCAGTCCTCGATGAGGAAGTCGAACGCAGCCCAGCCGATCAGCAGGAAGATCAGATCGTACAAGCCGAGCACCGCAAGCCAGGTTCCGAGCTTCTCGTAGGAGGGGCCGCCTTCGGCCAGCAGGTCGGCCCCCGCGCCCGCGGCGGCGATCAGCGGCGGGACCAGCAGCGGCAGCAGGATCAGCGGGCCGATGAGATCGCGAGCGCGGGAGTTCGTCGCCATCGGCGAGATCAGGGCGCCGGTGACCGCGAAGGCGACGTTGAGCAGCAGCAGGACCGCGATCAGGGGAAGCAAGCCGGCGCCGGCGCCGAGGAAGAAGACCCAGAAGATCGGCAGGGCGAACACCTCGAGCGCCACCAGGTAGAGGAAGAGCGCGATCGCCTTGGCGAAGAACAGCGCCGTCGAGTCGACCGGGGCGAGCCGGATCGCCTCGATCCCGCCCTGCTCACGCTCGGCGACGAAGAGCCGGTTGATCGCCAGCAGCGCGGCGAAGAGGACGGTGACGATCAGGACCCCGGCCGCGAGCGAGCCGTCGAGGCGGGTGCGGTCGAGGCCGAAGCGGAAGATGACGAAGATCGTGGTCGAGAAGAGGACCATCGCCGGGACCGACTGCAGCGTGCGCAGCTCCACCCGCAGGTCCTTGCCGAGGATCGTGGCGACGGCCGACAGCGTCGAGGGGGACGAGCTCACGCGGGGCTCCCCGCCGGCCTCGCGCCCGCCGGGCGATCGGCGTAGATCGCCCGGGCACGGTCGAGGTCGACCTCGGCGGCGTCCGCCTCGAAGGCGACTCGACCGTTGCGGTCGAGCGCCAGCACGCGGTCGGCCTCGGCCAGCGCCGCCTCGACGTCGTGGGTGACGAGGACGCGGCTGCGCCCGGGCGCCGGCCCGAGCAGCGGCGCGACCACGTCCACGCCGGCCGGGTCGAGGTTGGCCAGGGGCTCGTCGAGGACGAGCAGCTCGGGATCGTGCAGGATCGCCCGGCAGGTGGCCAGTCGCTTCACCATCCCCGCCGACATCTCGTCGACGCGCAGGCCGCCGTGGCCCGAGAGGGAGACGAGCTCGAGCAGCTCGGCGATCCGCTCGCTGCCGTCGGCCGCCAAGCCGAAGAGGCGGGCGTGGAAGCGCAGGTTCTCGACCGCGTCGAGATCGCGGTAGAGGAGGGGCTGGTGTCCGAGGTAGCCGATCCGCCCGCGCAGGCGCCAGGAGTCGTCGGGCAGGCTGTGACCCAGGACCTCGATCTCGCCCTCGGTGGGCCGCAGCAGGGTGGCGACGATCCGCAGCAACGTCGACTTCCCCGCCCCGGGGGGGCCGAGGACCGCCAGGGTGGCGCCGACCGGCAGCTCGGCCTCGACCCCGCGCAGCGCCCACTGCTCGCCGTAGGCGAGGCTCAGCGAGCGAACCCGCAGCGCGACGTCGGTCGTCGGCAGCGCGACGTCGGTCGTCGCGGCGGGAGTCGGTTCGGCCACGCGCCAAGGCTAGATGGTTGATTCCAAATGACGTGCTTCCGGAGGTGGGTGGCGATCCGGCGCCGTGTCGGGCGGGTCATCCGGGGGTGCGGGAACTTGGAATCAACCAGCTAGATCCTCGCGCTCTCCCCCACCTTGACCAGGCGACGGTTGAGCAGGCGCATCGCCAGCTCGTAGGGCCAGGCGAACTTGCGCTGGAACCAGTAGCCGACCCTGATGTCGGTCGAGGTGAAGACCATGTAGCGGTTGCGCTCCACGCCGCGGATGATCTGCTCGGCGACGTGCTCAGGCTCTGCTGCGTGTCGCTCGAAGCGCTCGGCCAGCTCACGCACGGCCGGCGCCTCGCGGTCCACTCCGACGATGTCGACCGAGCCGACCAGCGGCGTCCGGACCGCCCCGGGACAGACGAGGCTGACGCCGATCCGGTGCGGGCGCAGGTCGAAGCGGAGGACCTCGGAGACCCCCCGGATCCCGAACTTCGAGGCGCTGTAGGCGGCGTGCCAGGGCAGGCCGAAGAGGCCCGCGGCGGAGGAGACGTTGACGATGTGGCCGCCGCTCCCGGCCGCGATCATCGGCGGCACGAACGACTCGAGGACGTGGACCGGGCCCATCAGGTTGATGTCGATCATCCGCTGCCAGTGCTCCGGCCGCAGGCGGTCGATCGAGCCCCACGCGGAGACGCCGGCGATGTTCATGAGCACGTCGAGCGCTCCGAACTGCCGCTCGCTCTCCCGTGCCAGCTCGGCGACGGCGTCGTGGTCGGAGATGTCGAGCGGCTTCGCCAGCAGGGTGGCACCGCCGAATCCCGTGATCGTCTCGCGCGTCGCGAGCAGGCCCGCCTCGTCGATGTCGGTGAGCACCAGCTCCGCCCCGCGCCGGGCGGCGGCGATCGCGGTCGCGCGGCCGATCCCGCTCGCCGCTCCGGTGATCAGACAGCGCCGGCCCTGGACGCTGGGGACGGGCGGCTTCATCGCGCGGCCTGTCCGCGGGTCACGGCTTTCATCGCGAGCGAGCTCAGCCGCCCCCTCGGGATCCCGTCCATCGGGACCGGGTCGGGCTGAACGCCGATGCTGTTCAAGGTCATCGCCAGCATCTCGTAGTGGCCGACCAGCAGGCAGAGCTCGATCAGCTCGTCCTCGTCGTAGCGACTCGCCAGCCGCGCCCAGAGCTCGTCCCCGATCCGGCCCTCGCCGTGCAGCTCGTCGGCGGCGCGCAGCAGGTCGGCCTGGCGCTCGCTCCAGCCCTCGGCGTCCGCGCCCCGTCGCGCCCGCTCGATCTCCTCGGCATCGAGGCCCGCCGTCGCGGCGAGCCGCTCGTGATGGGACCACTCGTACTCGCAGCCGCAGTTGTGGGCCACACGGAGGATGAGCAGCTCGGTCTCGGCGCGCGGCAGCTTGCCGCCGGGCATCAGGCCTCCGGCGAAGACGAGCCAGCGCCGGAACAAGCCGCGGTTGCGGCCGAGCGTCGTGAAGATCCGCGGCGGCCCTCCTCCCGTGACCGCTCCGATGACGCGGACGATGACCCAGTTGAGGAGCCCGAGCTCCCCCTTGCCACCGGGACTGATCCGCGGCGCGCTGCTGCTGCTCTCCATCGCCCCACCGTAACCAATCGTGTACGGCTTTGTTCATGAACCTCTGGAACGGGCCGGTTGGCGGCCGTTTGGCGAGCGGGTCTGCCGGGCACCGGAACGCACGGAACGAGCGCTCCCTGGTGCACGCACCCCCACGCGCGCACGACCGGGCGGCGCCGTCGGCTTGGTTCCGTGCCTTTGGGAAGAGGAGGCCGGACGGCCCGCTCAGGCGCCGGTCTTCGCCTCGATCTCCTCGGACTCGGACGCCCGCTCCGCGTACTCGGGCTCGTCCGACATCAAGGCATGGCGAGCCCCGGGAACCCCGAACTCGTAGGGACTGCCGACGACGTAGGGAACCCTGTCGAAGTTGAACTTCGGCGGCGGCGAGGAGACGAGCCACTCGATCGACTTCGCCCGCCACGGGTTCGAGGGCGCGCGCGGGCCCCACTTCCAGCTGACGATCATGTTGTAGAGGAAGACCAGCTGCCCGGCGCCGAGGCAGAACGCCGCGATCGAGATCAAGAGGTTCCAGTCCCCGAACTGCGCCGCGTAGTCGGATACCCGCCGCGGCATCCCCTGCATGCCGATCCAATGCATCGGCACGAAGGTCACCCAGGTGCCGACCAGGGTCATGTAGAAGTGCACCCGCCCGAGCCGCTCGTCGTACATGCGGCCGGTGATCTTCGGGAACCAGTGGTAGAGGCCGGAGAAGATCGTGAACACCGAGCCGCCGAAGAGCA
>CAZXKG010000065.1:0-14625 GCA_964641695.1 uncultured Conexibacter sp.
TGATGCTCGAGGCGGCGCGTGAAGCAGCAGAGCAACGCGGCTACGAGGCGATGCGAATCAGCGAGGTCACCGACGCGATCGGCGTCACCCGTCAGGCCTTCTACGCTCACTTCCGCGACAAGCGTCACTGCATGTGCGAGGCGCTCGACCCCAAGCTCGGCGCGATCGAGCGGATGACGGCATCTTTAGGCGAGAGCGATCCAGACTCGGCCGCCAAGCTCGCCCTCGCCCTCGACGATCTGATCGCCGAGCGCTTCGGCTCAGCCGAAGGGACAAGGGGCAGGTTGATCGCAGCGATGATCGAGCTCCTGCGATCCGAAGGTTCCTTCCACAAGGTCAGGATCGGAGCCCTGGTCAAGGCAGCTCACGTTCCCCCTGGCGACTTCTACCGGCAGTTCTCCGGCAAGGGGGAGTGCTTCGCCGTCGCTTACGAGCAGCTGCTCGATGAGCTCGTGGCCGAGGCCCGAGAGTGTCACGCGGGACACACCGGACAAGAAGTTCCTACGTTGCTCGGTGCTCTCACCGAGGCGCTCAACTCCGACCCTGAGCGTCGGCGCATCCTCGTCGTCGAGATGGCGCATCTGCCCGATGCGGCCCCCGGCGATGTCTGCGGCGCGAGGAAGGACGCGCTTGCGGGCGGCGTGGCGGGGCTTCTGGCCGAGAACACCGATGCCGACCCTGATGACCCGCGGCTCCGATTCGCTGCCGCCTCGATCGTCGAGGTGATCCGCTCGGCGGAAGTTGCCGGCGATCCCGGCTCGCTCGGCGGTTGTCTTCTCGGACTGGCCGAGAGTCTCGGCGAGCTCGAGCCAACGAACGCCTCGGCTGCCACCCGCGTCGCCGCCTGATCCCGGGTCCCTGTTCGGGCCTGACCCGCAAGATCCCTGATCTCTGATCGTAAGATGTAGACTTACCCACATGCGCACGACGATCTCAACAAAGGGCCAGCTGGTGCTTCCCGCGGAGCTCAGGACTGCGGATGGCATCGAACCCGGGGAGGAGTTCGAGGTCGATCGAGTCGGACCGGACGAGTACCGCCTCACCCGCCTGACCCCGCCATCGAATCACGGGGTTGTCGATTGGCTGCGCTCCTGTCCTGAGCAGGATTGGTTCGTCGAGGTCGAATCCGAGTCCACCGACCAGCTCTGAATCGGTGCGCTACCTGGTCGATGCGAACGTTCTCTCCGAGGCGACGAAGCCGGATCCGAGCGAGCGGATCGTGGACTGGCTCCGCGCCAACGAGCGTGAGATAGCGGTCGACCCGATCATCCTCGGCGAGATCCGGTTCGGCATCCTCCTCCTGCCTCGCGGCCGGCGGCGGAAGAAGCTCGAGCACTGGTTCGACGAAGGTGTGAAGCGGTTGCTCTGCATCCCCTGGGAGCACACCACGGGGCTTCGCTGGGCCGAGCTTCTTGCGGAGCTCCGCTCGAACGGCCAAGCGATGCCGATCAAGGACAGCCAGATCGCGGCCACCGCGCTCGCTCACGATCTGGAGATCGCGACCCTCAACCGCCGGGACTTCGATGCAGCCGGGGTCCGACTCGTCGATCCGAGCGCCTGATCTCCGGTCCGTCGTGTGCACGCGGCCGAGTTCGGACTCTCCATAGGCTGGATGGATGTGGGTTGACGGAGCAACGACCGAGCTGGTCGCGCGTGCCCTTGCCGAGGATCTCGGGCGCGGCGATCTGACCACCGACGCGACGGTCCCGGCGGGTGCCAGGGCGGAGGCGCGGATCGTTCAGAAGGAGGCGGGCGTCGTCTGCGGGCTCGACGTCGCCGCGGAGGCCTTCCGGCTGACCCGCGGAGGAGAGCTTCAGGTCGAGGCCGAGGAGGGGGTCTGGCGGGACGAGGCGCCGACCAGGGTGGCGACGATCTCGGGCTCCGCTCGCGCGCTCCTGGCGGGGGAGCGCGTCGCGCTCAACTTCCTCGGGCACCTGTCGGGGATCGCCACCCTGACCGCCGAGTTCGTTCGGGCGGCGGCATCCGAGGGGGGCGACGCCGTCATCCTCGACACTCGGAAGACGACCCCGCTGCTGCGTTCGCTCGAGAAGGCCGCCGTCCGGGCGGGGGGTGGTGAGAACCACCGGATCGGCCTCTACGACGCGATCCTGATCAAGGAGAACCACATAGCGCTTGCGGGCGGGCTGGCCGAGGCGGTGCGCGCCGCCCAGGACGCCCACCCAGATCTGCTGATCGAGGTCGAATGCAGCGATGCGGCCGAGGTCGAGGCGGCGCTGGCGGTCGGAGCCGGGCGTCTGCTCCTCGACAACATGGGCCTCGCCGAGCTGCGGTCGGCCGTGGCGATGCGCGATGCGGCAGCCGACGGCACCGACGACGATCCGATCCCGCTCGAGGCCTCGGGCGGAGTCAGCCTGGAGAACGTCGGCGCGATCTCCGCGACGGGCGTCGACTACATCAGCGTCGGCGCGCTCACCCACTCGGCCCCGACGCTGGATCTCTCGCTGCTGCTCGAGTGAGATACCTCCGGGAAGATCCTCCGCTGCGCGTCCGGTCTCCCCGGTGCCTTGGCGACGGGTGAAGCAGGGGCAGGCACCTGAGCAGGCGATGACGCCCTAGGGGTGGGCGCGTTGGGTGACAGCGGGCCGGCGGATTCCCGCCCACCGCTGCCAACGGCGGGCGGATCACTTGAGCAGGCGGGAGAGGCGGCGGTCGGCGAGGATCTTGCCGCCGGTCTGCTCGGTCGGGCAGTAGCAGGTGATCCGATCGGCGTAGTGGATCGCGGCGATCTCCTCGCCGCAGCGCGGACAGGGCTCGCCCTCCCGGCGATGGACCTGCAGCGGCATCGGCATCTTGTCCGGGATCCCGTCCCCGACCACGTCCTCGTAGTGATCGATCGCGCGGCCGAGGACCGACATCGCGCCCGCGAGCGCCTCCGCCTCCTCGGTCGTCAGCTCGCTGCCCTTCTTGAACGGGGAGAGCTTGGCCTCCCAGAGGATCTCGTCCACCCAGGAGCGCCCGATCCCGGCGATCACCCGCTGGTCGCGCAGCATCGGGTGCAGGTGACGCGGCTGGTCGAGGAGCTTCGCCAACTCCTCAGCCGTCGGCGCGGGCCACGCCTCCGGCCCCAGCGTCGCGACCATCTCGTCCGCCGCGACGTCCCCGACCGGCATCAACTTCGCCCACGCCCTCTGCTTGGTCCCGAACTCGCGCAGCCGCAGCTCTCGTCCGTCGGTCAGGCGGATCAGGACCCGGGAGGCGCGGTCACGGAGGGACGCCCGCTTGTCGAAGAGCTGCAGTCGACCAGCCGACATCATGTGGACGAGCAGCGCCAGCTCCGCGTCGCCGTCGGTGGGCCCGAGCTCGACCACGGGCATCTTGCCGACGCGCCGCACGCCCTTGACCTCCATCCCGACGAGCGCGTCGAGCGGCGGCTTGAAGCTCTTCATCGCGACCATGCCGGGGGAGAGCGTCGACTCGACCTCCGCGCCACGCAGCGCCGCGTCCAACCGCCGCGCGGCGATCTCGACTTCGGGCAGCTCGGGCATGGAAGGAGGGTAGAGCGCGGTAGGACGGGGATGATCGTTACATCGACCCCGGCCAGCGGGCTCGATGTAACGAACGATCAGCTGGGGCTCTCTGGGGACGAGCGGACCGATGATCTAGACTGATCCGCAGTCATTCGCTCGACCGTCCCTTCGGCTGGCGAACATCAACGGATTCGAAGCTCGATCCCCTCTACCGATGGATTGGGCGGATGGGACCTCATGCAGGAACTCCCGACAATCCAAACCCAACCCCCGGGCTCGCCGGAGAGCGGCGCGAACCTCAGTCGCGAGGAGATCGAGCGCCTGACGGCCGAGGTCAAGGAGCTCGCCACCCAACGGGACGCGGTCATCCTGGCCCACAACTACGAGCTCCCGGAGCTTCAGGACGTTGCCGACTACGTCGGGGACTCGCTCGGGCTCTCCCGCCAGGCGGCCGCCACCGAAGCCTCGGTGATCGCCTTCTGCGGCGTCCATTTCATGGCCGAGACGGCCTCGGTGCTCTCGCCGGAGAAGACCGTCCTGATCCCCGACCTCGGCGCCGGCTGCTCGCTCGCCGACTCGATCACCGCGCCGCAGCTCGCGGACTGGAAGGCCAAGCACCCCGGCGCTCTCGTGGTCATGTACGTGAACACGTCCGCCGAGGTCAAAGCGCTCACCGACTACTGCTGCACCTCCTCCAACGCGGTCAAGGTCGTTGAGCACATCTGGGCCGAGCACGGTTCGGACGCCGAGATCCTCTTCGGCCCCGACATGTGGCTGGGCGCCTTCGTCGAGCGCGAGACCGGCCTTCGCGACGACCCCGCACGCCGCGCCCGCTTCCACATCTGGGACGGCGAGTGCCATGTCCACGCCGGGATCCGCCCGGGCGACATCGACGAGATGCGGGCTGAGCATCCGGACGCGGAGTTCCTGATCCACCCCGAGTGCGGCTGCTCCACCCAGGCGATGGAGTACGTGGCCGCCGGCGACATCTCCGGCGAGGGGGTCCACATGCTCTCCACCTCCGGGATGCTCAACCACGTCGAGAAGAACCCCGAGGGCTCCTACATCGTCGCGACCGAGACCGGGATGCTCTACCCGCTCGAGCAGGCCGCCCCGAAGGCCGACCTGATCGCCGCCAACCGGATGGCCTTCTGCAAGTTCATGAAGATGATCACGCTGCCGAAGCTGCGCGATTGTCTCCGCGACATGAGCGGCGAGGTCAAGGTCCCGGAGGAGATCGCCGTCAAGGCCCGGGTCCCGATCGAGCGCATGGTCGCGATCGGTTAGACGCCGAGCGGGGCGGCATGGAGACCGTAGGGCGCATCTTGATCGTCCTGGTTCTGCTTGGGGCGGCGGGGGGGAAGCTCCTCGACCTCCGCGCGGCCGCGACGGGGATGGCCACCTTCGGGTTTCCGACGCCGGGTTCGCGGTTGGCGGCGGCGCTGCTGATGTCCGGCTGTGAGATCGCGCTGGCGGTCGGCGTCGCGCTCGGCAGCGACACCGCGGTCTACCTCGCCGCGGCCTTGATGGCGATGCTCGGGCTCACCCTCGTCAGCGCGCTGATGCAGGGCAAGGCGGGCGCGCCGTGTGGATGCTTCGGGCCGGGATCGCGCGTCAGCGGCTGGGCGGTCGCCCGGAACCTCGCGCTCGCCGCTGCGTTCGCGGTCGTCCCGTCCCTCTGAGGCGCCGGCGCGCCTCGGCTGGCGCTCAGGTCGCTTCCGGCTCGTCGTCGGGATCGACCGCCGCCCGACGGCTCGACCCGATCGGCAGTCCCGCCCGCCGGCGGGAGACATCGCTCAGGTGCGCCCGGCGCCTCCGCATGTAGAGGCGCCGCTGCAGGGTCAGCGTCAGCATCCCGGCGACGAAGATCGAGACCAGGTTGATCACCAGCTGCAGGGTGGCGCCCCAGGCGGTCGCCCAGTCGGTGTAGGCGGCGGCGACGCCGATGTTGGCCGCGGCGGGCACCGTCGCCACCGAGATCAGCACTCCCACCAGCGCGCTCGACTTCGAGGTGGTGAGGCTCATCGTCCCGACGATCCCCGCCAGGAACGCCACGTAGACCGAGAAGAAGTCGGGGTTGGAGATGAACCGGACGAGCGTGTGCGAGTCGAAGTCCATGTGCTCGGGGAGCAGGGAGGTGCCGCGGAGCAGCAACGTGACCAGGAAGGTGATGATCGTTCCCGCGATGAACCCGACAACGAGCGCGTTGAGCGATCGTCGCGCCAGCTTCCGGCTGCGGTTGACGAGGGCGACGCAGAAGCCGGCGATCGGCCCGAAGTCGGGACCGACCACCATCGCGCCGACCAGCAGGATCGGCTGGTTGAGGCAGATGCCGATGGCGGCGATCAGCATCGAGGAGACCATGAAGACGAGATAGCTCTGCGAGAGCACGACGCTGTCGGAGGTGCTCGTCGAGACGCTCTCCCAGACGACCGGGTCGGTGGCGATGTCGTTGCGCCGCCCCAGCCTCTTCCCGGTCCGCGTTGCGATCCCGGCGATCTCCGCGTCGACGTTCTCGACCGCGATCGATCCGTCGACGTCGACGTCGAGCTCCCGCAGGTCAGCGATCAGCAGGCTGACGTCGTCGCGAAGCACGTCGCAGAGGACGAGGTCGCCGTCCGGCCTCCGCGCGACGCCCTCGAGATGGACGATGTTGAAGACCGAGCTCGAGTCCTCGAGCAGATCCAGGACGTGCCGGCAGGATGCCTCCGGGGCCACGATCCGCAGATGCACCATCGCGGCGCACCCTACTGGCGAAGCAGGCGGCGATCGAGAGGCCTCACCCACACCCCCGCGGGGCACTCTCATCCCCTCCGATCACGAGCAATCCATGAGCAGTCACTAACAACCTGCTAACAATTCCGGGCCCTTCAGAACCCTGGTCGGTCCGCCCCCTTTGCAGGCCGTCGCCCAGGCGGTCACGCGAGAGGGACATCCACCCGCCCGACGAAGGAGGCTTTCCGAACATGGCCAGAGCACGCACACGCAGCCGTCTTCGCGCTCGGCGTTCTCGGATGCCCGAAGGGGCGTCCCATCAGCGCCCCAAGCGCGCGCCGATCGTCGAGCTCAAGGACGCGACCGTCGTCTACCCGGGGGGCCACATCGGCCTCGAGCGGGTCTCGATCAAGATCGATCGCGGGGAGTTCGTCTTCCTCGTCGGCCCGACCGGCTGCGGCAAGTCGACCTTCATGAAGCTGCTGATCCGCGATCTCGAGCCCGCCAGCGGGATCGTCGAGGTCGCAGGTCACGACATCAACGCGATGCCGCGCAAGAAGGTGCCGATGCTGCGCCGGCGGATCGGCACCGTCTTCCAGGACTTCAAGCTGCTCCCCAACCGGACCGTCTACGACAACGTCGCCTACGCGCTGCAGGTGACCGGGGCCGCCCGCGGGGAGATCAGGCGTCAGGTGCCGGAGATCATCCGCATGGTCGGCCTCGGCTCCAAGATCCACAACTACCCCGACGAGCTCTCCGGCGGCGAGCAGCAGCGCGTCTCCGTCGCGCGCGCCTTCGTCAACCACCCGCCGCTGCTGCTCGCCGACGAGCCGACCGGGAACCTCGATCCCGAGACCTCGATCGGGATCATGCAGCTGCTCTACCGGATCAACCGCGCCGGCACGACCGTCGTCGTCGTCACCCACGACCGCGAGATGGTCGACAAGATGCGGCGCCGCGTGATCCAGCTCCACGACGGGCGCGTGATCCGCGACCAGGCCGCCGGGATGTACGCGACCGAGGAGTCGACGCAGGAGTTCGGTGCCCGCGTCCGCGACGAGCTCGGCTTCGCCGCTGACTTCGAGCACGACGACGAGTCGCACGGGGGAGCCGCGCTGTGAGCCGCCTCCCCTTCTTCCTGCGGGAGGCCTACCGGGCCCTCCGCCGCAACGCCGCCCCCTCGCTGGCCGCGATCGTGACGATCGCCGTCACAGTCCTGCTCGTCGGCGTGCTCGTCCCCGTGCTCGACGCGAGCGGCGCCAAGACCGACGACGTCCGCGACCAGCTCGAGATCAAGGTCTTCCTCTACAACGACGTCGGCCAGGGGGAGGTGAGCGCGCTCCAGGATCGGATCGAGACGATCCCGCACGTCGCCGGAGTCGAGTACGTCTCTCCCGAGCAGGCCAAGAAGATCCTGCAGAAGCGCCTCGGCGAGGACGACATCTTCAAGCAGCTCAACTCGAACCCGCTGCCGCCCGCCTTCAACGTCCAGCTCGACAGCCCCGAGAACCTCGAGTCGGTGCAGGCCGCGCTCGCTCCGCCGGACACCACCGGCAAGCCGCAGCCGATCAGCGGCGCGATCGACGACATCCTCACCGGGCAGCAGACCCAGCAGATCCGCGAGGTCACCAGCGCCGTCAAGATCCTCCTCGCGGTGATCGCCGTGCTCCTGGGGATCGCCTCCCTCTTCCTCGTCGGCAACACGATCCGGCTTTCGATCTACGCCCGCCGCCGTGAGGTGGAGGTGATGCAGCTCGTCGGGGCCACCGACTCGTTCATCCGCTGGCCGTTCGTGATCGAGGGTCTCGTCGTCGGGCTGTTCGGCGCGTTGATCGCGGTGGGCGTACTGTTCCTCGGCAAGGTGACCATCGTCGATCCGCTCTCCGACAACTTCGCTTTGGTCGAGAACCTCAACACGATCGCATTCGGCCCGCTGGTGTTCGCACTGATCGCCGGTTCGATGGTGATCGCGGCGCTCGGCAGCGGAGTGACGCTGCGCCGCTTCCTTCGCGTTTGAGCGGCGCGGGACGTCGCTTCGGCCCAGGTGGGCTGAGCGTCCTCTTCGGCGTGGTCGCCGGCGTCGCGCTGGCGGTCCTCACGCTGGTGCTGGTCGAGCCGGTGCGCGACGTCGTGCTGCCGGACCAGCGCCTGGCGCGGGTCGACGAGGCGGAGCGGATCATCAACTCCTCGTACTTCCGGCCGACCGACACCGAGCAGCTCGAGAACGCCGCGATCGAGGGGATGGTCCGGGACCTGCGCAAGCAGAACGACGACAAGTTCTCCTACTACTTCGACCCCGAGGCGAACGCCGCCCACCGGGCTTCGATCGAGGGGCAGTTCTCCGGGATCGGGGTCACGGTCAGCGAGGTCAAGCGCGGGCTCGAGGTGGCGCAGGTCTTCGAGGGCGCTCCCGCGCAGAACGCCTCGATCGACGTCGGAGACGTGATCGTCGGCGTCGAGGGCGAGGGCCTGGCCGGCGTGCCGTCAGACGTCGCGGCCGGGAAGATCAAGGGCCCGGCGGGGACGAGCGTCGAGCTCACCGTGGTCGACGGCAAGACCGGCGAGCGACGCCGGATCGACGTCGAGCGCGCCAACGTGACCTTCCCCGTCGTCGCCGGCCGGATGGTGAGCCGCGACCGAGACAAGATCGCCTACGTTCGCCTCAGCTCGTTCACCCGCGGCGCCCACGGCCAGCTCCGCGAGGAGATCGAGCGGCTGCAGGAGAAGGGCGCCGAGGGGCTGATCCTCGACCTGCGAGGCAACCCCGGCGGCCTCGTCGACGAGGCGGTCCTGGTCACCTCGATCTTCCAGGAGGAGGGGCCGGTGCTGACGATCTCCGGCCGCAACCGACCCGAGCAGACGCTCGAGGTGACCGGCGACACGATCGAGGATCTCGGTCCGATCGCCGTGCTGGTCGACCGCAACACTGCTTCCGCCGCCGAGGTCGTCACCGCCGCGCTCAAGGAGAACGACCTCGCGACCGTGGTCGGCACCCGCACCTACGGCAAGGGCGTCTACCAGGAGCTGATCCAGCTCGAGTCGGGCGGGGCGCTCGATCTGACCGTCGGCGAGTACCTGACGGCGGACGGAACCTCGATCCTCGGCACCGGGGTCAAGCCCGACGTCGAGGCCTCCGACCGTGATCCGGGCGACGGCGACTCGGTGCTCGACGCGGGCCTGCGCGAGGTCCGCGACCGCCTCGACGCAGGCAGCTGAGCGATGGCGCGGCGCCGGCCGACCCGAGCCGACGAGCAGGCGGAGCGCCCGCGCGCGCTCGTCGTCTCCCGGCGCGGCCGGTTCTGGGTCGGCGAGCCGCTCTTCGAGCGAGGACCCCAGGTTCCGCTCTCGCGTGGCCGGGTCAAGCCGCTCGCCGGCAGGATCGCCCTCTGCCGCTTCGGCGGCCAGGCCGGCCGGGGCGCCCAGCCGATCGTCGATCTCGGCCGCGCCGACAGCCCGCGGGACGTGGTCGCCGCCCTCCTCGCCGACCGGGGACTGCGGCCGACCTTCCGCGATCGTCATCTTCAAGAGGCCGACTCGGAGGTCCGCCGGGTCGAGGCCGCCCGCCCCGATCCGTCCCGCGCCGACCTCACGGCGGAGCCGACCTTCACCGTCGACCCGGCTTCCGCACACGACTTCGACGACGCCGTCTCGGCCCGCCGGGAGGGCGACGGGTTTCGCGTCCAGGTCCACATCGCCGACGTCGCCGCCTACGTGAAGCCGGGCAGCGGCCTCGACGCCGAGGCACTGAGCCGCGCCAACTCCACCTACGCCCCGGGAACCGTCAGCCCGATGCTTCCCGCCGTCCTCAGCAACGAGGCCTGCAGCCTGCGCCCCGGGGTCGAGCGGCTGGCGGTGACGGCCGAGATGTCGATCCGCGCCGACGGCGAGGTCACCTCCGCGAGTTTCCAGCGCTCGGTCATCCGCTCCGACGTACGGCTCGACTACGACCACCTGGACCGGATCTTCGCCGGCGAGGAGCGACCGCCCGAGTCGATCGCGGAATCGCTCGCCACGGCCCGCGACGCCGCCCGCGCGTTGGGTGAGAGCAGGCGAGGGGGCGACCTGGTCGTGAGCGGATCGGAGCCGGAGTTCGTCTTCGGCGCCGACGGCGAGCTGACCGGAGCGCGGGTGGTGCCGGAGACCGAGGCCCACAAGCTGATCGAGCGGTTGATGATCGCCACCAACGAGCAGGTGGCCGCCCTCCTGGAGCGCAAGCGCGTACCCGCCCTGTTCCGGGTCCACGAGCAGCCGGATCCGGACCGCGTCCGCCTGCTGTTCGATCAGCTCGACTCGCTCGACGTGCCGACGCCGCCGTTTCCCAAGACCGCCGGCCCGAGCGACGCCGGCGCGGCCGCGATCGAGGCGAGCCGCCTGGTCGCTGCCGAGGCGAAGCGGCGTGGGCACGGCGCGGCGAGCCTCTCGTCGCTGGTCCTCCGGGCGATGAAGCCGGCTCGCTACAGCCCCGGCAACCTCGGTCATGCCGGCCTCGGCAGCAGCGCCTACTCGCACTTCACCTCGCCGATCCGCCGCTACCCGGATCTGATCGCGCACCGGGCGCTGCTCGCCGTCGTCGACGGCGGCGAGACCGCGCCCACCGTCCACGAGGTGGACGCGGCGGCCACCCACTGCTCGGATCGCGAACGGGAGTCGATGAAGGTGGAGCGGACCGGGGACGACATCTGCGCCGCGTTCCTGCTCGAGCGCGAGCTCTTCCAGCGCGGGCGGCAGACCAGCTTCGAGGGCGAGGTGAGCGGCGTGATCGGGGCGGGAGCCTTCGTCCGCTTCGGCGGCGAGCTGGCTGAGGTCTACGAGGGGTTCTTCCCGGCCCGGCGGATGGCGGGCGAGCGCTTCGAGCTGAACGAGTTCGAGTCGGCCCTGGTCGGTCTGCGAACCGGCAAGCGGGTGGGCATCGGAGACCCGGTCGAGATCCGGGTCGACTCGATCGAGGCCGCGCGCGGGAGGGTCGACCTGATCGGCGCGAACGCCGAGCCCGGGCGCTCCAGAACCCGGCGCTGAAAGGCTGGCGCCCGAGGCTCGCGTGGATCCGTAAGGTCGAGGCGATGAGCAAGGACGGCGAGAAGCGGGGAAGGGACGTGGCGACCAACCGCGCCGCCCGTCACTCCTACGAGATCGTCGACAGCTTCGAGGCCGGGATGGAGCTGCTCGGGACCGAGGTCAAGTCCCTGCGCGACGGCAAGGCTCGGCTGCAGGACGCCTACGCGGTGATCGAGGACGGGGAGCTCTACCTGCGAGGCGCCTACATCGCGCCCTACCCGCAGGCACTGGACAACCACGAGCCCGAGCGCCCGCGCAGGCTGCTCGTCCATCGCTGGGAGATCGAGCGGCTCGTCGGTCAGATGCAGCGCAAGGGCTTGACGCTGATCCCGACCTGCATCTACTTCCGTGGAAGGCGGGCCAAGGTTGAGCTCGCGCTGGCTCGCGGCAAGCAGCAGCACGACCGCCGCCGGGAGATTCGCGACCGCGATGTCGCCCGTGAGGTGGAGCGTGAGCTGAAGAGCCGTGGCCGCTGAATCAAGCAGCCCGTATGAACGCTTGTACCCACCGTCGGCGAAGTCATCTCCACGACCGTGGCGTCGCTTGCTTCAATGTCAGGTCGAGTTCTTCAACACGGAGGCGAGAGAGTGAGCGAGAACGAGCAGCAGCAGGGCACCCAGGGAGCGGTTCCTCCTCCGCCTCCCGGAATCGGCGCGCCCCCGCCTCCGGCCCCCGGCGCCGCTCCCTCTCCGCCGCCCCCGGCGGCACCCGCTCCTCCGCCGCCCGCCGCCGTCCCGCCCCCGCCGGCTCCTCAGGCCCCGCCGGCTCCTCAGGCCTCACGGTTATCTGGGGCCGAGTCCGCGCGCGATCGCAAGAAGCGTGAGCGCGAGGAGAAGAAGGCACAGCGCGCCGCCGCCAAGGAGCAGCGCCGCCTCGAGCGCCAGCAGCAGCGTCGTCCCGCCCCGGGTCCTACCGCGAGCGACCCCGCGCAGCAGGTCACTCCCGCCGCCGAGGCGACAGGCTCTCAGACTCCTCCCGCCGGAGCCGGCGTCACCGCGGCGATGCCCGCGGCGCCCGCCCCTCCCGCGGCGGCCCCCGGAACGCTCTCCAAGCGCGATCTGAAGAAGCAGGAGCGTGCCGCCAAGAAGGCCGAGGCCAAGGCTCAGCGCGAGCAGGTGCGGGCCGAACGCCGGCGGATGGTCGAGGAGAAGAAGCGTGCCCGTGCCGCGGCGAAGGGCGGCGTGCCCTCGCCCCCGCCACCACCACCCCTGCCGGCTGCCGCGCCCCCGCCGCTCGGCGCTCCGCCGGCGGCCCCCGGCGGTGAGTCCAAGTCCGATCCCAAGCTCGCCCTCGGTGCCGCCGCGGCGGCTGCTGCTGCCGGAGCGGGCGCCGGGTTCGCCGCCGGCCGCGGCGCCGACGCACCCGCGCCTCCAGCGGTGCCCCCGCCACCCCCGCCTTCAGCGTCTTCTGCGCTTCCACCCGCGGGCGCCGTTCCTCCGCCGCCCCCTCCGGTAGCGGCTCCGCCTCCCTCCCCGCAGGGTGCGCCCCCTCCGCCCGCCGCCGCGCCTCCACCTGCCCCGGCAGCCGGGACGGCGCCTGCCGAGCAACATGCCGAGCATCTGACCCCGCCGAGCGCCGAGAGCGAGGCAAGCGCCTTCGAGCGCCTTCACGCCGCCGAGCGGCGGGAGGACGACGCGATCGTCGCCGCCCGCGGGAGCGAGTTCGACGCCGACGCCGAGCGCCGGATCCGCGAGATCGAAGGGATCCAGATGGGGGCGGAGGGCGTCGAGGCGTCAGCGCGGATCGAGGCCGAGGACGAAGCCCGGAGGGCGGCCGTCGCCGAGCCCGATCCGGCGAGCGCCGGACTGCCGATGGCCGACGAGCTCAAGGTCGCCGACGAGCAGATCGCCCGCCGCCGCCTGCGCGATCGCGAGTTGGTCGGTGAGCTCGATCAGACGGAGCGCCGGATCGACGTCAAGCGCCAGCAGACCGAGCGCGCGATCGAGGAGGCCAAGGCGCGGTTGCAGCGGCTCGAGGAGCAAGCGGGCGAGGCCGAGCAGCGAGCCGCCCGGGCCGAGAAGCTCGCCGAGCTGCGGCGCCAGGAAGCCGAGCGGGAGAAGCGCCTGCGCTCGATGCTCGACCGGATGAACGAGACCGATGCGCGTGCGCGTGAAGCCGAGACCCGCGCGCGCGATGCGGTCGCCGACGTGTCGAAGTCGCTGGAGGGGATCCAGGCGTCGCCCGAGCCCCCCGCCGCGCCGCGGGCGAGCTTCGCCGAGCCGCCCGCGGAGAAGTCGCCGACCCTCGATCTCGGATCGACGGAGAAGTCCCCGTCGATCGACATCACCGCCGAGGCCGGAGGCGGAGTCGACCCCCGGTTCCGGGCGGACTCGCCGCCGCCACCGCCGCCGGGCTCACCGCCGCCGCCACCCGCCGTCGGCGAAGCGCCGCCGCGCCCCGAGCCGCCGTCGACACCACCTCCACCACCACCCGCGCCCGCGCCGGAGCCCCCGCCGACGCCGCCTCCGCCGCCGCCGACGCCGGACCCGGAGCCCACACCGGGGCCGCCGCCCCCGCTGGAGCCGGTCCCGCCTCCACCCCCGCCGCCGAGCGAGCCACCGGCGCCACCGGCCCCCGAGCCGCTTCCGCCTGCGGCGGAGGCGCCACCGGCGACGCACATGCCACCGCCGGCACCGGTCGCGCCCGCCGGGGATCCGATCAACCTCAACGAGGCGACCTTCGAGGAGCTGCGCGATTCAGGGATGTCGGTCACGCAGACCGGCCGGGTTCTCGCTCACCGTGAGCGCTCCGGCGGGTTCAAGTCGATCGACGAGCTCGAGTCGATCCCCGGGTTCCCGCGCGAGTTCCTGGACGAGATCAGCTCCCGGCTGACGATCTGACGCCGGGAGGGCGCCGGGCTCGGCGTCGACTCCTCAGAGATTCAGCCAGATCTCGTTTCTGGTCGGGAAGGGCGGGGCCGCGTCGGCGAGCTTGGTCAACGGCACCTCGGCGACGACGGCGATCGTGGCGGCGTGCAGCATCTCGGCCACCTCGGTGCCGACGATGGTCACCCCGACGAGCACGTCCCGGTCCTCGTCGATCACGAACCTCGTCGTCCCCGGCGTCTCACGCCCGCGGAACGAGGCTCCCGCGTTGGCGGCGGTCTCGGCGTCGACCGCGCGGGCGGCGATCCCCGCCTCCCGCGCCGCGGCGAGCGTCATCCCGGTCGCCGCGACCTCCGGGTCGGTGAAGATCACCCGCGGAGCCGCGCGGCCGTCGTCGCGCGCGGCCCGATCCTCGCCGAGGATGTTCGCGGCGGCGACGCGCGCCTGGTACTTGCCCTCGTGCGTGAGCAGGGCGCGGCCGTTCACGTCGCCCACCGCGTAGAGCCAGTCGCGGCCCCCGGCACGCATGTGATCGTCGACTT
>CAZXKG010000066.1:0-4222 GCA_964641695.1 uncultured Conexibacter sp.
TTGCAGGCGCTCCCAACCAGCGGCTTCTCCGAGAGCGTCATCTCGTTGTGAGCCTGCATCTCGATCGAGAGCTTCTGCGCCGACTTGGAGTTGCAGATGTTCCTGCTGTTGACCAGCAGGCCGTCGTTGCCGCCGTCGAGGGTCAGCTGGAAGTCGCTGACCGGGACGTCGGGGACGACGTCGAAGGTGTTCCTGATCTGGTTCAGGCCCTTCTTGTTGAGCTTCTGATCGACGCGGCCGAAGAGGTCGATGTCGATCTGGCCGTTCAGGTCGGCTGCCAGGTCCGGCAGCGGGTTGTCTGATGCCTTCAGGTAGACGGGTCCTTCGACCGGCTCGTCGAGCAAGGGGCTCGTCGCCTTGGCGTAGCCCACCCGGGACTCCTCCGGGCAGGTCTCGGCGGCGTAGTTGGGCCTCGAGCAGATGCGTCCGAGGCGCTCCTGATCGAGCAGGATGCCCTGGGGCAGCGCCACCTCGACGTAGGAGATGTTGGCGTCGCCCTCGTTGAAGGAGAGCTTCGCGTTCAACGGCGGGTGGGCGTTCGCCTTGGTGTTCTTCTTCGCCTTGCCGAAGTCGAGCTTCAGCTTCGGGCTGAAGCCGAGATCGCCGCACCCGCCGACCTGGAAGCGGTTGGCCAGAGCCGCGCTCTTGCCGTACCTGCCCCGCACGGCCGCCCGCACCTGCATCGGATCGCAGTTGGTCCCACTGCGCATGAAGTCGCCGCGGTTCACGTTGACCCTGATGTCTCTGACCTTCAGCGGGATGCCGTGCAGGATCAGCGGCAGCGGGTCGGACTCGACGCTCACCTGTGCGGTCCTCGGGTCGACGTTGAGCTTGCTGCGAACCACCTCGGTGCCGAGGTCGAAGGGGCCTGCCAGGGCCGGGACCACTACCGCCAGCGACAGCTGCGCGCCCTTGTAGGGGCCGGCGAGGTAGGCCTTGCCGGTGCTCACGTAGTAGGGGCTGGGGCCGGTGCCCGCCCCGACCGTCGCCACTCCGACCCGGGAGTTGGCGGGGCAACTCGGCGACGCGTTCTCGGCCGCCCCGGTCCCCGCGACCTTGCTGATCGCGTTCAGGGTGGCGTCGGGGCACTCGCTGACTCCCGCGAGCTTGGCGGTAACACCCTCGGGGAGGGTGACGTTGAGCGAGGCGAGGTCCTGGTGACCGTCGGGCTTGGCCATGTTGAGGCTGAACGGGGACGAGGAGCTCGCCACCGCGTCCCGCAGCCCTGCGTTCATCGTCGGAGCGAACGGCAGCGCCTGCATGTCGGCTGCGCCCGCCGGCCGGCTCGGATCTCCCGCCCTGCACGGGCCCCCGTCCGGACCCATGTCGATCACGTAGGTGTTGGTGATCTCAACCGGGTCGCCGGGATCCGAGTAAGGCGCGAGGGTCGTCGTGCCCTCGTAGATCCCACACGCGCTCGGAGTCGTCAGCGGCGCCCTCGGGCCCGACTTGAACTCGAGGCTGAACTTGTTGAAGGGCAGCTGGGGGTTGTTGAGGAACGCGGCCTCGATCTGCCCGCTCTGCTCGTTCGTGCGGACCTCGCCCGCCAGCTTGACGATCAGCCCACGCCGCTCCGACTCGGCGACGATGTAGAGGCCGAGCAGCGAGCCGAATGGGTTGTCCTGCTGGGCGGCCAGGTAGACGCTGCCGGTCGGCCAGTCCTCCTCCTCGAGCAGCGGCGTCTCCACCTCGACGGTGCCGATCTTGGAAGCGTTCGGGCAATCCAGGCCCTTGCCGTCGTCGGGATCGGAGTTGTCGAAGCGGATCTCCTCGGCGTTCCCCGCCGGGGAGGTGAGACCGATCTGCGCGGACGCGCAGGCGGCCTGCCCGTTCGCGGCCGACGGGTTCACCGAGAACCCCTGGGGCAGCGTGACCACCGTGTCCTTCAGGTGCGAGGTGGCGAGGCCGGCGATGGACTTCCAGTGAGCCGTCGCGTCGGCGACGTAGTCGTCGATCTCACCCTGGGGCGCGCCCTCCTGCGGGGGGGCGAACTCCAGATCGTTGTTCTGCGGGATCTCGAGCTCCACCTCGAGCCCCGCGGGCGAGTCGGCGCGAGTGCTGGTCGGGGCGATGTCGATGTCGGCCTCGAACGGCACGTCCTCGCACCCGTCGACGGCTGCGTCGGCGGGAGCGTCGTAGCCAAGGATCGTCTCGGGGTTCTGCCACGAGCTGAGCTCGAGATGGGTCTCGAGCAGCTCCGACGAGCACTCGGTGGGGTTCGTGAAGAAGGGCTTGATCGGACCCCAGGAGGGGTCGTAGCTCTGCGGAGTCTGGGCCGGCGATCCACCGGGGAGGCCCGTTTCGTGCATTCCGTCGCTTCCCGGCGATGCTCCGAAGCCGGCTCTCGGCCGGTAGACGTCATGCTCGGCAGCCCAGGGGACGCCCCAGAGGGTCGCCGTCTGCCCGAGCAGCGGCAGGCCGCCGGGCAGGTTGGCCGCCACGGCGTCGATGCCGAAGTCGCCGTCGGTGCGGGCACTGGCGACGAGCGGAACGTTGGCTTGCGGAACGTCACCCGCGGGACTGAGCATCAGCTCCGCGGTCTTGCCGTCCCGGGCCTCGACGTTCCAGAGCGGGAAGACGGCCGGCACCGGAGTCGAATCGGAGAGCGTCACCGACACCACACCCACCTGGGTCTCGGGCGGGCAGGTCGGCGGAACCGTCGCCAGCAACTCGGAAGGGCATTTCGGGACCGCGTTCGGATTACCGATCACCCCGGCGGGGAGCCCAACCAGGACCGTCTTCGTATCGCCGTCGCCTTGCAAGGGGGCGAACCCCGGAGAGTCAGGGGAACGCTGGATCCAGAACGACGCGCTGCCGTCAGGATGCCCACCGGCCTGGGTGGCGGGGTCAAGCCGCCAGGCCGGTCCATTGCCGGGCAGCCACGACACCACGCGCGAGGGATCGGGATCCGGGTCGAAGCCCGGGTTGTAGACCGTCCCCTGGTCGATGCAGTGCGCGAACGGCACCCCGGGAGCCGTCCCGAAGCCGCCGTCGTCGATCGTCGTGTCCGTGAGATCGCAGGTGCCGGCCCAGAACGCCTTCGCGCCGGGGAACGCGGGGGCGGAGACGTCGGGGCCCGGGTCGCCGGGGCCGTTGTTGGCATCGGCGACGCCGTAGTTGTCGCCGAGCGCCGCCTGCGCCGACGCGGGCTGGGAGACGGCCGCAATGGCGGCGGAGGCGAGAACCATCAGCAGCAACATCGCCCAGAGGCTCATCCGCCCGGCCGTCTCGATGTCCAGGCAGCTTCCGCGGGGAATCGGACGGTGGGTTCTGGGGGGCGTGGCGCGCATCTGCTTGCTCTCCTTGTGGGTGCGGTTCTCGGTCGTGCCTGACTCGCGCGTCGGACTCACTTGGAGCTCCTGCAGTCCTCGAGCTTGCGCTCGACCTGCCTGGCCTTCTTGCTTGCCTGCTTCGTCCGCTTCTTCAGCTTCTTCGCCTGCTTCTTCAGGCGCTTGGCCTTCTTGCCCGACGCCTTCCCGGCTTTCGCCGCGGCCTTACGCGCTCTGCTCTGAACCCGCGCGGCGGCATTGGTCGTCCTCTCGAGCCTCGCCTCGAGGTCGAGGCAGTCGGAGCCGGACTTGACGTTGCCCTCGCCCTCGAGCTCGCTCGAGGCGGGACGGTCGTCAGCAGGCGCTCCGGTCGACCCGCCCTGGCAGCCGTCGCCGAGCACGTCGCAGCCGAGCGGCGGCGCCGGCGGGTTCGGCAGACCGTCCCCGACCCGGGCGTCGTAGAGGTCGAAGTCGGCGTCGTCGATCTCCCAGGGGCTGATCCTCTGGCGGGTGAAGAAGAAGACGTCCTCGCCGTCCAGCGAGTTGCCCGAGTACCAGGAATCGGCGTCGGCGCTGCCGGGCGAGATCAGGCTGAGTCGCCCGTCCGGGGTCCACTGGTAGGTGTCGTACCGATCGTCGTTGACGTCGGCGGCGATCAGCTGAAGTCGGGTCTCGAAGTAGACGGCCTTGACGTCGCCGCCCGCGTCGATCGCGATGTTCGCGTGCTTGAGGCCGTCGAGTCCAAGGCGAGTGAGGCCAAGCCCGAAACCGAGATCGGCATTGCAGGTCACGTTCGTGTTCACGTCGCAGACGTAAGGATCCTGACCGGCCCTGGGAGCACTGACTCGGGACAGCTGGTGGTCGTCCGCGTCGTAGAAGTAGATGTCCCCCGCCGAATCGACGTCGTCAGCCGTGAGCTGTCCACCGGTCTCGAAGACGATGCCACGACCATC
>CAZXKG010000066.1:4322-14467 GCA_964641695.1 uncultured Conexibacter sp.
CGACGTCGTCAGCCGTGAGCTGTCCACCGGTCTCGAAGACGATGCCACGACCATCAGGGGACCCGTGGATGCAGTTGCCAGACGAATTGCGCACCGGACCCTGGTTACCGGCCCCTGACTCGATAATGCCCATCGGTGAACCAGACCCGCTTGCGCTCGTCGCGCATCCGTTGAGCGAGCCGGTGCCGAACGCAGCCGGGATGTTCGCCACGAACTTCCACTGCGGCGAGCCAGGGTCGGACGCGTCGAAGAGATAGAGATGCCTCAACGTGTTCTGGTTGACCGCGACGGAGGTGTCGGCCAAGTTCGACGCGGAGCTGCCGTCTGGAGGAGTGTTGTCGGCAGCGGTTTCGGGCAAGGCGCGGCGAGTGACGAAGTAGGCGCGGTTGCCGTCCGCCGAGAGGAAGCGCAAGGCCGCACCGGCACCAGCACCGGTACCCGCTTGGTTGGTGTTGACGTCGCCCTCGGCGTCCTCGCCGCCGCTCACCCTGACCAGCGTTCCGTCCGCGGGATCGTCGTCGAGATCGGCGGGCAGCTCGTAGCGGTAGAGATCCCACGAGTTCGCCGAGGCAGCCGTCGCGCTGCCCGCGTTGGGATCGCTGACCTGCAACGGTGAGTTGGTGCGGAAGTAGACGTACCTGCCGTCCCGGGAAGCGCCCTCGAAGATCGCCTGCGAGAGATTGGCGATCGGGCCGCCAAGAGCTTCCGGACGTGAGATCCAGCGCACCGTGGCGTTGCCGTCGGAGTCGTACTGGCGCACGTAGAGCTGCGGTGGGCAGTCCGTGTCCGCGCCGGTCGCCCCGCCCACCGGTGGCCCGGTCACGACCGAGGCACAGGCACTCGTGTTTGGGCCGCCGTCGGGAGAGGTGAAGAAGATCCGCCTGCCGTCCTCGGACATCGCGTTCGTCGCCCCGTTGGGGCCGCCGCCGACGGCACCGCGACGGCTCGTCGTCGCTCCCTCCGCGCACGGCTGCTCGGCGATCGTGTCGTCGGCGAAAGTGGGGAAGGGGGTGCCGTTCTCGCTGCGCATCGGGATCTGGGTTGCCGAGGGGCCGCTGCCCGTGCACTCGCTGACCAGCTCGCGTGGGCCCGAGCCAGGAGGCGACTGCAGGTAGAGGGCCCTGCCGCCCGGGAACTGGCTGCAGGCCACGCCGGGATCGGCGATGCAGCCTGCCGGCACCGGGGCGTACTGGTCCGCGCTCACGTCGCCGGGGCCATCCAGGCCGATGTAGGTGCCCCAGCGAAGCATGCGCCGGCCTTCGTCGTCGATCAGGGCAGCTTCGGCACCAGGGCCAGTGAACTCGCTGGCGAAATCGGGGCCGAGCCAGTCGTAGAAGCCCGAGCCGAGCAGGCCGCCCGTGTCGCCGAACACGCGCGTGCTGAGCGAGGAACCGCTCTCGAAGAGCGGGGTCCGGTGATGCCAGGCCTGGGTGTTGAGATCGGCGGACGCGGCCTGGATGCTCTCGAGGACGTTGCTCCCGGCGCCGAGCGCCGCGGGGATGTTGTTGACGGCCTCAGCCCGCCACCGCTCGTCCTCGCGGCGGATGACGACGCGATCCAGCGCGTGGGGGAACGCGGTTCCCGCCTCGCCGTCGAGGATGCCGAACATGAGGCTGAAGAAGACCGAGTCGCCGTCGGGCGACGGCTGACCGCCGTTGTTGAGCAAGCTTTCCTGACCGAGCATGTCGATGCTGCCCGAGTCACTACCCCGCCGGTTGTTCTTGTCGGGCGGCGTCACCATCTCGTAGGCGCGGCCCACCGGCGTCGGGATCGAGGCGCGGGTGCGGAAGCTGCGGTTGGCGCCGCAGACCGTGCCCTCGACGTTGGTCGCGCAGAGCCGGTACTGGTAGGTGTGGCTGGGAAGCAGCCCGGTGGCCAGCTCCCCCACCTCGAGCGTCTGGCCGCCGCTGCCCGCGGATCCCTGCGGCGCGGGGATCGAGCTCCCGTAAGCGGTGGTGAGCCCGTAGTCGAAGCGGTAGGTCGTCGCCAGCTTGTTGGGGTTGACGCGTCCGACCAGGTACGCGGACGTGTCGGCGCGATGGCGAAGGGGCAGGGTCTCCACCTCCGGCGCGACGGTGTCGGTGAGGAAGGTGAGCTCCGAGGAGATCACGTCCCCGCCCCCGAAGGCCTTGTGGGCCTGGATGCGGAAGCGGTAGAAGGTGTTGGCCTCGAGGCCGGCGGCGACGCTGCTCACGGCCGTGGGGTCCGAGCCTGCGGCGGCGCCGGATCCGATCGCCTCCCAGGAGCCCTCCACGCCGGTCTTGGAGACCTCGATCCTCCACGAGGACTGCCCGCCGTTGGAGTCGACGACGCCCGAGAGCTCGGCGCCGTGGGGGCCGACGTCTGCCGGCGGGTTGACCTCCGCGCCCGGAGCAGAAGCGCCGTCGTCGTCGGCGATGAACGCGAGCGCGTACGTTCCCGAGCCGAGCTCGGTCGGGCCTGCGAACGTCGCGTAGAGGCGACCGGATGTTCCGTTGATCGCGATCGCCTTGCTGTTGCTCCCGGAGGTGAGCCCCGCCTGATCGAGGTGCCCGAGCTCGACGGGCGTGCCGTCGTCCTCGAACTCGGCGATCCGGATCTGGTTGGGGGAGGTGGAGGGCTTGTGGACGAAGACGCGATCCTGCGAGCTGACCGCGATCGACGCGGCCGCCGGGCTGCCCGAGAGCTGCGCGGGAGCGAAGGCCGTCGCGCTGGAACCGGTCGGGTCGATCTTCTGGACTCGGTTGTTGCCGGGGTCGGCGACGTAGGTGCTGCCCGCGGAATCAACGCCCAGGGAAAGGCCGAATCCGGCGGCAGCGGTGTTGAACTGCCCCGGGTTGTTGTTGCCCGAGCCGAGCTGGCCTGCCTGGCAGCCGCCCACCGCTCCGGAGGTGCACTGCTCGAAGCCGGGCGTCCCCCCCGGCTCGACGTCCCAGCCGAGCGTGCGGACGAACTCTGCATCGGTCACCTGGTCCAAGCCGTTCAGGGTCAGCGAGAACTCCTGGACGCGGCGGTTCCCGGTGTCGCCGAGGACCACGTTGCCGGCGTTCGGCGCGTCTTCCGGCGCCACCGCGATCCCGATCGGCTGAAGGTTCCCAACAGCGCCCAGCTGCCCGCCGTCGTCGCTGCCGTTGGCCGTGTTCGGGGCCACGCAGGTCGAGGCGGTCGTGCAGAACTCGAGCTCGGCCACGCCGGTGTCGACGCCCCACCCGAACGCGCCTTGGAACTCCCCGGCGGCGCCGTACACGTTGACCCGCCGGTTGGCACCGTCGGCGACGAAGACGTTCCCCGTCTCCTGGTCGACGGCGATCCCGCGTGCGCCGTTGGATCCGAGCTGACCGGCCGCCGGGCCCGCCACGCCACCCTTGCACTGCGCCGGCGTGTTGGCGGGATCGGTGGTCACGTCGCAGATCTCGAAGCCGGTGCCGTTCGAGTTCGGCGGCGGGCCGGCGGCCTGGATCACGTCGAAGCCCCAGGCGCGGATGAACTCGCCCGTCGCCGTGAACTGCTGGACGCGGTTGTTGAAGGCGTCGATGACGTAGAAGTCACCCTCGTCGGCGGCTCCCGCCCCCGTCTCGTTCACGGCGACCCCGTTCTCTGCGCTCGCGAAGATCCCGCCGGTCGCATTTGCGCCGCCCGTGGCAACCCCTCCCACGTAGTCGTCGACCTGCTTGGCGGCGAAGGCAGCGGGTGCATGGGCCAGCGCCAGCGCGAACAGTGCGAAGAGGATCAGCGCGATCGAGGCGCCCAAGCGGTGAGGCTGTCCATACGCGGCTTCATTCCCGCCGGAGCGGATGCGATCGAAGGGGGTCTGGGTTGCGCTCACCGTGTCTCCTCGTGGTCATAGCCATGCGGCAAAGCGGCGCTTCGGGACGCATAACTTCTGAATCAAGTTCGCGCACCCACTGAAAGCCCCATCAACAGTGAAGGTTCGGAGCTCGTTCGCTTCCCGCACGGGTGCGGGGACCGTGCGGGAGGCTGCATGCCCTGCTGCGAGGCGCGAATCCCAAACTTTGGACGCCTCGTACAACGCGGCGCGAGGGGCCACCGAGGTGTTGGTCGTGTGCTCCTCGGTCAGCTCCGTGGACCCAGTCCCCGACCGCCGCCCAGCCGTTCATGGACGCCGGCGTTCTTGACGCCGGACCGTCGGACTGTGCATCCGCGACGCACATGCACGGTTGGGCCTTGCCGACCATGGACAGCTTCGTTTATGGTGGCGCCGCTCGCAGGGAGCAGGAGAGCTTCGAGTCCGACTCGTTCAGCTTCTGAGCCCGAAGGGATCGTTGGACCAAGGGTCCGAAAACGATCCGGAGCACAGGAGAGTTCAAAGCCGCGGATCAGCCCGATCCGGGCAAGGCCAACAACTTGATTCAGAAGTTAACGGCCTCAGCTCTCCCGATTCTCTGCACCCTGAGACGAGGCGTAAACGGGACGAGGATGTGCCGGTACGCGACGACTTCATCCGGTGAGAAATGATCCGGAAGGCTGCCGAAAATATAACATGATTTGGATCTCCCCATCGTGTTATGTTCTTTAGGTATGGCCGGAGGTTTCTCGAGCGACCCCTTTGTCAGGGAGGCGCACGCCGCCTTGGAGCGGATCGTCAGGCACGGAGTCAAGGCCAGCGATGTCGAGACACCCACTCTCGACTGCAAGGAGGAGGCTGGTCGACGGGTCAAGGGCGCCTACGGCCCCGGATCACCGAAGAACGAGGAGGCGGCCAAGGCTCTGGCCGACGCGGCGGCCTGTCTAGCCAACACCGACGGTGGTGTGCTCGTCGTCGGGGTCGACGACAAGGCCAGCGGCCCGGATGCGCTCGTCGGAGCCGACCTGGACGCCGAATGGGTGCGCGAGAGGATCTGGGATCTGACCGAGCCCCATCTCGGCGCGGAGGTCGGCGAGATGCAGATGGACGGCACCCGGCTGCTGCTGGTGCTCGTGCGCCGTGGCTATCGGCTGATCCGCTCAGGCAAGAAGTTCAAGCACCGGGTCCGGGACAAGTGCGTGGAGATGACCCCCGAGGAGCAGCGGGTCCAAGAGGAGGCGATGGCCGGCTTCGACTGGTCGGCCCAGACGAGCCAGCGGACGCTCGACGACGTAAGCGAAGCTGCGGTGGACCGGATCCGCTCCTACCTGCGGGCCGCCGCTGACGAGTCGCGCCAGGAGCTGGCCGGACGGCCGACGGCCGATCTGCTGCGACGGCTGGGCATCGTCGAGGCCAGTGGACGGCTCAACAACGCCGGTGCCGTTCTCGTCACCCCGGGCGATCGAGTGATCATCGACTACAAGCGCCGCAAGATCCCGGGCGGAGCCTCCCTTGACAGAGTCGAAGTCACCGCGCCCCTGATCGAGGCCTACCACGACGTCAAGCAGCGCATCGACGCCGTCAACGAGTTCCGCGAGCTCCAGCTCAGCGGCGGCGTCAGGCCACGGATTCGCCTGATCCCGGACTCAGCAGCCCGCGAGGGACTCGTCAACGCGCTCATCCATCGCGACTATCGCCACGCCGATCCAGTAGACGTCGAGTTCGTCGATGCCCAGCTCGTCATCGTCTCTCCCGGCGGGTTCCCCCCGGGCATCGACGAGAGCAACATCCTCACCGAGCGATCGCACCCACGCAACAAGGTCCTGGCGGACGTCTTCCGGAGCCTGCGCCTGGCCGAGCAGGAGGGGGTCGGCGTCGACCGGATGTTCCGCGACATGGTCAACGTCGGCCACGAAGTCCCGAGCATCGCCGACCGCAACGGCCGGGTTCGCTGCGTGCTGATCGGCGGCGAGCCCTCCGAGCCCGTGGTTCGGCTACTGGCATCGTTCCCGAGCGAGGCCCAAGAGGACGTCGACCTGGCCTTGATCCTCCATGTGCTTCTAGATCGAGCCAACGTCTCCCCGGGCGAGCTCACCGGGATCCTGCAGAAGCTCGAAGGCGAGTGCGCCGTGGCCCTGGGGCGTGGTGAGAAGGTCGGCCTGCTGCAGCATGTCTCCTGGAGCACCCGCAAGTCCCCGCGCTGGCGGCTGAGCGATACCTCTCGGACGGAGCTCAAGGACCGCCTGCCCTACATGAGCACCTCTTCTGAGGATGCCGAGGAGTTCATCGTTCGCCACCTACTGACCAACTCGACGATCAGGCCCAAGGAAGTGGCCGACTTGCTCGGACTGGCCAACGAGCAATCCGGTAGTCGCATCCTCAGGAAGCTCCGGGAGGAGGGCGTGGTCGAGTTCGGCAGCTCTCAAACCCGGGGCAGAGGCGTGTTCCACGTCCCGGGGCCGGGGTTCGAGCAGGCGCTCGAACGTCACGGCCTAGCACCGACCGAAGCTGGAGGCCGTTCACACTCCGGCGCCGGCGGTCGGTGACGACGCCGCTTCAGTACCTACGGTCGCCAGTCCCCCTTCGCCTGGCCCCGGACCCGGTACCAGTCGACGTACTCGTCGCAGGCGGAGCGGATCGGGATTCGCTTCGTTGCGGCGAGCGGAGTGGCCGTCAACTGGCGTAGATGGGCCTCGTTGGGGGCGCGGAGCAGGCGAGCGATGAAGTTGGGGCGGTCGGGCTCCGCCGAGACGGTCGCAACCAACGGTTCCTCAACCTCTACCTCAGCTATAGGGAAGGTCGGGGTTTCCCCTCTGAAATCGAGGTTTGCCGTGATCGTCTCGTCGATTCCCAGCTTCTCGGAGGTCACGCGCAGGGGGCGGCGGCTGTCGTAGGCGAGTGAGATCAGCCAGCGGCCCGGCTCGGGGATCTCGATCTCGATCGTCGACGGGGACCCGTCGCTGGGCGAGTCGTCGGGGCTCCAGCCCTTCGCGCCCTCGATCACCGGCGCCGGGTCCCAGATCGTCGCCGTTCCCTGGCTGTGCTGGAGCTCCTTCTCCTCCTCGGTGACGCAGCGCATGATCGCGCCCGGCTCCCTGCCCTCGTCGAGCGTCTTGCGCTTACCGGTACCCCCCGTCCGCTCGTAGAGGACGTAGTCGTGGGCGCGCGCGGCCTCGCGGAAGCGCGGCGGGACCAGCGAGGACGGCCCGCCGGTCGACTCCAGCACGTAGGGGAACCTGTCGAGCGTCTTCGGGAAGACGGCATCGACGTCGAACTTCTCCCCTCCCCCTTCTTGAACCGCGGCCGGGCGTCCTCGACGTCGTAGAAGTTGGTGACGATGCCGGTGATCTCGTCGGAGCCGCGCAGGTGCCAGCGGATGAAGTCGTCGCGGCCGAGGAAGAGAACCTCCTCGCCGGCGACGATCTCCCGCATCGTCTCGAGCTGGGCGCCGTGGGAGGCGGCGTCGTCGGGACCGACCGGGGCCGCGCGCAGGACCAGGAACGACGAGCCCGCCGCGAGCAGGACGAAGACGACGCCGAGCGCGAGTCTTGGGCCGCGATCCTCCCCGAAGGTGCCGCGGACAGCGAGCGTCATCACCACCGGAGCCGCCACCGCGAGCGCCTTCGCGGCGATGTAGGGGCTGGCGAAGAGGCTCGAGAGGACCCAGACGATCGCCATCGCGGCGAGCAGGGTCGGCATCGTCTCCAGATGCTGACGGCGATCCCGCTGCAAGCCGCAGAGCAGCGCCGCCAAGCCGATCGCGGCGCCCAGGTAGAAGACGATCGCGGGAACGCCGGTCGAGGTCGGCGTCGCATCGAACTCGCCCGACGGCCAGATCCCGAGCACCTCCAGCGGGGACAGCGACTGGCCGAGGTTCCCCAGGTCGGAGCCGAAACGATCGGGGTTGAGCGCCGAGATGCGGCTGAAGTCGGCGATCCGCCCCCACTCCTGGAAGGTCGCCAGGGCGACGATGACGATCGCGCCGAGGGCGTAGGGGGCGAGCTTGCGCCAGTCGATCTCCGGCAGCCGCGGCCGCGGCCGCACGATCACGACCCTGGTGAAGATCAGGGCGACCGCGAGGAGGGAGACCCAGAGCAGTCCGGGGGTGCTGTAGTTGAGCACGCTCGCCGCGGCCAGCACCGCGAGCGGGAGGATCCGCAACAGCGGATGCCGCGCGGCGGCGGGGGCCTCGGCGTGGTCGGGACCCGCGGCGCTCCCCTCGGCGTCGCCTCCCTCCCTGCCGAGTGGCCAGTAACTGCTGATCATCGTGAGTTTCGGGCCACTCGTGGCGGGCGACTGCCGCTGCGAGCTCGCGTCCGGCGCCCCGATCGAGAGCGGCGAGCGCAGGCCGATCAGGGGCGCCATCGTCAGCGCGAAGCCGATCAGCAGCAGCGCCTGCAGCGGCTCCTTGAAGGCACCTTGGGCGAGGTAGGCCGCGCCCAGGTACGGCAACGCGATCAGGGCCGCGCCGACCATCCGCCGCCCTGAGGACAAGCCGCGCAACAGCCCGGCGCCGAGCAGGGCGTGCAGCGCGGCCAGCGAGAGGGTCAGGGCCGCGAACGCCTCCACCATCCCGGCGCCGGGGATCAGCTCGAGCGCCGCGGCGAGCGCATGCGGGCCGATCGGGTAGCCGCCGCGGACGAAGCTCGGCACGTGGCCGCCGGGGTCGGCTACGTAGTCGGCGATGATCAGATGCGAGGCCATGTCGTCGTTGACGAGGCCGACGCCGAGCACCCCGACGTTGCCGGCGATCATGAACGGCAGCGAGGCGACGAGGACCGCGATCAGCCCGGCGCAGAGCGCGATCGGGGCGCGTGCGCGGATCTGCGCGACCCGCCCCCGCAGGTACACGGCGGAGGCGAGCGTCGCGAGGACGACGACCACGGCAACGGTGATCGCATGTCCCGGCAGGCGCACCGCCACCGCACCCAGCACGAGCAGCCCGCCCAGCCCGTAGGCCGGGGCCAGCCAGCTCAGCGGCGTCGGGGTATCACGCCGGGCGCCGTGGGCAAGGCCCGCCAGCGCCTGCCCGATCAGCAGCGCGCATCCGAGCAGGACCAGCAGCGCCAGGTAGGCGCCGATCATCGTGCAGCCTCGCCGCTCACGGTCCCTCGCTCCCTGCTGCGCTCACCCCTGATCACCGCCAGGGAGCGGGTCAAGCCGCCAGGGCAGGCTCCGGCACGCGGACGAGATCCCGCTCGACCAGCACCTCCGCCACCTGCACGGCGTTGGTGGCCGCGCCCTTGCGGAGGTTGTCGCCGACGACCCAGAGGTTGAGGCTGCGCTCGTGGGAGGGATCGCGGCGGATCCGGCCGACGAGGACGGGATCGCGCCCGGCGGCGACGGTGGCGAGCGGGTAGACGCCCTCGGCGGGGTCATCGAGGACGACCACGCCGGGCGAGGAGGCGAGCAGCTCGCGGCACTCGTCCGGCCCCAGCGGCTCGCGCGTCTGCACGTTGACCGACTCCGAGTGGCCGTTGAAGACGGGGACGCGGGCGCAGGTGGCGGAGATCCCCAGCTCCTCGCCGACGCCGAGGATCTTGCGGGTCTCGGCCATCATCTTGCGTTCCTCGGTGGTGTAGTCGTCGCCGCCCTTGAAGGTCTCGACCTGCGGCAGGACGTTGAAGGCGATCTGGTGGGGGTAGACCTCGGCGCTGACCGGCTCGTCGTCGAGCGCCGCCTCCGACTGCGAGCGCAGCTCCTCGATCGCGCGCTGACCGGTGCCGGAGACCGACTGGTAGGTGGAGACGACGAGGCGCTCGATCCCGGCGCGGTCGAAGATCGGCTTGAGCGCGACGACCATCTGCATCGTCGAGCAGTTCGGGTTGGCGACGAGACCGCGATGGGCGTCGGCGGCCTCAGGGTTGACCTCGCTGATGACCAGCGGCACGTCCTCGTGCATCCGCCAGTAGCTCGTGTTGTCGACGACGACCGCTCCGGCGGCGACGATCTTCGGCGCCCACTCGGAGCTGACCGAGCCGCCGGCGGAGGAGATGACGACGTCGAGGCCCTGGATCGAGTCCTCGGTGAGCTCACGGACCTCGACCTCGTCGCCGGCGAACGGGATCCGCTTGCCCGCCGAACGGGCGGACGCCAGCGGCACCAGCTCGTCGAGCGGGAACGAGCGCTCCGCCAGGACCTCGAGCGCGGTCGAGCCGACCGCGCCGGTGGCGCCGAGCACGCCGACCCGGTAGCCCATCAGCTGCCGACCTTGGGTCGGTGCTCGCCGGTGGGATCCTCCTCGCGCACGGCGTCGGCGCCGAGCTCGAAGGCGCCGTGCAGGGCGCGAACGGCGTCGGGAACGCGGGCGGCGGCGATCACGCAGGAGATCTTGATCGGCGAGGTGGAGATCATCTCGATG
>CAZXKG010000067.1:0-14415 GCA_964641695.1 uncultured Conexibacter sp.
AGGGCATCTACCCGGCCGTCGACCCGCTCGACTCGACCTCGACGATCCTCAAGGCAGACATCCTCGGCGAGGAGCACTACAAGACGGCGACCGACGTCCAGGAGGTGCTGCAGCGCTACAAGGAGCTGCAGGACATCATCGCCATCCTCGGCATCGACGAGCTCTCCGACGAGGACAAGCTGCAGGTCAACCGCGCCCGCAAGATCGAGCGCTTCCTGAGCCAGCCGTTCAATGTCGCCGAGCAGTTCACCGGCACGCCGGGCGAGGTCGTCTCGGTCGCCGACACGGTCTCGAGCTTCCGCAGCCTGGTCGACGGCGAGCACGACGACATCCCCGAGGGCGCCTTCTACATGAAGGGCTCGATCGATCAGGTCCTCGCTGCCGCCAAGGGCTCGGGCGAGGACGAGACCGCCGCCGCCGATCGCGAGGCCAAGGAGCAGGCGGAGAAGGCCGAAGCTGAGGCCGAGGCCGGCGCGACCGCCTAGCGATCCCGATGGCAGCCGACTCGACAACGTTCACGGCCGAGGTCCTGACCCCGCAGGGCAAGGTCTTCGAGGGCGAGATGTTCCAGATCTCCTCGCGGACCATGGTCGGCGAGGTCGGGATCCGCGCCCGGCACGCCCCGATGCTGGCGCGGCTGGTCCCGCACGAGCTGAGGATGTTCGAGACCGAGTCCGACTTCAACGCGGGCACGTCCGGGGCCAAGCGGTACGCGGCCGCCGAGGGCTGGCTCGAGGTGTTCGCCAACAAGGTCGTCGTCCTCGTCTCCGAGGCCATCGAGCCCGACAGCCTCGACGCGGCTGATCTGCAGGCTCGGCTCGAGGACGCCGAGACCCGCCTGGCGGAGGCCGAGGACGGCTCCGCCGCCCAGCGCACCGCCGAGCAGGACAAGGCCCGCGCCGAGGCGTTCCTCGCCCTGGCGGGCTAGGAACAGCACCTGCCGGTGAGATGACTGCCGGGGAATGCTCCGGCTTCGCCGTCCGCTTCCCCGGTTGGCCAGTGCAAACGGGAAGCAGGGGCGAGGGCGGGGAGCTGGGCGGGCGAGGACCACGCCTTTTGTGGATCTCAAGAGCGGACGCGAGGAAGGGTGAGAAGGTCCAGGCGGGGATGGGTTTCTCCGGGTGACGCACTTCTACCCGGCGTCGGTGGGAAG
Source organism: uncultured Conexibacter sp. (assembly GCA_964641695.1). Lineage (GTDB taxonomy): Bacteria > Actinomycetota > Thermoleophilia > Solirubrobacterales > 70-9 > RHKX01. The sequence goes on from CAZXKG010000067.1 coordinate 1,154, forward strand.
TGGGGTGCCTTCGGGCGCTTCCTGCGATCGATGACGCCCGCGCACACCCGTCACTCGTTTCCGCAACCGGAAGGGCCGCTGCGGTTTATCTGTAGGGCCGAGCCGTTACCGTTCGACGTTCGGATATCCGGAACATGGGCGATGATCGCGAACAAGACGGGGATCCCCGCGACGACGAGCCAGGGCGGTTCGACGGCGACGAGGACAAGGGAATCGGTCTGACCGAGGAGTTCGCACGCCTCGAACGCGAGATCGAGCGTGAGCTCGGGCCGCCGCCCGGCGACCTCCCCGGGGCCGGCGAGCCGGCCTCCTCACGGCAGGGGGGCGAGTCATCGGCCGACGCCGATGCCGACGCTGACGAGCCGCCGGGCGAGCAGCCTGCCGTCGAGCCGCAGCCGGACCCGGGGCCGCAGGCCGACGAGCTCGAGCTCGAAGGGGATGGTGACGACGCACAGGAGCCGGGGCGCGGCGAGGTCAGGTTCGACGAGACCGATTCGAGCGAGTGGGTCGTGCCCGCGCCCCCGCCGGACGCCGAGCAGACGACGCCGGCCGGGGGAGAGACCGAGGAATGGGACGTCGAGGCCGAGGCGGACGAGGCGGGGGACGCTTCCGAAGGGGATGCCGCTCTCGAGGTAGGGGCAGCTCCCGAGGACGATCTCGTTGGCGGGGACGAGGCGGGGGCCGAGGGAGAGGAGGCTGGGTCCGAGCAGCCGGCGGACCCGCCGACCGAGATCCACCGCCCCGAGGACGACGAGCCCGAGGACGAGAGCGCGGTTGACGAGGCGGCCCTCGCGGGCGTCGCCGCTGCCGCTGCGCCTCCCGGCGAGTCGCCGATCGAGCACACCGTCGTCCGGCAGGGACCTCCGCCCGGGGCCGGCCCCCCGATCACGGGCGGCTACTACTACGAGGAAGAGGATCTCGAGAACAAGACGCCGGCCCTCTGGTGGCGCTTTCTCACCGCCTCGATCCTGATCGTCGCCTCGGTCGCGACGGCCGTCGCCGTCTCGTCGCTGATCTTCATCACCGGCGTCGCCGCGGACCTGCAGCCGATCGAGGGCATCGGCGACCGGCTCGCCGACATCGAGCCGGGGGATCCGCAGACGATCATGATCGTCGGCTCCGACAAGCGAGCGGGGACGCCCGGCGACCCCGGCCGCTCCGATACGACCATGTTGCTGCGGGTGGATCCCGAGAACGAGGTCCTCTCCCTGCTCTCGATCCCGCGCGATCTCAAGGTCCAGATCCCGGGAGCGCTGGGCGAGACGAAGTTCAACGAGGCGTTCGCGATGGGGGGCGTCAAGAAGACCCTGGAGACGGTCAAGGATCTCACCGGGCTGGAGATCAGCAACGTCGTCAACGTCGACTTCAACGGCTTCGCCAAGGCGGTGGATGCGATCAACTGCGTCTACGTGGACGTCGACCGTCGCTACTTCAACGACAACTCGACCGCGCTCAGCGAGGCCGACACCTACGCGGCGATCCACGTCAACGCCGGCTATCAGCGGCTCTGCGGCCAGAAGGCACTCGACTACGTCAGGTACCGCCACACCGACAACGACTTCGTGCGGGGCGCTCGCCAGCAGGACTTCCTTCGCAACGCCCGCGCTCAGGTGCCGATCTCCGACGTACTGCCGATTCTGGAGGGCAGCGGCGGGGAGGGCAGCAAGCTGCTCAAGATCTTCACCGACCACACGCAGTCGAACATCGACTCCGCGGCGAAGCTCATCGACGTACTCAAGACCTTCGTCTCGGTTCGCAACGTGCCGATCAACGAGGTGCACCTGGACGCGATCGACGTGATGGAGAACGGCGTCTCCTACGTGGTCGCCGAGGACGAGGCCATCGAGCAGGCCGTCGACGAGTTCCTCGGCGGGGCCGGGACCGCCGGGCCGCGGGGCGGCGACGTCGCCCGCAGCGGATCGTCCGCCGACGATGATGCGGCCAAGAAGGAGAAGAAAAAGAAGAAGAAGCGCAAGAAGGAGAAAGATCCGCGCAAGGGGGCGAACGTGATCTCGACCGCGGATCTGGCAGCGATCACCGACGGCATCGACAACTTCGAGAAGTTCGGCCGGACCTCCGCGCGGCGCCTCAAGTTCCCCGTCTGGATCCCGACGGTCGTCGCGACGGACTCGACGTTCAGCGCGGACTCGCGCCAGTACGAGATCAAGGATCCCGACGACGACAAGCATCCCGCCTACAAGATGGTCATCCAGCACGGGACGGGCGAGGGCGTGGTCGAGTACTACGGCGTGCAGGGGACGAGCTGGTCGGACCCTCCGATCCTCCGTGATCCCTCTGAGACGCGGACCATCGGCGGCCGTGACTACGAGCTCTTCTACGACGGCGATCGACTTCGCCTGGTCGCCTTCCAGGACGACGACGGCAACTCCTACTGGGTCAGCAACACACTTCTGCAGTCACTCGGCGAGGGCGAGATGCTCGCGATCGCCACCTCGATGGAAGAATCGCACGGATGAGCGCCGCGCAATCACCCTCCGCCGATGCGATCGGCGTCGTCGGCGTCGGCTGGGTCGGCCTGGTCACGGCCGCGTGCTTCGCCTCCCTCGGGCATCGGGTCTGGGCGATGGACGTGGACGAGGGGAAGATCGCGCGCCTCAGCTCGGGTGAGGTCTCCTTCCACGAGCCGGGGCTCGCGGAGCTGGTCCGCGATCATCGCGACAGGCTTCACTTCACGACCTCGATGGACGAGCTGCTGGCCGAGGCGCGTCTGCTGTTCTGCTGCGTCGATACGCCGCCGACCTACTCGGGCGATGCCGACCTCTCGCGGGTGCTCGCGGTCGTCTCGAACCTCCCCGAGGACGACGACTCCCATGTCCTGGTGATGAAGAGCACGGTCCCCTCGGGGACCGGGGAGTCGATCCGTCGCGACCGTCCCGGCCTCGCCTACGTCTCCTGCCCGGAGTTCCTCAAGGAGGGCTCCGCGGTCAAGGACTTCCTCGACCCCGACCGGGTCGTGATCGGTGCCGATCCCGGCGACGAGAAGGCGGCCGCAGCCGTCAAGGCCCTCTACGAGCCGCTCGGCGGGGAGCTGGTCGTCACCGACGTCGCCAGCGCCGAGATGATCAAGCTCGCCTCCAACGCCTTCCTCGCTACCAAGATCTCCTTCATCAACGAGATCGCCAACGTCTGCGAGGAGGTCGGGGCCGACGTCACCGAGGTGGCCCGCGGAATGGGCCTAGACGAGCGCATAGGTGCGTCGTTCCTGAACGCAGGGGTCGGATATGGCGGGAGTTGCTTCGCGCCGCACGAGACTGTCTTGACTCGTCGTTACGGACGGGTCAAGTTGCTACGCCTCGACGAGCTCTGGGCGGGGCATGCGGATCTCAACCGCCCGGGCGAGGAAGTGGCCGAGCCGTTCGGTCTGCAGGTTTGGTCGTGGGTGCCCGGCGAGCACGAGCCCGAATGGCGAGACGTATCCGTCCTCACGCGGAGGCCGTACGCGGGACCGTTGGTCGAAGTCCAAACGAAGTCGGGTCGGCGTTTGAGCGTCACACCAGATCATCCGTTCGTGGTGGGGGACGGCGTCGACGGCAGAGTTCTGGATGTGCGTGAGGCGGCCGATCTGGATCAGGGATGCTGGCTCCCGCTTGCAGCAGGAAGTCATATGGGCTCTGATGCAAGCCGCCATTCGATCTTAGGAATGATTGAAGACGATCCGGAATCGTGGGATCGAGTCCGGATCAGGCCAGACCAGGCCGCCATCGAGCGGCTGCTCGGTGCTCCCCGTTCGACGCAGGCCCGCGTCATCGATCGCCCTAAGCCGTCTTCCCGGCTTACGGCAATCGAACAATCAGGGGCTATGCATTTCTCTGAGGCCGCTAGGGCCGGCGTCCTACTTGCAGATTGCCGGGTCTCGGCTGGCGGTTGCTCTCAGTTCGTTCCAGTCGAAATTGGGATCAACGAGGATTTCTGGCGTGTTGTCGGGCTCTATTTGGCGGAGGGGTGTGTCGCCAAGAATCGGGAAGGGAAGCCCCTCGGTCTCGTTTGGACTTTCCATCCCACGAAGGAGGACCATCTGGTTGCTGAGGTCACCGACTACTGGAAGAGTCAGGGAGTCGCGGTGTCCGTCAACGCGACTCCGACCTCCAAGAGGATCGACCTTCGGTCTCCAGTGCTCGCTCAGTGGTGGACAGAGGAACTCGGCATGGGCAACGGCTCATACGAGCAACGTATCCCTGATCTTGCCTGGGAGCAGTCGCTAGAACGCAAGCGGCAGTTGCTGGGCGGGCTGTGGGAGGGCGATGGGTCTTGGTCGCTTGTTAATGGCGGCCCGAGTGTCATTGTTGAGTTTGGAACAGTGAGCGAAGAGCTGGCTGACGGCGTGGCGAGGATGCTCGGTGAACTCGGCATCGTCTGCTCGTGGCGTCGCGGCTGGGCCAATAAGTCGAAACGCTTGACTCATTGGCTCCGAGTTAGCGGCGCTGATCAGATTGAGCGATCGTTGTGGCTCGTTCCCGAGCGCGACAAGGCCGTAGTGCGCGCGTGTATTTCGCGACAAGCGAAGCGAAGCGCACCGCACGGATACCGCTACTTGGACGGAATGCCGTGGGTCCGAGTGGTCGGTCTCGAGCAGTCTCGGTATGAGGGATTCGTTTACTCCCTCGAGGTACCCGGGAGCCACACAATCGCTACTTCTGGTGGGCTGATCGCCCATCAATGCTTCCCAAAGGATGTCTCCGCCCTGAAGCAGCTCGCCGGGAACTCCGGCTACCACTTCCAGCTGCTCAACTCGGTGATCGAGGTCAACGAACTGCAGAAGCGGCGGGTGATCGGGAAGTTGACGAAGCATCTCGGCTCGCTCGTCGGCAAGCGGATCGCCCTGCTCGGGCTCGCCTTCAAGCCGAACACCGACGACATGCGCGAGGCGTCCAGCCTGGTGCTGTCGGCGCGACTGCAGGGGGAGGGGGCCTCGGTCGTCGCCTACGACCCGGTCGCCTCCGGAGCCGCCTCGGCGCTGCTGCCCACGGTCGAGATGGCCGCCTCCGCCGAGGATGCCCTGCGGGATGCCGACGGCGCGATCCTGGTCACCGAGTGGCCGCAGTTCGTCGAGCTCGACTGGGCTGCCCTCGGGAAGTCGATGAAGACCCCGCTGCTCGTCGACGGACGCAACCTCCTCGACCCTACGACCCTCGCCGCTGCCGGATTCGTCTACGAGGGCATCGGGCGCAACGGACTGGGTGCCTAGGCGCCTCCTGACCGGCGAAACCTGTAGAACCCAAAGGCCCCGTGAGCGCGATCCAGGAGCAGACGAGATGCAGGCACTGATCCTGGTTGGCGGCCACGGAACCCGTCTGCGCCCGGTCACGAAGACCGTGGCGAAGCCGGTGATCCCGCTCGTCGACCGTCCCTTCCTCCGCTACATGGTCGATTGGCTCGCCTCGCATGGTGTAGACGACGTCGTCATGGCCTGCGGCTTCATGCCCGACGGCATCCGCGAGGTGCTCGGCGACGGCAGCGACGGCGGTCCGCAGATCCGCTACGTCGAGGAGCCTGAGCCGCGCGGAACGGCGGGGGCGATCAAGTTCGCCGAGGATCTGCTCGACGACCGCTTCCTCGCCCTCAACGGCGACGTGCTCACCGACCTCGACCTGACCTCGCTGATCGAGCAGCACGACGCGACCGGCGCCAAGGCGACGCTCGCCCTGTATCCGGTCGAAGACCCCACCGGATACGGGCTGGTCCGTCGCGAGCCCGACGGCGAGATCGTCGAGTTCCTCGAGAAGCCCGACCCCGCCGAGATCGACACCGACGAGATCTCCGCCGGCGCCTACGTGCTCGAGAAGGAGGTCCTCGACCTGGTCCCGGCGGGCGAGGACGTCTCGATCGAGCGTCAGGTCTTTCCCAAGCTGGTCGGCAACGGCCTCTACTCGCGGCGCCTGGAGGGCTACTGGATGGACATCGGCACCCCCGAGCGGTACCTGGAGGCGTGCTGGGACATCCTCGCGCGCCGCGTCGAGACGGTCCCCGGGTCGCTCGTCGACGAGAGCGGTCGCTTCGTCCACCCCTCCGCGGTCGTCGAAGACGGCGCCGAGATCGCCCATTCGGCCTTCGTCGACGCCGACGCCCGGATCGCGGCCGGTGCGATCGTCGGCCCCAAGGCCGTGATCGGATCCGGCGGACAGCTCGGCGAGCGGGCGATCGTCGAGGACTCCGCCCTCCATCGCGGCTGCTGGGTCGGCGAGGGAGCCCGGGTCACCGGCTCGATCCTCGCTCCCGACGTAGTCGTCGAGCCCGGCGCCCACGTGCCCTACGGCAGCGTGGTCGGCGAGGGCGCGCGCATCGGAGCTGACGCGGGGCTCGAGCCGGGAGCCAGGGTGGAGCCGAGCGAGGTGATCGCATGACCCCCTCCGGGAGCCTCGCCGAGCGGCTCGGACCGCTCGACTCCGGCGATCAGCTCGACGCCGCCCTCGCCCTGCCCGACTACCTGCGCGATGCGCTCTGGCGCGTCGACTCGGCGAAGCTCGACTCCGGCGACGCCACCGGCCTCCTGGTCTGCGGGATGGGCGGCTCGGCGATCGGCGGCGATCTCGCGATCGCCGCGCTGGGCTCACGCTTGAACCGTCCGATGGACGTCATCCGCGCCTACGGCCTGCCCGCCTGGACGCCGCCGGAGTACGCGGTCTTCTGCTCCAGCTACTCGGGCAACACCGAGGAGACGCTCGGCTGCTACGCCGCCGCGGAAGCGGTCGGCGGTCGCCGGATCGTCGCTACGACGGGCGGCTCGCTGGGGGAGCAGGCGCGTGCCGACGGGGTGCCGGTGATCGGCATGCCCGCGGGACTGCAGCCACGCGCGGCGGTCGGATATGCCTTCACGATCGCTGCCGCAGTCGCCGCGGCGACGGGCGTCGCGCCCGGGCTGCGAGCGGAGATCGACAGCTCCGCCGCCCACCTCGAATCCGTGCAGGATTCGCTGCTGGCGGCCGCTTCCGAGATCGCCGACCGCCTGCACGGGTCGATCCCGCTCATCTACGGGTGCGAGCTGACCTCGGCCGTCGCCTACCGGTGGAAGTGCCAGATCAACGAGAACGCGAAGCTGCCCGCCTTCAACCACGAGCTCCCCGAGCTCGATCACAACGAGATCGTCGGCTGGACCGGAGCGGGGGAGGGCGCCTTCTCCGCGATCTTCCTCGCCGACTGCGACCAGCACCCCCGCGAGCGGCAGCGGATCGAGCTGACCGCCGATCTGGTCGCCGACCGCGCCCACGACGTGATCACGGTCGAGACCGTCGGCCAGACCCGGACCGAGCGTCTGCTCTGGGCGGTCATGCTCGGCGATCTGATCTCGCTGGAGCTGGCGGCCCGCGAAGCCGTGGACCCGACCCCGGTCGAGGTGATCGAGAGCCTCAAGGTCAGGCTCGGCCGCTCGTAGCGCGCCGCGGACGTAAGTTGTAGGTGTAGTGCGTTTCGCGCTACACTCGCCCGCATGGCCTCTTCCGCTCCGAATCCGGTCTCCCTACGGCTTGGCGTTGCGGGTCGGCGCGCGTTGGACGACCTCGCCAGGAGGCGGGGCATCACGCGGGCCGAAGCCGCCAGGCAGGCGATTGCGGAGACCGCCGAACGGGAGCGCCGACGGGCCGGACTCCTCGTCGAAGTTGCCCGCCTCGCCGACGACGAGAACGATCGCGCCGCGCGCGAGCGCCTGATGTCCGACATGGACGCGATCGCCGCGGACTGGCCTGAGTGACGCGCGGCGACGTCTGTCGTGTGCGGCTTCCGTCGCAGCGCGGCCACGAGCAGCATGGCGCCCGCTACGCGGTGGTCGTCCAAGCCGACGAGTTGCTCGCGCTGTCCACGGTGTTGATCGCGCCGACGTCACGCAGCGTATCGTCGGCCAGCTTCCGACCCGAGATCGAGATCCTCGGCGAACGCACGCGGTTGATGGTCGAGCAACTTCGGGCTGTCGACGTGCGACGTCTCGATGAGCCGGTGGGGTGCCTCACCGCCGATGAGATGCTCGATCTCGATGACGCGTTGTCCCTGGTCCTCGCACTCCGTTGACCGGGCACGGCGGTGATTTCGCGCCGACCCATATCCTGGGGCGCATGTCAGCAGGATCGCTTCGACAACGGCGGACGGTGGTCCGCCTAAATCCATGAGGGCGATGGTCATGGCGGCCGGTCTTGGGACCCGCTTGCGGCCTCTGACCGACGCGATCCCCAAGCCGGTGATGCCGGTCGCCAACGTGGCGATCGTCGAGCAGCTGGTCGCCCAGCTCGCGGCCCACGGAGCCGGCGACGTGATCGCCAACGTGCACTGGTTCGCCGACAAGGTCGAGCGCAGGCTCGGCGACGGATCCCACCTCGGCGCCAACGTCACCTGCGTCCGCGAGGAGGAGTTGCTCGGTACCGCGGGAGGCGTCCGCAACGTCGCCGACTTCCTCACCGCGGAGGGGGATGAGCCCTTCCTGGTCCTGGCCGGGGACGCCTTGACCGACGTCGATCTCGGCGCCCTGGTGGAAGCGCACCGCAGGAACGGCGGCGTGGCGACCCTGGCTGTGAAGCGGGTCGAGGACGTGAGCGCCTACGGGGTCGTCGTCACGGGATCAGATGGCAGGATCCAGGGCTTCCAGGAGAAGCCCGATCCGGCCGAGGCGCTGTCCGACCAGGTCAGCTGCATGATCTACGCCTTCAGCCCCGAGATCTTCGACTACTTCCCCGCGGACGAGATGCCGGATCCGGTCGACTTCGCCAACGACGTGTTCCCGGCTCTGCTCGCGGCCGACGTGCCGTTCCACGTCCATGAGATCGAGGGGTACTGGAACGACATCGGAACCCTGCCGGAGTTCCTGCAGGGCAACCTCGACGTCGTCGCCGGCGAGCTCGAGCTGCCGATGATGGGCGGGCAGCTGGCCGGCGACGAGATCCCCGACGGCGTCGCGGCCGGCGAGGGGTGCGAGGTCAGCGGCCCGGTCCTCTTCGGCGAGGGTTGCAAGGTCGGCTCGGGCGCGAACCTCGTCGGTCCGCTGGTGATCGGTCCCGGCGCCGAGATCGGCGACGGGGCGCAGGTGCGGGAGGCGGTTCTGCTCCCCGGAGCCAGGATCGACGCGGGGTCCGTGGTGGCTCGCGGCGTCTTCGGCGATCGAGCGGCGCTGGCGACCGCGGACTGGTGAGTCGCCCTTGACCACCCGCCGCAGGATCGTTCGGGTGCCCGCCACCTCGGCGAACCTCGGTCCCGGCTACGACGTCCTCGGGGCGGCGCTGGCGATCGAGCTGGAGCTGGAAGTCGTCGAGTGCGGCGAGTTCTCCGTCGACTGCGACGGCTTCGAGGCGCCGCGGGACCGGGACAACCTCGTCGTTCGAGCCTTCGAGCGGCTGCACCCCGCCGACGGCATCGCCTTCCGGATCGGCGGCGCGATCCCGCTGGGGAGGGGGCTCGGCTCGAGCGCGGCGGCGACCGTCGCCGGCCTGATGGCCGCCGACCACCTCTTCGAGCTGGCGCATTCCAAACAGGACATCCTCGCCATCGCGGGCGAGATGGAGGGCCACCTCGACAACGCCGCCGCGGCGATCTACGGGGGTTTCTCCCTGGTCGGCCCCGCCGACGCCGGCCCGGTCAGGATCGAGCCGCCCGAGGGGATCGAGGGCGTCCTGGTGATGCCGTCGGAGCCGGTCTCGACCAACGGCGCGCGAGCGGCGATGCCCACCGAGGTCCCGCTCTGCGACGCGATCCACAACATCGCCGCCTCCGGACGGCTCGTCCTCGGCCTCGAGCGCTCGGACCCGGACCTGATCGCCTCCGGTCTCGGAGACCGCCTTCATCAGCCGCACAGGGCCTCGCTGTTCCCGAAGTCGATCGAGCTGGTCGAGCGCGCACGAGGCCTGGGAGCCCTCGGAGCGACGATCTCCGGCGCCGGCCCCACCGTCCTGATCTGGACCCACTGGCAGTCGAGCACGGACCTCCTGGACGCCCTCAGGGCCGAGGCAGAGGGCTGGGCGGACGTAGAGCGGGTCCAGTTCTCTCCACGCGGCGCGCGCGTGGAGCTGTAAGGAGCGCCGAGATCCGGGACGTCACTGTCCCGCTTCGAACCCGAACGAGGGTGCAGAGGAGCGGGAGAGCGGGAGCCGCGTCGACGACAGCTGAGGCGTCGGTTCCTCGACGGCCCGGGGCACGGATCGTCGCCTCGGGGTTAACGAGGGTGGCATGCCTCGAATCAGCTCCTTCTACGGAATCGTGATCACGATGTATCACGACGACCACGGTTATCCGCATTTTCATGCACGCCACGCCAGCGGGCGGGCCAAGGTAAGAATTGACAGTCTCGAGGCTCTCGAGAGCACGCTGGATAGCCGCCGGCTGCGGTTGGTTCTGGCTTGGGGCGGAGCTACATCAGGAGGAATTGCGCGAGAACTGGCGGAGGGCCCGGAACCATGCGAAGCTACTCCCGATCGAGCCACTTCGATGATCGGCCTCACACCTGACATCACAGCCGTCTCCGTCGTCCGTCACGGCGTCCTTCGCCTTGCCTTCGAGGACGGACTGATCGGTGAGGTCGATGTTCTCGACCGGATGTGGGGACCGGTGTTCGAGCGAGCCCGTACCCAAGAGGGCTTCGTCGCCGTCACCGTTGACGAGGAGACCGGGACCGTGGCGTGGCCCGAGGGTGCGGACCTCGCCCCCGACACGCTCTACGTTCGCGTAAGCACCGGTGCCTGGCCGGATCGCGGCGCCGCAGCATAAGCGACCAGATTCGGCCGGGAGTTCTCGGTCGTAGAGGGATTTCCCTCCTCCGTCCTTCTCGAAGCCGGTACGAGGGTGTAGAGGAGCGGGAGAGCGGGGGACGTGAACTTCTTGTTGAAGTTGTCGACCTGCCCCGGATCTCGTGTATCCGGGACTTGGAACTCTCCTGTGGCTCAAAGGCAGATCGGCCCCTGCGGCCAACCGGCCCCGACGGGAATGGAAGCTGATCGAGTCGAGACACGAAGCTCTTCCGCACCCGTGAGCCGGCGGCACCATAAACGACGCCGTCCATAATCGGCAAGACCCAACTGTCGAGAACCGTTGCCATCTGATGTTCGGTGGCCGAGCTTCTGCGAAACGGAGCGTCTACGAGTCGAACTGCGCGAGCAGAAGGGTGAGCTGGGTCGAGTAGCTTCGCGCTTCCAGGCAGCCGCATCGTTCCGTGATCGACGCAGTTGTACGCAGCGGCCGAACTTGGCGATTCCACCTTCGCCGCGCAGCCACCGTCGCCCCGCACGGTCGGGTCCGCGTGCGGGGGCCGGCGAGGCGTGGGAATCCTTGATTCTCATGCGGTTTCTGGGTGGTCCGTGAACTTCAACAAGAAGTTCATGCACCAAACCACACCAGCAGCTACGCGAAGTCTTCCGATCAGCTCCATGAGCCGGCGCGACTTCGAGAACCACGAAGAACCCGAGGGAGCGTCCTTGAATCCCGAAGAGATCCGCCCGTCGTCCCGCCTCCTCCGTCGCTTGACGCCTGGCACTCTGATGTCTGCTGCCTTTGCATCAGCGCTCGTGATCCTGTTCGTGATCACGTCCCCCGCCCGGGCCGCAGCCCCTCCCCTCGTGGAGACGACCGGCGCGAGCACGGTCGGCGACACGAGCGTCGTCCTCAACGGCAGGGTGGATCCCCAGGGCTCTCCCACCCGTTACTGGTTCGAGTGGGGCACCGCCGACTGCTCTCAGCAGACCTGCCAGAGCCTCCCGGCCGGCCAGAACGCCAACGCGGGCTCAGCGGACGTCTTCTCCTCGGTTTCGATCGAGCTCACCGGGCTCTCTCCAGTTCAGTCCTACTCCTACCGGTTGATGGCCAAGAGCGACGCGGGCGGCACCACGGCCGGAGACACGGTGACCTTCACGACGGCGGAGCAGCCCGGCTCCTGCACGAACGGCGGCTTCCCGGGGGCCGGCTTCCTGCCCGAGTGCCGCGCCTGGGAGCTCGTTTCGCACCCGGACAAGAACGGCGGTCAGGTGACGCTCGACTCCACCCGCACCCAAGCCGCCACGAACGGCAACGCCCTCGCCTACACCTCGCTGGCGATGTTCGCCGACGCGGTGGGCGGCTCCGTCGCCACCGAGTACATCGCCAAGCGCTCGACCTCCTCCGATCCCGGCGACAGCGGCTGGGCCACCCACGGGATCGATCCTCCCGTCGATCCGAGCACGATCGGCATGTTGGCCGGCAGCAGCATGGAGCCGATGTACCACCGGCTCTCAGACGACCTCGACAAGGGTGTCTACACGACGATCTCCGATCTCACCGCGGATCCGATGGTCTCGGGCGCGGCGAAGCTCTACACACGGGACGGTCTGCTCGATCCAGGAGCCGGTCAGTTCGATCTCGCGACCCAATGCCCGCTCTGCGTCTCGACGGACACCCCGCTCCCCCCGCTTCCGGAGGACTTCAACGGGTACTTCGCTCGTCCGCGGGCCTGGGGCGGGTCGCCTGACTTCGAGCACGTAGTTTTCGAGACGAGCCAGAACCTGACGGTAGATACCGATGGCTTCGTGCCCTGGCAGAAGCGAGCATTCGAGTTCTCGGATGGTGAGGTCTCCCTGGTCGGACGCATCCCGGAGGCGCCGAACGACCAATGTGACGATGAGTCTGATGACTCGTGCGTTGCCGCCCCGGCGTCGTTGCTGGGCAGTGGAATTCAAGACGAAAGCGTCCGGAGGCAGTCCCGGGTCGTGTCCGATGGATCCGACGGGCATTCCCGGGTTGTCTTCACCGCTGGTGGTGACATCTTCTCCCGGGTGGACGGCCATCGGACGATCAAACTCGATGCCAGTGAGCGAGACACGCCAGCCAGTCCACAGAACACGAGGTACTGGGACGCATCGGCCGATGGCACCAAGGTGTTCTTCAGCACTAGGGAGGACCTGACTGACGACGAAGGGCACGCCGACGGTACAGATAATCTGTATCAGTACAGCATTTCACCCAATGACGAAGTGCAAGCCCTCCGAGTAGATGCAGCTGCTGGCCAGTTCGCACTGAGAATCGGTGGCGAGACCACTGGAGCCATCGATCACGATGCATCTCCGCCCGAAGTCTCCGCTGCCCTCGATGCCTTGCCGAGTGTCGCGGACGGGATCTCCGTCGTCGGAGGACCGGGTGGTGAAGGGGCTGAATCTCCATACGTCATCACCTTCGGTGGTACTTACAGCGGGGATGCACAGCCCCTTATCGCGGTCGAGGAGGCGGAGGTGCCGCTCTCAGGTGGGGGATCCTCCGCTGATGTGACACGGCGCGTGCATGGCGGTGGCCACCTAACCCTCGTCAAT
>CAZXKG010000068.1:0-14305 GCA_964641695.1 uncultured Conexibacter sp.
CCGGCAGTGACATATGTCCCGACTCAGGTGGGACATATGTCGCGACTCATGACAAAAGAGCCCGGAGTGGGACTTGAACCCACGACCCCCTCCTTACCATGGAGGTGCTCTACCGCTGAGCTATCCGGGCGGGTCGGAGCAGGTTAGCGGGCGACCGGGCCAAGCGCACGGGGACGCTGGGCGCCGCGTGATTCCGTCCGAACACGAACATATGTTCGTGTCATGAAGTCGGGGCTGAACACGAGGGAGCAGGGGGACCTGGGGGAGCTCTCAGCGCTCGAGTGGCTCAAGTGGAACGGAGCTGTGGTCTTCGCACCCGTCGGGCACAGCCCGAATGTGGATCTGGTCGCCGACTTCGGTAGCAGCCCGATTCGCATCGAGGTGAAGACCTCATGTAGCGAGAGGAACGGCCGGTGGTCAGTGAAGATCGCGACGATGGGCGGCAACCAAAGCTGGAACGGCATCGTCAAGAAGTTCGAACCAAGCCGATGCGACTACCTGTTCGTTCATGTTGGCGATGGGCGCAGGTGGTTCATCCCCACGCACGCGCTTGAATGCGACCGCACGATCACCTTGAGTGGACCGCGTTATTCGGAGTTCGAGATCGAGCCGGGCAGACCCCTCGCCGAGGCGTCTCCTCTAAGATCGCGTCGCCCCTTGGGGGGGTGCCAGAGCGGTCAAATGGATGGCGCTGTAAACGCCACGGCTATGCCTACGCAGGTTCGAATCCTGCCCCCCCCATCTTCTTCTCCGGGGCCCAGCCCACATTCGCACCCGAGCGGACACGCGCGGATCTGGGGCAAGCGCCGAATCACGATCCCGGCGCGCGTCATGAGCGCCGGCCAGCTCGAGATCGGCGACGACGTACGGGTTCAGGTGGACGGCGACGGACGGCTCTCGATCGCTCGGGTCAGCCAACGACCCGCTCCACCGGAAACCGCTCCTGCATCTCGCCGTTGAGGCGCTTGGCGGGCTCGGCAGCTACGAGGCAGTTGTAGACCGACTCCCAGGCGGCCTCGTAGGCGGCTGCGAAGCAACGGTCGATCAGCTCGTCGGAGACGCCGCGGCCCTCGCCGACACCGAAGGCGAGGGCGATCTCGCCTGAGCCGTCCGAACCGTAGGAGCCGGTGCGGGCCAGGCCGAGGAGGGGGCGGAGGGCGAGGCGGCGAAGCTGGTGGGGATCGAGCGGGGCGTCGGTCGCGCAGACGGCGATGCAGGATCCCTGCGGCGGCGGTGGGTCGGGGTGCTCGATCCCATCGAGGCCGGCCAGCAGGTCGAGGTAGGGACGCTCGCCGAAGTTGCAGAGCAGCAGGATGCCGACGTGGTGCTCGCCGACCCGCCTGGAGGCCGTGCCGATCCCGCCCGGGTAGCCGTAGCAGCTCATCCCCGTGCCGGCGCCTACCGTGCCCTCGGGGACCTCCAGCCCCAGCGCCGCTCGCGCCCGCTCGACATCCCCGGCCACGACGGTCCTCGAGTCGGCCATGTCGCCGTCGTCGCACTCGCCGACGATCGGGATCACGGCGTTCTCGGGACCCCTTCCTGAGGCCTCGATCGCAGCCTGGGTCACCGTGCCCAGGGCGTGGGTCCCACACAGATACACGGGCGTCTCGATTCGGCCCCGCTCGGCGATCTCCAGGCTGCCGACCAGCTCGCCGACTCCGTTCACGGTCGCCGTGCCGGCGGGCGCGGGCAGGACCCCGGGGTCGATCACCGTGACGCCGGTGCGCTCCCCGCTCTCCGCCTGAGCATGTCCAACCCGGACCCCAGGCACGTCGGTGATCGCGTTCCGCACGCCGGTCGGCAACTGTCCCACCCCCACCCCGACATCCCGCCAGCGCCGCCTCGCGTTCCCCCCGGTCACGCCGAACCGCCCAGGACCGAAGCCACATCTGGACCTCCGACCGCGACCGTCGGACGCAGGCGACCGCCGGTAGCAGCAGCCCCGAACCGGCCCTGCCCCTGACCGCTCACCCCTCCTCCACGACCCGTCGCGCGCTCCGCGCGGTCGGCACCGCCGCGACGAGCGTCCGCGTGTACTCGTGCTGCGGGTTGCCGATCACGTCCACCGCCTTCCCCCGCTCGACGATCTCCCCCTGGTACATGACCGCGATCCGGTCGCAGAACGACCAGGCGAGGCTGAGGTCGTGGGTGATGAAGAGCAGGCCGAGCCCCCGCCGCTCCCGCAGCTCCCCGAGCACGTCGAGAACCTGCGCGCTGATCGTCGCGTCGAGCATCGAGACCGGCTCGTCGCAGATCAGGCCGTCGGGCTCCAACACCAGGGCCGCCGCGATCGAGACCCGCTGACGCTGCCCGCCGGAGAGCTGATGCGGATAGCGCTCGAGGTAGTCCTTCGGCTCGAGGCCGACATCGCGTAGGGCACGCTCGATCCGCTCCGCATGGGACTCCTTCGGGACCCCCTGCACGATCAGCGGCTCGGCGACGATCGCGCTCACCTTCTGCCGCGGGTTCAACGTCTGGTAGGGATCCTGGAAGATCATCTGGACCCGGCGGCGCAGGTTCCGGCGCACCTCGCGACTCCCGATCGAACGCCCCGCCAGCTCGATCGAGCCGCCGTCGACATCCTGCAGTCCGAGCATCGTCCGCGCCAGGGTCGTCTTCCCCGAGCCCGACTCGCCGACCACGCCCAGGACCTCGCCGGCGCGCCACTCGAGCGACACTTTCTCCAGTGCCCGGTGGGACTCGCCGCGCGCCTGGAACTCAACCTCCACGCCCTTGGCCTCGAGCAGGACGGCCCCGTCCCCTGCCTTCCCCTTGACCCGATCGGCCATTCGCGGACCGCCGATCACCGGCAGCGCATCGAGCAGCTTCCGCGTGTAGGGATGCGAGGGCGAGTCGAAGACCGCGGCGATCGACCCGGTCTCGACGATCTTCCCCTCGTACATGACCGCCACCCGGTCGCAGGTCTCCGCCAGCACCCCGAGGTCGTGCGAGATCAGGATCAGCGCCAGGCCGAGCTCCTCCCGGAGCCGCTCGAGCAACTCGAGGATCTGCGCCTGGACCACCACGTCCAGCGCGGTGGTCGGCTCGTCGGCGATCACCAGCTCCGGGCTGCAGGCGAGCGCGAGCGCGATCATCACCCGCTGCTTCTGCCCGCCCGAGAGCTCATGCGGGTAGCGCCTGCCGTTCGCGTCGCTCAGCCCGACCGTCTCCAGCAGCTCGGAGACCCGCGCGGCGACGGCCCGACTCCCTCCCCGCGTGGCGTGGATCAGGATCGCCTCGCCGATCTGCTCGTCGATCTGCCGCACCGGGTTGAGCGAGTTCATCGCGCCCTGGAAGACGAGCGAGACGTGCCGCCAGCGGACCTGGCGCATCCCCGCCTCGGTGCGCCGACCGATGTTGATCTGCTCGCCCTCTCCCTTCCCGGGATCCACGCCCTTCGGCCACAACGTCACCGCCCCGGACTGCTTCAGCTCCTCAGGCAGCAGCTTCATCACCGCCAGGGCCGTGGTCGTCTTCCCGCAGCCGGACTCCCCGGCGATCCCGAGCGCCTCCCCCGAGCGCAGCGACAGGCTGACTCCGTCGACGATCGGCGACTCGCCGTACTTGACGTGCAGGTCCTCGATCGCCAGCAGCTCGCGACTGACCGCGGACGTCATGCCCGCACCTCCCGCAGCCTCGGGTTGACGTACTCCTCGAAGAGGAAGCCGATCATCGCCACGGCGAGCACCAGCAGGGTGATGCAGAGTCCGGGCGGGATCACGTACCACCACGCGCCCGCGCTCGGCGCCCCCGACTCGAAGGCGTTCTCGAGCATCGTGCCCCACGAGATCCGGGTCGGATCGCCCAGCCCCAGGAACGAGAGCGCCGCCTCGGAGAGGATCGCCACCGCGACGATCAGCACCGTGCTGGCGAAGATCAGCGGCAGCGTGTTGGGGAGGATGTGGGTGCGGATGATGTAGCGGTCGCTGGCGCCCATCGCCCGCGCCCGCTCGACGAACGCGCGCTCGCGCAGCGTGAACACCTGGGCCCGCACCACGCGACCGGTCCCCGCCCACGACGTCAGCCCGATCACCGCGATCAAGATCGCCATCGACGGGTCGAGGATGCGCGCCAGCACGATCATCAGCGGCAGGGTCGGGATGACCAGGAACCAGTTCTCGAACGCGTCGAGGATCCGGTCGGTCCAACCGCCGAAGTAACCGCCGGCGAGGCCGACCGCGGAGCCGAGCAGGGCGGAGATGAGCGCCGCCGCAAAGCCGACGACGATCGACACGCGCGCGCCGACGAGCAGCTGGGAGAGCACGTCGGCGCCGTTCTCCGTCGTTCCCAGCGGATGGCTCCAGCTCGGGCTCTGCAGCACCTCGGTGCTCGAAGCGTTGGGGTCGTAGGGGGCGATCAGCGAGCCGAAGATCGCGATCAGGACGAAGAACGCGACCGCCCCGACGCTGAGACGCCCGCGCCAGGTGCCGAACAGCAGCTCCATGGTCCGGTTCCTGCTCATCGCGATTTCACCCGCGGGTCGAGGTAGAAGTAGAGGCAGTCGGCCACGAGGTTGGCGACGATCACGCCCACGGAGAAGACGAGGAAGGTCCCCTGCAGCACCGGGAAGTCCTTGTCCTGGATCGCCTGGAAGCTGAGCTCGCCCAGCCCCGGCCAGGAGAAGATCGTCTCGATCGTGATCGCCCCACCCGCGACCATCCCGATCTGGATCGCCGAGAGCGTCACCAGCGGCAGCAGCGCGTTCGGCACCGCGTGCCGCCGAACCACGGACTTCCACGGCAGCCCGATCGCGCGCTTGACGGTGATGAAGTCCTCGGTCAGCACGTCGACCATCGACGAGCGCATGATCAGGAAGTACTGCCCGAGCAGCATCAGGGTCATCGCGATCACCGGCAGGACCATGTGCTCGGCGACGTCGAGCGCCTCGGCGAGGAAGCTCGAGAACTCGACCCCCGGCGTCATCTGCAGCCCGGCCGGAAGGATCGGGATCGCGACCGCGAAGAGCAGGATCAGGATGATCCCGATCCAGTACTCGGGCGCCGAGTACGTGAACAGGCTGAAGCCGAGCAGACCGCTGTCGGCCTTCTCCCCACGGCGGGTCGCCGCGACCACCCCCATCCAGGCGCCGATCAGCGTCGCCAGCAACGTCCCGGTCCCGACCAGGAGCAGCGTCCAGGGCAGCGCGTCGACGATCATGTCCCAGACCTCTTCGCGAGTCCGCTGGCTGATCCCCAGATCGAGCCGCAGCGTGTCGCCCAGGTAGTCGACGAACTGCCCCGGCAGCGGCTTGTCGAGCCCGTAGTCGGCGCGCAGGTCCGCGATCTCGGCTTCGGTCGCTCCCGGCAGCCGGGTGAGCTGGGCGGTCGGATCGCCCATCACCCGGAACAGGAAGAAGTTGAAGACGAGGACGAAGAGCAGGGTCAGCAGCGCCGCCCCGACCTTGCCGGCAAGCCATCTTCCGCTCACCGGCAGTACCTCACTCCTCGAACTCCAGCGGCTCGTCGGTGTCCTTCTTGCGGCGGCGCAGGAGGAAGATCCCACCGCCGATCACGATCACCGCCGCGACGATCGCGATCACCACGCCGGCACCACCGCCGCCGTCGTCAGAGCCTCCGCCCGAGCCGCCGGCACCCGATCCCGCGGGCCCGATCGCGAGCAGCGGCAGGTAGGAGACCTGCGCGCAAATCAGGTCGCCGTCACCGGTCGGGCAGACCGGCTCGATCCCCTCGATCCGGTCGGTCCGGTAGGCCTGCAGCGCTGGATCCTCGGTAAGCACGACGTAGGGCAGATCCTCCTGCGTCATCGCAACCATCTGCTGGATCAGCGCCTTGCGCTCGGGGACGTCGAAGATCCCGGCCTGCTCGTCGTAGAGCTCGTCGTACTCCGGGTTCGAGTAGAAGGCGTCGGAGAGCCCGCCGATCTCGTCCGTGAGGAAGAGGCTGAGCAGGAAGCTCGGGTCGTAGGGATCGCCACCCCAGCCCCAGATGAAGGTGTCGAACGTCGGCGCCGGCTTGCCGTCCACCTGACGGACGGTGATCTCGGTGAGCCGATCGACGCTCATCACCTGCACGTTGAACTCGACGCCGATCTCAGCCGCCATCTCGGCGACCAGCCGCGCCGACTGGATGTTGTACTGCGACTCCGAGCGCACCGCCAGATCGAAGGAAAGCTCCTCGCCGTCCTTCGTCCGCGGCTCACCGGAGCCGTTGTCCTGCCAGCCCGCCTCGTCGAGGATCTCCTTGGCGCGCTCGACGTCGAACGGGTAGTCCTGCTCGGGCGTCTCGTAGAAGGACCGGTAGAACGACGGCAGGATCCCGTTGGCGACGAACGAGGTGCCGCGGGCGGCGATCTCGTTGATCCGGGCACGATCGATCGCGTAGGCGAGCGCCTGGCGAACGGCGACGTCCTGGACGGCCGGGTTGAACTCCGCGTCCGGGCAGAACTCCTCCGAGCAGAGGTTGAAGGCGAGCTGCGTGTAGGCCGGCTGCGGGCTCGACAGCGTCTCGATGTTCGGCTCCGAGCCAAGCTGCTCGAACGTCGCCGAGGAGACCTCGAGGATCATGTCGATCTCGCCGAGCTTCAGGGCGCGCTCGACCGCGTCCTGGTTGCCGTACTTGATGTACTCGATCTGGTCGAAGCCGCCCTCCTCCCCACGCCATTCGGGGTTGCGCTCCATCGTCAACGAGCGCCCCCGGTCGAACTCGGTTGCAATGTAGGGGCCGCTGCCGACCAGGGGCAGGTCCGGCTGGTAGGAGCCGGTGAGCTGCTTGGCCGGGACCTCGCCCCAGATGTGCTCAGGGAGGATGTAGACGAACAGGCCGCCGACCAGCCGGGCGTCAGGACGCTTGGTGGTGATCACGACGGTTTGGTCGTCCGGCGTCTCGATCTTCGAGATCGAGCTCGTGTAGCCGGCGAACAGCGCGCCGTCGGTGCCGAGCGTCTCCAGCGAGAACTTCACGTCCTCGGAGGTGACGGGCTCGCCGTCCGACCAGACTTTGTCGGGGTCGAGCTTGAACGTGACCGACTTACGGTCCTCGGAGATCTCCCAGCTCTCAGCGATGCCAGGCGCCGGCGAGAGGTCCTCGGGGCTGAAGTTGACGAGCATGTCCCAGTTCAGCGACCAGACGTTGTAGTTCTCCTCGTCGAGCGCGACGAACGGGTTCAGCGTCCGCGGATCCTGCGCCCAACCGATCTTGAGGATGCTGGTGGTGCCGTCATCCCCGGCGCTCGTCCCCTCGTCCTGGGCCGCCGCGGGCAACGCCAGCCAGCTCGCCAGCATGATCGTCGCGACAGCCGCGAGCGCGGCTGCAACCCTGCTCATCGATCTCATCCTCTTGCTCCTCCCGTAGATCTCAACGTTGCTCTCAGCTTCCCCCGCGCCCAGATCCACCCGATCCCCCTGTGCGGGACTGGACGGCCGGCTCGAGGATCTCCAAGGTCTTACCGTCGCCGTCGATTCTCGCCCGCACGCCGATCGGAAGCGCCGCGAAGTGCTTGCCGTGGCCGCAGGGGACGTTCGCGATCGCGGGGATGCCGAGCGGCGCGATCAGCTCGTCGAGGATCTCCTCGATCGACAGCGTCGATTCCGGACCCTCCGGCAGCGTCTGGTACTGCAGGTTGACGCTGGTCCCGAAGACGAAGCCGGCGATCCCATCCAGCTTCCCGGCGAGACGCAGGTGATTGAGCGCCGTGTCGACCAGGTACGGCTCGGTGTTGAGGTCCTCGACGAAGAGGATCTTGCCCGCCGTCTCGACCTCGTAGGGGGTGCCGATGCTCGAGCAGAGCAGGGTCAGACAGCCACCGGCCAGGGGCGCCTCGGCGATGCCGGAGCCGAGCGTCAGCACGTAGGGATCGTCGGGATCCTCGAAGACCCGGCCGAGCGGCTCCGGCTTCAGTGCCCGGTGGAACCACTTCTCGGTCTCGGGCGTCAGCTCGTAGTCGCCCTTCGTCCGGGTGAAGCGGAGGAAGCTCGGGCCGTAGAGGCTGACCCAACCGGCGTGCTTGGCCAGGAACAGGTGCAGCGCGGTCAGGTCGCTGAACCCGCAGACGATCCGCGGGTCGCCGATCGCGTCCCAGTCGATCAGCGGGTAGAGCCTCGCGGTCCCGTACCCGCCCTCCTGGGCGTGCACCATGTCGATCCCGGGCTCACTGAGCGCCCACTGCAGGTCCGCCGCCCGCTCCTCGTCGGTCCCGGCGAGGTAACCGTGGACCTTGCGGTGGCTGGGGCCGAAGACGACGCGATGGCCGCGAGATTCGAAGTACTCGGTCGCCTGCTCGATCGGCGAGCGCATCTGCGGCGGGCTCGCGGGGGCAACGACCGCGATCGTCGCCCGCTCGGGAAGGGCCGGAGGCCTGACACGGGTGACGTCGGCCGGGGGCCTGACACCGGTGCCGCCGGCGGGGGGTCTGACCGGATCCGGAGCGCTCACCCGGACACCCTCTCACGCGACCGCGATACGCGCTCGATCGCTTCGCCGATCAGCTCGCCGGAGGCCCGCAACGAGGCGAGCACGAGCTCCACATGCAATTCGGCGACCTCCTCGATGCTGAGCGGCCCGTCGGGGTCGAACCACAACCCCACCCCGGTGCACTGCAGGAGGATCGCGTAGGTGGCGACGTGAACGTCCGTGGCGCGCAGCGAACCGTCGCGGATCCCGTCGCGGATCCAGGCGCTGAAGGTCGCCTGATAGGCGTCCCGCTTCGCGATCAGGGCGGCGCGGGGTCCGTCGCTGAGCGCCCGGATCTCGCTGTCGGTGACGAACGCCTCGCGGCGGTGGTGTCCGTGGTAGACGACGTGCTCGCGCACCGCCGCGGCGAGCGCGAGCGCCGGCCGGTCCTGCTGCGCCGCAGCGGCCGTTATCCGTTCGGTCAGGATCGCCATGAAGTCGTCCTGCAGCTTGACCAGGATCGCTTCCTTGTTCGGGAACCAGTGGTAGATCGCGGCGGGCTGCACGGCGGCGGCCTCCGCCAGCCGGCGCATCGAGGTCGCGTGGTAGCCGAGCCGGGCGAAGAGCTCGATCGCGGCCTCCTCGATCGCGGCCTGTGTCTCGGGCGTCCGCGGCGGGTCGTCCACGGCTCCGGACCCGTCCGCCATCTCCGCCTCCTGACCGGCTGCCGCCGCCTCCGCGCTCACAGGCCCAGCAGCTCCCGGGTCTCCTGCTGCGTCGCCACCTCGCGGCCGACGCCACGGGTCAGATCACAGGCCATCTCCACCAGGGCGGCGTTCGACGGCGCGTGGACTCCACGGCTGATGTAGGCGACGTCCTCGAGTCCGGTGCGGATCCCAGGCGCTCCCCGGAGCAACGCCAGCCCGAGCATCCGCCGGTGGTGGCGGCCGATGCAGGTGACCGTCCAGAACGTCTCCGGCGGCAGTGGCCTGAGCATCGCATCCAAGGCCTCCGGCGAGGCGTCGATCCCGCCCGGCACCCCGAAGACGAGGTTGACGCGGAGCGGCGGCTCGAGGATCCCCTGCTCGAGCCAGCGGACGGCGCTGACGACGTGGCCGACGTCGAAGACCTCGACCTCGAGCGCGATGCCCTCCGCGCGGGCCCGCTCGACGATCCCCCGCCCCGCCGGCGGCGGCGTGATGAAGGTCTCGTCGCCGAAGTTCATCGAGCCCGACTCGACGCCCGAGATGTCGGGCTTCGCCTCCAGGCCGGTGGTCCGCTCGGCGATCGTCATCTCGTTGGACCCGCCGGTCGAGACCATCGTGAGGATGTCGCAGCCCGCCCGGATCCGGTCGATCGCGTCGACGAAGAGCTCGGGTCTGCCGCTCGGCGTCCCGTCGTCCTCGCGGACGTGCAGATGCGCGATCGTCGCCCCGGCCTCGGCGGCCTCGATCGTCGAGTCCGCGATCTCGACGGTGGTGTAGGGGATGTTCGGGTTGTTCTCGCGGAAGACGTCCGCGCCGGTGATCGCACAGGTCACCACTACCGGTTGTTCGTCCCATCCAGCCATCACTCCTCCATCCCGGCGCCCAGGGACGCTCGCTCGCCGTCGGTCATCGTTCGCGACCGCCCCTCCCCGAGATCCCAGAGCACGATCGTGAACTCGGCCTCGACCACCACCTGACCCTCGGCGTCCAGAAGCTGCTCGTCCATCGTCACGCTCTTGCTCCCGAGCGCTCCGACGGCGCACCTGACGGTGACGTGCCGCTGCCCGCGGGGGATCTCCCCGTTGAAGTCGATGCGGCAACGGCCGACCACGTACTCGTTGGCCTCGAGGTCGTGGCCGGCGAGGAACGCGTCGCGACCCTCCTCCAGGTAGGTGAGCACGATCGCGTGGTTGACGTGACCGAGGCCGTCGAAGTCGGTCCACCGCGTGCTGACGCGATGCTCGAACGGGACCACGACGCCGGCGCTCACGCCACGACCCCCGAGAGGCCGAGGCCGAGGCGCAGGGGTCTGCTGCGACGAGCCAGCTCGAGCGCGTAGCGGCCGCGGTCGGGGGCGAATCCGTTGCCGATCAGCATCCGCACGTCGACGCTGCTTCCGTCGGCGGCGAGGGCGGCGGTCTGGAAGTTCGTCGCCATCGAGTAGAAGAGGATGGTCCCGCCGTCGGCCGCCAGCAGGATCCCGGTCGTCTCGCAGCCGGTCGCGTTGACGACGACGACGGTCAGCTCGGCCGGGCCGACACCCGCCTCGCGGGCGGCGGCGAGGGCGGCGAGCGGGTCGCGTAGGTCAGCGACGACGCCGATGTCGCAGAGGCCCGCCTCGTGCGCGAGCCCAACCGCCTCGGCGTCGACGTCGATCGCCGCGACAGTGCCCCCCTTCATCGCGTCCTTGGCTGCGGCCATCGCCAGCTTCCCCGCATGCCCCGCGCCGAGGACGCAGACCGTGCCCTCCGCGGGCGCGAGCTCACGGGTGTGCGAGCCGGCTCCGTAGACGTCGTAGAGCTCGATCGCGGTCGCGATCGGCAGATCGTCGGGGAGCGGGCCCCATGGCGCGCGCGCCGGCAGGAAGGCGGTCCCCCGCACGCCGATCTGGGCCGAGCCCGGATCGACCTCGGTGATCTCGTCGATCCGCAGCGGGGTCAGCGTCAGCGACGCGAGCGAGACCAGCCTCTGGCCGATCGGCGGCGGCGAGCGGTAGGCGTCTCCGACCCCGATCACGGTGCCGAGCAGAACCCCGCCCGAATCGGTGATCGGGTTGTGCATCTTCCCCCGGGCGGAGACGATCTCGCGGATCCGATCGGCGATCCGGGCGGGATCGCCCTTGGCCGACTCGCGGATCTCCGCGAACGACGTCGAGTCCAGACACAGCCGCTCCACCGCCACCTCGAGCTCGGCCGAGCGAACGGGGCCGGACGAATCCAGCCGCTCGGCCGGCTGAGGCAGTACTCGAGCGGGGGTGAGGACTCGGTCAGTGCCGAGCTCCGCCTCGATATCCGCCACGTTCCTCCTCATTTGAACGTTCGTTAGAACCTACCTGTCCTGTCAACCCCCTTTTGGCTTTTTTGTGGGTTTCGACCGCCCTGGTTTCGGTGAACGTTTGGTAAGCAGGAGGCGGAGCTGATACGACTCGCGCCGTGGAAATCGCGATGCCCGTGATCAGCAGCGCGCGCTGCCGAGCGCACGAGCCCGAAGGCGAGATCTGGGTCGGCGTACGCACGCCCGGCACCGAGTCCCCGATGAGGCTCGACGCCATCGCGGACGCGCTGCTCACCGCCGGAGCGCCCACGGTGGACGCGACCGGCCAGCCCGACGAGCGGGCCCTCTCGCTGCACACCTCCCAGCTGGTCAGCTACCTCCGCGAGGCGTGGAGCCGCTGGCAGGGCTCCGGCCTGCTCGACGACCCCGGCCAGGATCGGGTCGTTCCGTACCTGTTCCCCCATCCCGGGCTGCTCGGGGATCTACCGCTGAGCGAAGCGACGTCGGTGGCCGCCAACGCGGGCCGCCACTGCTACGACACGATGACGCTGATCGGCCCCGGAACGTGGGAGGCCGCCCGGGCCGCGCTGGACGTCGCGATCACCGCCGCAGATCTGGCCGTCGACGATCGGGCCGGCCTGGGTGCCGCCTACGCGCTCTGCCGACCTCCGGGCCATCACGCCTGCCCGGACGCGTTCGGCGGCTCCTGCTATCTGAACAACGCGGCCGCCGCAGCGGCCGCGATGCGCGAGCGGCTTGGCGGAACGGTCGCGGTGATCGACATCGACGCCCATCATGGCAACGGGACCCAGTCGATCTTCTACGAGGACGCGTCGGTGCTGACCGGCTCGGTCCACGTCGACCCGGCGGCGGGCTGGTTCCCGCATTACCTGGGGCATGCGACCGAGACGGGGGCGGAAGAGGGGCGCGGCGCGAACCTGAACGTCCCGCTCGCGCCCGGAAGCAACGACGACGCCTGGATCGCCGCGATCGCGGAGCTCGTCGGCTGGGCGGAGCGAGCCGAGGTGAGTGGGCTGGTCGTCGCCCTGGGAGTCGACGCCGCCCAAGACGATCCCGAGAGCCCACTGGAGGTGAGCCGTGAGGGCTACGAGCGCGCCGGTACCGAGCTGGCGCGCCTCGGCCTCCCAACCGCGTTCGTCCAGGAGGGCGGCTACGACCTGACTTCGATCGGTGAGCTGGTGGTCGCGACGCTGAGTGGATTCGAGGCCGGTCGGGCCTAATCGATCCCAGCGCTCTGGACCGCGCGCGCGTAGAGGCTCTCCGGTGCGATGTCGGCCTCATTAGGCCAGACGACCGTCGTCGCCTCCCGATCGCACCGAAGCCGACGGAAGTAGTCAGGGTCGCGTAGAGGCTCGAACGCAGGGCCTCGCCCGATCAAATCGGATAGATCGATCTCCGCGCTGACGCCGTCCTCGAAACGCACATGCACGGTCCGTTCGTCTACCGCCCAAGCCTCATTCAGCCTTGGAGTTGAGCGCATAGCAGCCATCCCGATCATGGTAACGGCGCGATCGGTAGCGGATTCTCGTTCCGGCGTGACCTCTCCCAGTTCTCCAGCAGGTCTTGCCGATACTGCCGCTCCCAGTCAGCGACGATCTTGAGCGCACGAACGGGGAGGCGACCTGCAAGGAGAGCAGCTGTCCCGATCTCCACCGACGCTTCGAACTCGCCATATGAAGCGTGGAAGTGGGGCCGACCAGGATGTCGACCTTCATCCAGGTACATCCTGATCGTGATTCCGTAGAAGTAGCTGATCCGAGGCACATACAGATGAATCCCGGCGCGCCGGATCGTGCCCCTCCGTGCAGGCACGATTGAGTCGGCTGGCTTCTACCGCCGGTAGACGTCGCGTCGGTGTCCGACCGTGACCACCACGACGAGCAAGACCTCGTCCTCGATCGCGTAGATGATCCGGTAGTCGCCGACCCGGACGCGATACGCCGGTCTGCCTTTCAAGGGTCTGGACGCAGGAGGCCGCGGATCCTCGGCAAGCAGGGTGATGACGCCCTGCACGCGCCGGCGCATCTGCGGGTCGAGCCTACGTAGAGCCCGTAGCGCGGCCGGCCGCAGCTCGATTCGGTACCGGCTCACTTCCAGCCGAGATCCGCCTTGGCCTCTTCCCAGGGGATGTTCGGCCCCTGCTCGCGCATCGCCTCGTCGAAGGCGGCGGCATCTTCGACCTCCTCGAGGGCGGCAAGCATCTCCTCGTAGCGCTCCGGGCTGACAAGGACGGCGGCACGTTTTCCGTGCCGCTCGAGGAAGACGGCCTCGTCCTTCGAGAGATCGACCACGTCCGAGAGGGTTTCGCGCGCCTTGCTGATGCTGATCGCTGCCATTGGACCCGGATCGTACAAGGCAGAACCTCTTTCGTACAAGTCGAGGCCTCGGAGCTTGCTCCTCATGGGGCCGCAGTCTGCCGCCGAAATCGTGACGCGTGGGTGTCCCTTCGTAAAGCTTTGTAACTCCTTCGCGCTGCCTATCCCGATACTCAGGCGGCGAGCGCCTCCTGCTCAGCGGCGAGCCTGGGGTGCAAGCTCTGGGCGAGCTTGGTCAAGTAGTCCGGGAGGGAGTCCGATTCGCCCGCGACCTCGGCCGAGCGGATCACCTCGACCGCCGAGGCGGCGGCGAAGGTGAGGGCGGGAGCGCCGGGGTCGGCGTCGCTGCTCTCGCCCAGCAAGCTCGCGACAGCCGTAACCAGCGCGCTCTTCCGCGCACCATCGACATCCCCAGCAGCCAGGTCCGGGAGATGCGCCATCTCGACGATGAGGATGCGGCGGCGCTCGGCGTCTGAATTGAGCGCCTCGGCCAGGGCGCCGAGCAAAGCGGGAACTTCCTGTTGGGTGTGTTCCGCGGAGCACTCGGCGGTGACCTCGGAGACCAGCTCCGCCAGCAGCTGCTCGTAAGCGACGGCGAAGCACTCCTGCTTGCCGGAGAACTGCCGGTAGAAGTCCCCGG
>CAZXKG010000069.1:0-14106 GCA_964641695.1 uncultured Conexibacter sp.
AGCGCCGCGGTCGCCCCCGGCAGCAGCTCCGAGTCCTCGTTGAGCAGCAGGCAGAGATCACCGCGCGATTCCTGCATCAGGCGCGAGTCGTTGGCCGCCTTGCCCTCCCGGCGGTCGAGCGCGATCACCCGGAGGTTCCTACCGAGCGCCGGGTCCGCGGCGGCCAGCTCCTCCAGCAGCTCGACCGAGCCGTCGTCGGAGGCGTTGTCGAGCACGAGGATCTCGTGCTCGCCCCCGGCCGGGGCGTCCGCCGCGATCGCTTCGAGACACCTGGTCAGGTGCTCGCGCCCGTTGGTGTTGACGACGCAGTAGGAGACTCGCACAGGGACAATCCTCGCCCATGCCGGCCAAACGCCGTCGCCCAGGGGTGGCCGGGGATGTAGGCTCTTCCCGGTGCTTGGCGTTAATGCCTTGAAACCCGAACACTAACACCTATAATGTCTAAGCTATCGATCGTAATGTGCCAACATCGAGGAAGCAGACCCCGCGCCAGGTCCAGCGCGCGGCAGCGGAGCTGGGCGAGTACCTGTCCACCTGGCGCAAGCTTCAGGGCTTGACGCAGCACCAGCTCGCCGCCCGGGCCGGGATCGCGCGTGGAACGGTCTCTCGGCTGGAGTCAGGTTCAGGGGAGATCAACCTCGAGAGCGCCCTCAGGATCCTGAGGGCGCTGGGATTGCTGGATCGGGCCCTCGAGGCCCTCGACCCGTTCGAGTCCGATGTCGGCCGGCTCAGGTCCGAGGAGCGCCTGCCTCAGCGGGTGCGCCCTCGATCGCTGAAGGATGGAAGTTGAACGAGGTCGAGCGCGAGATCGAGGTCGATGTGGAGCTGGCCGGGAGCAGCGTTCCGGCCGGCCGTCTTTGGTCGCATCGCCGTCGGGGGGAGTCCGCGACGTTCGCCTATCTCGATTCCTATCTGGGCTCTGAAGGGGCGTACTCGCTCGAGCCCTCCCTGCCGCTGTTGAGCGGCCAGTTCCAGACCCCTCCCGGACGAGGGATGTTCGGCGCCTTCTCCGACTCGGCGCCGGATGGTTGGGGGCGCCGCCTCATCAGTCGCCAGGAGCGCGACCGTGCTCGCACCGAGGGGACGGCCGAGAGGTCGTTCGGTGAGATCGACTACCTGCTGGGCGTACGAGATGATCTTCGACAAGGGGCGATCAGGCTCAGGTCGAAGAGCGGCTACCTGGCCGATGCGGACGACGGTGTCCCTGGCTTCCACGATCTCCCTGCGCTGATGAACCAGGCGGAGGAGATGGAGCGTGGGGCTGCGGGCTCGACCGCGGACTTGCGCGATCTCTTCCGAGCGGGAAGCTCTCTCGGCGGTGCAAGGCCGAAAGCACACGTGCGCAGGAACGACGGTCGCCTCGCGATCGCGAAGTTCCCGAGCTCGTCCCGAGACGAGTGGGACGTGATCCGCTGGGAAGCGGTCGCGCTCGAGCTAGCGCGGCGGAGCGGGATCGGGGTTCCCTCCTTCACCCTGGAGGAGATGGCCGGCCGCGGCGTTCTCGTCGTCGACAGGTTCGACCGGCTGGACCGGCGAAGGGTCGGATACGTGAGCGCGATGACGATGTTGGAAGCGAAGGACCGCGACCAGCGCAGCTACGTCGAGATCGCTGAGGCGATCGAGAGCGACGGGGCAGACGTGGTGACGGGCCTGCGGGAGCTCTGGAGGCGCGTGGCGTTCACGGTCCTGATCTCCAACACCGACGATCACCTCCGCAACCACGGCTTCCTCCGCGCGTCGACGGCCGGCTGGACCCTGGCGCCCGCCTTCGACCTGAATCCCGATCCCGGGCCCGGGGAGAAGCAGCTCAGCACCGCGATCGGGTTCGGCGACGCCGAGGCGGATCTGCGGATCCTGGTCGAGGTCGCCGACTACTTCGGCGTGGATGATGAGCGGGCGCGAGCGGTCCTCACCGCGGTGCTCGCTGGAACGGCCGACTGGAAGAGGGTTGCGGCGGGATTCGGGTTGGATGACGACGCGGTTCGGCTGATGGCTCCGGCATTCGACCACGATCAGCGACGATGGGCGGAGGCGCACGTCACCCGATGACGTCCAGGGTTGAGATCGGTTGGTCGCGATGAGGATCGCTCGAGTCTCGCTGCTCGATCCCTCGGCGTTCACGCCGCCCTACGACCGCTCGCTCGCGGCGGCGCTCGCGGCGGCGGGGGCGGACGTCGAGCTGCTCACCAGCCGCTTCGCCTACGGCCCGGTGCCACCCGCCCGTGGCTACCGGGTCGAGGAGCTGTTCTACCGCCGCAGCTCCAGGCTCGACCAGGACTCGCGCCTGCGACTACCGCTGAAGGCTGCCGAGCACCTGCCGGGGATGGTCCGCGCGCAGCGGCATCTCGCCCGCCGGGCTCCCGACGTCGAGCACTGGCAGTGGACCACCTTCTCACCGCTCGACGGGCGCCTCCTGCGGGCGCGTCCGGTTCCGCGGCCGCGGGTGATCACGCTGCACTACCCGTTGCCGAAGCCGGGAGACGCGAAGGGGCTCGTCGCCCAGCGCCGCTACCTCGACACCTTCGACGCGGTGGTCGTCCACACCGAGGGCGCGGCCGAACGACTGCGGGCCGAGGTAGGGCTCCGGCGGGCCGAGGTCGAGGTGATCCCGCACGGCCCGCTCGACTACCTGCTCGAGATCCCCGACCCCAGCCCGCTGCCCGCGGAGTTGGCGGAGGTCGAAGGCCCCGTGGTCCTCTTCTTCGGCCTGCTCCGCCCCTACAAGGGCGTCGACACCCTGATCGAGGCGTTCGCCCAGGTCGAGGGCGCCGAGCTCTGGATCGCCGGGATGCCGCGGATGCCGATGGAGCCATTGCGGGAGCTCGCCGCGCGGGTTCCCGGGAAGGTCCGCTTCATCCCACGCTTCATCGCCGATCCCGAGATCCCCGCCCTGATGGAACGCGCCGACGTGCTGGCGCTCCCCTACCGGGAGATCGAGCAGTCGGGCGTCCTCCACGCCGGCCTTGCCTTCAGCAAGCCGATGGTCCTCGGCGACGTCGGTGGCTTCGGCGAGCTGGCTCGGCGTTACGACGCCGCCCGCCTGGTTCCGCCGGGGAACGTCGGAGCGCTCGCCCAAGCCCTGAACGAGCTGATCGCCGAAGAGGACGCGCGAGCCGCCCTCACCACCGCCGCTGAGCGGGCGGTCGCGGAGGAGCTGGGCTGGGAGGCGATCGCCGAGCGGACCTTGGCGCTCTACGAGCGATTACGCGTGTGAGGTGCTGAGCACCTCTTCGTAGAGGACATCTGGGGCCATATCCACCCCGTTGGGCCATGCGACGGTGCCGTCGACGACGCGCACCTGTTCGAAGTAGGCCTGGTTGGCCAGTGGCTCGAGCACGCCGACCCATTCCTCGCCGGACAGGTCCACCTCGCCCTCTACACCGTTCGCGAAGACAAGCTGCAACCGATGCTCCGGCAGCGCTCTCGCTTCGGTGATGTCCACGACGGAGTACTGCATCGCAGCGAGGTTAGTGCAGCGGCTCTATCGATTGAAGGGGCTGACGCATCCGGGCTCTTGACCAGTTCTCGAAAAGCGCCTGCCTGTGGGTGTGGGCCCAGGTTAGGACCATCGCAAACGCGCGGGGCGGGAGCCACCCGTCGAGCAGCTCGAATGATTCGATCGAGATCGAGGCAGAATGTCCGCCGTAGAAGGCGTGAAAATGGGGTACACCGTGATCGCGGTGGTAGAACCGGATCGCGATCCCGTAGAACGAGCTGACCGTGGGCATCTGCCCCCGTCAACCCCAAGATCCCGGATCGCGCCCCCCTTAGCGAGGCGTTCGCCCATAATCCGCCCGGATGAGGCTCGTCAAGCTCACCTTCTGGGCGTCGGTGTTGGGGCTCACGCACACGCACCTGGCCTACCCGCTCGTCCTCGCGCTGCTGGAGCGGTTGCGGGGAGAGCGGCCCGTGGGGGAGCGACTGCCGGACGACGCCGGCGTCGTCGAGTCCGAGTGGCCGAAGGTCTCGCTGATCGTCGCCGCCTTCGACGAGGAGGACGTGATCGGAGCCAAGGTCGCCGACGCGCTCGCGCTCGACTACCCACGTGAGCGGCTGGAGCTGATCGTCGCCTCCGACGGCTCCTCCGACGCGACCGTGGAGCGGGCTCGGGCGGCGGGCGCCGACATGGTCCTCGACCTGCCGCGGGGCGGCAAGATGGCCGCGCAGAACACCGCGGTCGAGCGTGCGAGCGGCGAGATCGTCGCCTTCAGCGACGCGAACTCGAGCTGGGAGGCGGGCGCGCTCGCCGACCTTCTCGCCGCCTTCGACGATCCCGATGTTGGCTACGCAAGCGGTCACGTCCACTTCGAGCAGGGCGAGGCCGACGGCGACAACGAGGAGGGCGCCTACTGGCGCTACGAGAACGCGGTGCGGACGCTGGAATCGAGGATGGGCGGGATCACCGCCGGCAACGGCGGCATATACGCGGTCCGGCGCGAGGCCTACCGGTTCCTGGAGCCCTCGCGCAGCCACGACCTCTCGTTCCCGTTCGAGCTCCGCAAGGAGGGCTGGCGCTCGGTCCACGTCCCCGAGGCCCGCGCGACGGAGAAGATGGTCCCGACTATCGAGGGCGAGTTCGCCCGCAAGCGCCGGATGATGGTCGGCCTCCCCGACATCGTCATCGCCGACCGGATGTGGGATCTGCGCGGCTACGGCCCCCTCTACGCCTTCCAGATCGTCAGCCACCGCCTGCTCCGCTACGCGAGCCCGCTGCTGCACGTCGCCGCGTTGCTCTCGAACCTGCTCCTGCTGCGGCACGGGCGGGTCTACCGGCTGGCGATGCTGGCGCAGTTGTGGACTGCCGCTGCCGCGGCCCTGGCACCGACGCTGGGCAGGCTCCGCGGACCCCTCGCGCTCCCCGGCCGCCTTGCCCGGATCGCCCGCTACTACGTGCTGGTCACGGCGTCGATCGCGCTCGGCTTCTGGGACCGCCACCGCGAGGGTCCTCCCGCCGCGTGGGAGAAGTCCGAGGGCACGAGGTGAGCACAGAGGGGGGAGGCCCCGCCGACGCCAGCGCCCCCGCCGACGCCTACGAGAACGTGGCCGCGGGCCTGCCCAGGGTCTTCGACATCGTCACCGCCGCGCTCGCGCTGATCTTGACCGCCCCGATCTTGGCGGCGTCGATGGTGGCGATCCGCCTGGACAGCCCCGGCCCTGCGATCTACCGGCAGAAGCGCGTCGGCCGTCGCGGCCAGGTCTTCGAGCTGATGAAGCTACGCACGATGCGCCCCGGCAACGACCCGGTCGGGATCGGCACCGCCGTCGGCTCCGGCGACCCCCGCGTGACCCGCGTCGGCCGCTTCCTCCGGCGCACCTCCCTCGACGAGCTTCCCAACCTGATCAACGTCCTCCGCGGGGAGATGGCAATCGTCGGCCCCCGTCCCACGATCCCCGCCCAGGTCGAGCTCTACGAGCCCGAGCAGCATCGGCGTCATGCGGTGAGGCCCGGGATCACCGGCTGGGCCCAGATCAACGGCCGGATCGGCATCGACTGGGACGAGCGGATCCGCCTGGACAGCTGGTACGTCGAGCACCGCTCGGTCCGCCTGGACCTGACGATCCTCGCCAGAACGGTCAAGCAGGTCGTCAACGGCGAGGGCTTGGACCCGGGCTGATCACGAGCGTAAGAAAGCGACGAGGTCGCATCTGTCGACCGCGGCCGCCGGGGGGCTGAGCACCCTCCCTGGTCGCTGGCGGCGCCCCCCGGGATAACGTCAGCAGAGGTCATCCCATGCTCGACGTGCTTCGAAACCGGACCTTCAGGCGGCTGTTCACGGCGCAGGTCGTCACCCTGCTCGGAACCGGGCTCGCCACCGTCGCCCTCGGCCTGCTGGCGCTCGACATCGCGGGGGAGGAAGCGGGGGCGGTGCTGGGAACGGCCCTCGCGATCAAGATGGTCGCCTACGTCGGCCTGGCGCCGATCGTCGGGGGGATCGCCCCGCGGCTCAACCGCCGCAACTTCCTGATCGCGATGGCCGCCGTAAGGGGCCTGATCGTCATCACCTTCCCGTTCGTCACCGAGGTCTGGCAGATCTACGTCCTCGTCTTCTTCATGCAGGCGGCCGCGGCGGCGTACACGCCGACCTTCCAGGCGACCATCCCCGACATCGTTGCCGACGAGGAGCAGTACACCGACGCGCTCTCCCTCTCCCGCCTCGCCTACGACCTCGAGGCGCTGCTCAGCCCACTCGCCGCCGCCGCCCTGCTGACGGTGATCTCCTTCACCTGGCTCTTCTCGTTGACCGCGGTGGGCTTCGCCATCAGCGCCCTGATCGTCGCCGGCGCCTCCTTGCCCCGTGCTCGCCGTGCCGCCGCCGACGAAGGCTGGAGAGCTCGCACCGCCCGCGGCCTGCGGATCTACCTGCGAACGCCACGGCTGCGCGGCCTGATGGGTCTCAACTTCGCGGTCGCCGCGGGCGGCGCGATGGTGATCGTCAACACCGTCGTCATCGTCGGCGACGAGCTCGGCCGCTCCAACAGCGACATCGCACTCACTCTCGCGGCCTACGGCGCCGGTTCGATGGCGGTTGCCCTCCTCCTCCCGCGGCTGCTGCGGCGACGGGGGGAGCGGGGCCTGCTCCTCGCCGGCGGCCTGCTGCTCACGGCCGGCCTCCTCGCCGGCGCCTTCCTCGCCGCGCGGCTCGCCGAAGGCGAAGGCTTTGTGGCGCTTCTCGTCCTCTGGGTGGTCCTCGGCTGCGGCGCGTCGCTCGTCCTCACCCCGGCGGGACGCCTACTACGCCGCTCCGCCCACTCAACCGACCTCCCGGCCCTGTTCGCCGCTCAGTTCGCGCTTTCGCATGCGTGCTGGCTGATCACCTACCCGCTCGCCGGTCGTTTCGGTGCAGCGGTCGGGATATCCACCACGTTCGTCCTCCTCGCCGTGTTCTCCGCGGTGGGCGTGATCTTGGCGTCGACGCTGTGGCGCTCTGGTGACGAAGGTCCGATCGCCCACGTCCACACGGATCTTCCACCGGATCACCCTCACCTGGCCGGTGCGGAGAGCGTCCCCGGCGGCTGGCGTCACACCCACACCTACGTGATCGACGCCGAGCACCGCCACTGGCCGGAGTGAGCGGGCGGCGCGCCGAGCTCGGGACCGACGTTCAGTACCGCCACGAGCCTGAACGTCGGTCCCGGCAGCGCTTCGCCGGATCGAAGCTCGCCACGCTCCGTGGCAACCGCCAGGTAGGCGAGCGGCGGATCCTCGCGGTCGACCTCCTGCGCCGGCGTTGAACCTGACGGGCCGATCGATTTCCGACATCTCCTTCGATAGTCGATGTCGAGAAGCTCGCCGCCCCGGGCCCACCCACGCCGATCTGCGGCTCGCGTGAATCCCGGCGGATCAGGGGGATCTCTACGATGTGCGGCTCCGACGGGAGTGGTTCATGGATGAACCCGGGAGGTCCGCCTCCCCGACCAGGCCCCCATGAACCGACGCTTCGTACTCATCCCACTCGCCGTGCTGCTGTTGGTTGCGCTCGTCGTCGCCCGCTCGCTGACCGGCGACTCCGGCAACGCGACCGCGGACATCGGCAAGCTCGAGAAGAACTACCGGGCCTCCGCCCCGAACGTCGTCGTGGTGATGACCGACGATCAGGCGATCGACACGATGCGGGCGATGCCGCAGACCCGCAACCTGCTTGGCAAGCACGGCGTCGAGTTCCGCAACGCCGTGATCAGCTACCCGCTCTGCTGCCCCTCGCGCGCCGCGTTC
This sequence comes from uncultured Conexibacter sp., assembly GCA_964641695.1. Classification (GTDB taxonomy): domain Bacteria; phylum Actinomycetota; class Thermoleophilia; order Solirubrobacterales; family 70-9; genus RHKX01. The sequence goes on from CAZXKG010000069.1 coordinate 7,715, forward strand.
CTCACCGGTCAGTACGCCCACAACAACGGTGTCCGCAACAACAAGCCGCCGGAGGGGAGCATCTCCGCGCTCGACCAGAAGCAGACGCTCGCCGTCTGGCTGCGCCAGGCCGGCTACCACACCAACTTCGTCGGCAAGTACCTCAACGGCTACGGCAAGAGCGCCAACGGCGGCAAGACCTTCGTCCCGCCGGGCTGGGTCAACTGGATCGCGCTGACCTCGGGCGACAAGACCAGCGCCTACGACTACGACCTCAACGAGAACGGCAAGCTCGTGCACTACGGGAGCGGGGAGAGCGACTACAAGACCGACGTCCTCGCCCGCCACGCCCGCGACGTCGTCCGCGAGCAGGCGGGCCGCTCCCGGCCGTTCTTCCTGCTGGTTATGACCAGCGCCCCGCACACCGACAACGGCTTGCCGAAGCGCGCCGCGCGCAACCCGCTCCCTGCCAAGCGGCACCGCGGTGACTTCGGCAAGGTCGCGCTGCCCAAGCCCGCGGCCTTCAACGAGAAGGACGTTCGCGACAAGCCCGGCTGGGTCAGCCGCAAGAGCAAGATCAGCGCGAAGAAGCAACGGGAGATGCGCCGCACCTACATCAGCCAGCTGGAGTCGCTGGAGGCGGTGGACGAGCTCGTCGGCACGCTGGTCCGCCAGCTCGAGGAGGAGAAGGCTCTCCGCGACACGATCGTGATCTTCACCTCCGACAACGGCTACATGCGCGGCCAGCACCGGATCTCCAGCGGCAAGGCGCTCCCCTACGAGGAGTCGATCGGCGTTCCGCTGCTGATCCGCGGCCCCGGCTTCCCCGCCCGCGGCAAGATCGACGAGCTGGCCGTCAACGTCGACCTCACCCCGACGATCCTCGAGGCTGCCCGGGTCGAGCCCGGCGAGAAGACCGACGGCGTGCCGCTGCAGCCGATCGTCCGTGGCAAGCGCTCGCGCGGCGAGGTTCTGCTCGAGATCTTCGGCCGCAAGGACGGCGACCTGCTCGGGGTCCGCAACGACCGCTACATGTTCGCCCGCCACGCGGGCGGCGAGCAGGAGCTCTACGACCTGAAGAACGACCCTCACCAGCTGCAGAACGTGGCCGGCCGCAAGTCCTACGCAAAGGCCCAGCGGCACCTGTCCAAGCGCCTCGCGCGACTGCGCGACTGCGAGGGCGAGAGCTGCCGCTGAGGTACGTGCTGCCCGGCGAGCTTCCGATCGACCCGGTTCGCGGACTCGACGGCTGAATCGCGCGCGGGCATACAGTTCCCGCCATGACCGAAGAGCGCGGTTCAGAACTCGAAGTCCGGATCCGGCCCTTCCGGGCCGACGACTGGCCTGCCGTCCACCGTTGGTTCAACAACCGGGAGGCGATCTCCTCGCTGATGGAGGTTCGACCGTCCTTCGCCGAGGAGAACGCGAAGGGGTGGACCGATGCCGCGGTGCGCGCCGCCACGGGCGAGGGCGAGGACCGCAAGTGGGCGATCGAGGTCGAGGGGCTCGCCGAGCCGGTCGGCTTCACTGCTCTCTACGGGCTCTTCCGCCAGCTCGCCCCCGAGCTCGGCGCGCTGATCGGCGACCCGCCCGGCGCCCGCGGGGTGGGTCGGGAGGCGGAGCGCCTCACCGTCGCCAAGGCCTTCGAGGAGTTCGGTGCCCATCGCGTCTACGGCCGCATCCCCGCGTTCAACATGGCCGCCAAGAAGGCGGTCACCTGGCAGGGCTGGAAGCACGAGGGGACGATGCCCAACCACATCCGCCGCCCCGACGGCACCCTGATCGACTGCGAGGTCTGGGGCATCTCCGAGCCCGAGTGGCGCGAGCGCTGGGGCATCCAGACCGTCGATCGGAGCCAGGGCCAAGACGCCGGCGAGGGCGCGTGAGCGCCAGGGTCGAGCTGCTCGCCGACCGGGGGGAGGCCGCAGTCGAGGAGCAGTTCTTCCGCAGCCGCGAGTTCCTGGCGGCGGAGGGGGTGACGCACACCCTGATCGCCGAGACCGGCTCGGGACGGATCGCGCTTCCCCTCCGCGTCCGCGAGATCCCGGGGGCCGACCTGCGCGATGCGATCTCGCCCTACTCCTACCCGGGGGCGAAGGTGGACGGCCAGCCGCCGGACCCCGCCTCCCTCGACCTCTCCGGCTCGGGCTTGGTCAGCATCTTCGTCCGCGACCGCCTCGGCGAGCCGCGGGCGTTCGCCGGAGGGACCGAGCGCTCGGTCGTGCTCGTCTCCGACCCCGAGCTGCCGCGCAAGTCGCGGATGAGCGACCGCCAGCAGATCCGCAAGAACGACGCGGCCGGATATGAGACGGCCGTGACTCCCGGCCCGGAGACGAGCGAGCAGGAGCTGTCCGGGTTCCTGGCCGTCTACACGGAGACGATGAACGTGGTCGGGGCGACGGACCGCTACTACTTCGACGCCGCCTACTTCCGCGCGCTGCTCGCCTCGCCGCTCACCTGGATGCTGACCACGACCGGCCCCGATGGCGACTGCGCCGCCGCGGCGCTGGCGGTGCGGAGCGACGGCTTCATCCACTACTACCTCTCGGGCACCGCGGACGCGCATCGCCGCCGCGCGCCGTCCAAGAACCTGATCGTCGCGACGACCGAGCTCGCCGAGGAGCGGGGCCTGCCGATGAACCTCGGCGGCGGGGTCGAGCCGGGCGACGGGCTGGAGGAGTTCAAGCGCGGCTTCGCCAACCGCGAGCTCCCGTTCCGCACGCACGAGCTGGTCTGCGATCGGCCCGCCTACGAGCGTCTCGCGGAAGGCAAGCCCGGGGACTTCTTCCCCGCCTACAGAACGTAGGGAGGGGGTCCGCGCCGGAACGGCGTAGGCGTCCGCCTCGGAACGGCGCAGGCGTCCCGCCTACCCGACTTGTGGGACGGGGTTCTCGTGTCCCTCGTCGCCGGGATCCTCCTTCGGCGGCTTCTCCTCGTTCCCCGCGCTCTGGCGGATCCGCCGCTGCACCTTCTTGCGGATCTTGGGGATCATCTTGTTCAGGTACTGACCCGCGCAGTCGGTGTAGTTGGTGAACCCGTGGTTGAAGATCCGCGGCACGCGCATCCGCTTCCCCTTTGGGGTGCGCTGGCTGGATCCGCCGCTGGAGATCAGCCGCGTCTTGCCGGTCGCCTTGATGCCCTCGAGGCTGAGGCGCCAGGCGAGGTACTTGACGATCCCGTTGATCGTCTGCTTCGACGGCCTCGCCTTGTCGTAGTCGCCGATCGCCGAGATGCCCGCGGTCTGGGCGTTGATCCCCTCGGCCTGGGCCCCGACCACCGGACGCCTCATCCCGCCCGCCCGGCCCTGGTAGACGTTGCCGAAGCGGTCGACGAGGGCGTTGTAGCCGATGTCGTTCCAGCCGTTGCCGTTGCGGTGGAAGCGGCAGATCGCGAGGACCATGCCCGGTGCCTCCGCCTCCGAGTAGGAGTTCAGGCTGACGGTATGGTGGACGACCCCCGCCTTCACCTGCCCGTATTCGGCGCGCTGGCGCGGCTTGCAGCCGCCGCGGCCGTTCGCTCCCCACTGCTTGCGGGAGATGAACCTGGGCTTGGGGGCGGCAGCGTCCGCGGCGCGCACCGGCAGCGCCGCGATCACCGCCGAGTTGACGGCGGAGCGGACGCGGTTGATCAGCCCGCCAACCGCGGTGCTGTCCCCGCTGACGTTGACGAAGTGGAGCTCGCCCCTGATCGGTACGTGGCGCGAGCGGACCTGGACGTAGTTGCTGCCGCCGGTGTAGACCGGTCCGCCGGGGTCGGACTCGGCCCAGACCGTCCAGTCACCGCCGTCCTCGCGAACGCGGTACTCGAACGGGCCCTTGCCGCCTGCGACCCCGACGAGGTCGAACCTGGCCGGCGCCTTCAGGGGTGGGGTGCGGTAGAGGACCGGACCGTGCTCGTGGCCGTGGGGCCGGCGTCGCTCGCCCCTGGCGTGCCCGGCTGCGCCGCCGGCGTAGCGCTCGGCGGACGGCGCGACGTCGAGCTCCTCGACCCCGCCGATCGGCATCGTGAAGTCGACCGCCTCCGGTGTGTAGGGCTCGCTGGAGAGCGCCGGGGCGACCAGCCAGGCGAGCGCTGCCGCGAGCACGATCCCCGCGAGGGCGGCGATGCGACCCCGCCGCAGGGGGCGAGCGGGTTGTGAGCGTTCCTTCACGAGCGGTCCGACACTACGCCCAACACGACTTCTCGGGCGAAGTCGCGCTGGGCGCCGGGCCGAATCGCTCAGGCCGAACCGTCCGCAAGCCGGGGATCAGTACGGGATGGCCTCGGGGCCGCGACCCAGGTACGTGTTGCGGAAGGCGCGGATCGCGTCCAGCGTCGCCGCGCCCTCGAAGGTCTCGCAGCTCATCAGCTGCGTCCATGCTACGACCGCCAGCTCGCCCTCGATATCCGGGTTGGGGAACAGGACCATGCCCGGCCGGTTCTCGTCGAAGACGCCCTTGAGCGCCAGCTGGTCCTCCTCCGGCAGGTCGGGGCTGTACTGGACCTGGATCCGGCCGTGCTCGAGTGAGTGGACGTAGTTGCCCGGGCTCGGCGTGTCGAGGAAGGCGCCGTCAGCGACCGGAACGGGGTAGTGATCGCCGGAGGTCGGCGGGTTCGTCTTGTACTTGGGAAGGTCGTCCTTGCTGGGGTTGAGGTGGGTGGCGCCTTCGTCGGGAAGGTCCTGCTGCAGCTCGCAGCCGGCTTCGCGGGCGGCCGCGACGAGATCACCGAGCTCGACCGCGGGAGGGGGCGTGCCCTCGCGGTCGTCGACCTCGACCCCGTCCGGCAGCACGCCGCCGAAGCTGGTGTTGACGTTCGGTCCCTGGGCGGACGTGTCCCCGCCTCCGTCGTCGCCACCACCTCCCGCGACGGCGAACACGATTCCGACGACGACCGCGACGACGAGAACCCCCGCGACGACGTATCCGACGATCAGGCGCTTGCGGTCGGACGCGGATGCTGCCTTCTCGGCTGCGACCCGTTCCTGCCGAAGGCGCTCCTTCTCCTCCTTGCGACTGCTCATAGGCGGGGAAAACTACAGGGTCAATACCATCCTCTGATGCGCATTCCCGAGCTACTGGGGGGGCCGGAGCCCTGCTTCTCGTTCGAGTTCTTCCCACCGAAGACCGACGAGGGCACCGAGCAGCTCTTCAGCGCGGTCGAGGAGCTCCGGTATCTGGGCCCCGGCTTCGTCTCGGTGACCTACGGTGCCGCGGGGTCGACCCGCGAGGGCACGGTCGAGGTGACGACCCGGATCAAGCGCGACTACGGGATCGAGACGATGGCCCACCTGAGCGTGGTCGGGGAGACGGTGGAGGGGCTGGAAGCGATCCTCGGTCGGCTCGCCGACGCCGGGATCGAGAACGTGTTGGCCCTGCGGGGCGATCCGCCGCGCGGGGAGAAGGACTTCGTCCCGCCCGAGGGAGGCCTCGACGGCTCGGCTGAGCTGGCCGCCCTGATCCGCGACTACGAGCGAACCGCCGCGTTCGGCATCGGCGCGTCCTGCTTCCCGGAGGTGCATCCGGATGCCGCCTCGGAGGCGGCCGACATCGCCTACCTGAAGCAGAAGGTCGACGGCGGCGCCGAGTTCCTGATCAGCCAGCTCTTCTTCGACAACGACGTCTACTTCGCTTGGCTGGAGCGGGTGCGGGCAGCCGGGATCGACGTCCCGGTGATCCCGGGAGTGCTGCCGATCATCTCGAGGGCGGGCCTCCATCGCTTCTGCGAGGTCTGCGAGGCGAGGATCCCGGAGAGGCTCGACGCTCAGCTCGCCGAGCTGGGCGGCGATCCCGAGCAGGAGCGGGCCTTCGGCATCGCCTACGCCTCGCGCCAATGCCAGGAGCTGCTCGCGGCCGGAGCCCCGGGCATCCACTTCTTCGTCCTCAACCGGGCGCCGTCGGTGAAGGCGATCCTGGCCGCGATCAGAGCCTCCTCGTAACGGAGAAAACGCCGCCCTGAACGACCGAGGGCGCGAACTTCCCAATCAAGTTCACGCCCTTCGCCTTTAGGCGCGTCGATCGCGCCACTTCCAACTCTTCGGCTCCCGGGGAGAACGTCCGACTCTCGTGTCGCTCATCGAGCGCCGAGAGAACCCTCGTCCCCAAAAGCCGGCGGCATCATAGACACGCTCGTCCATGAGACGCAAGTCCCAACCGTCGCCACCAGAAATGGGGCTTTGCCTGGGGCTTGCTCGCAGATGAACGCCGATGTCCACGATGAACGTGGCTATCTGCGGCATGCAGGCCGGGCTGACTCCCACACCCTCAACTGGTTGGACCGCTCAGATCGGGACTCCGTCTCAAGCCTCTGCCTGACGGCGACCTGAGGCCATCCCCGCACGAACCGCGCTGCGTGCGGGAGCACCGCCACCACGCAGGAACTGCATGGGCATGCCGTTTGTGAGGTGGGCGTGAACTTGATTGGGAAGTTCACGG
>CAZXKG010000070.1:0-14077 GCA_964641695.1 uncultured Conexibacter sp.
CCAGTCGGCGGACTCGGGGACGTCGGTCTGATCGCCCCAGACCTGCGGCGAGGCGGGCGGCAGGTCGGCGTACCAGTCGTAGAAGCTGAGCGGGACGCCGCCGATCAGCGAGAGGAAGCGGGTGCCGGCGGCGTAGGAGACCATCGACATCGCCGGGATCGGTGAGAAGCCGACGATCCGGTCGGGTCCGTAGCGGCGGATCGTGTGCACGTGCGCGGCGGCGACCAGCTCGCTGACCTCCTCCCAGTCGCTGCGCATGAAGCCGCCCTTGCCGCGCCGCGACTTGTAGGCGCGGGCCTTCTCCGGATCCTCGACGATCGACGCCCAGGCCTCGACCGGGTCGCCCAGGCGCGCTCGCGCCTCGCGGTACATGCTCAGGAGCTCGCCGCGAGCGTAGGGGAACTTGGGCCGCAGGGGCGAGTAGACGTACCAGGAGAACGAGGCCCCGCGTGGGCAGCCGCGCGGCTCGTAGTCGGGCGTCTCGGTGCCGTTGCTCGGGTAGTCGGTCTGCTGGGTCTCCCAGGTGACCAGCCCGTCCTTGACGTGGATCTTCCACGAGCAGGAGCCGGTGCAGTTGACCCCGTGCGTCGAGCGGACGACGCGGTCGTGCTGCCAGCGGTCGCGGTATGCCTGCTCCCAGCCGCGCGGCCGGTAGGAGCGCTGGTTCCAGCCGTCGGCGGAGAGCTCGGGGGCGAAGAACCGCCGGGCGCGGAGCAGCTCGTTGCGATCGGACATCAACGATCCCGGCCGACGGGCCGGGGGTGGTCGAGGAGTTCTGGCACTGACCTCATCTGGCCCTCTCGTCCGTGGGGCGGCGTAGGACGAATATATCCGCGGCATCCTGCGCGACATGGGTAGTTTCCCGCAGCGTCTCTGCGGGTGGCACCCAGCGTCCGCCGCGACCGCGTGCGGGCTCGGGCGCCGCCTGCAGACACCGCCGCACGCGCGCCCGATCCACATCCGACCATCTAGCATCGTGGCGTGATGAGCTCGCCGCAGAAGTCGCCGCTCTCACGGGGCCCGGCGCGGCTCTCGGTGATCGTCGTCGCCCACAACTCCGCGGGGGAGCTGCGGCGCTCGCTGCCCGCGATCGTCGCCGAGCTTCGCGACGACGACGAGCTGATCGTCTGCGACAACGCCTCCGACGACGGGACCACGGCGGTGGTCGAGGAGCACGTCGGCACGGCGACGCTGATCGAGACCGGGCGGAACCTCGGTTTCGGGGCCGCGTGCAACCTGGGCGCAGCTCACGCGAGTGGCGACCTCCTGCTCTTCCTCAACCCCGACAACGTCGTCACGCCCGGGTTCCGCGACGCGATCGAGCTCCCGTTGACCGAGCAGCGCGACTGGGCGGCATGGCAGGGGTTGGTCACGGACAGGGGGGGCGAGACGCTGAACAGCGCCGGTGGGGTCATCCACTTCACGGGGATCGCCTGGGCCGGGGGCGCCGGCCTTCCCCGCGCTGCCGCACCCGCGGCGCCGCGTGAGGTCGCCTTCGCCTCGGGCGCCTGCCTGGCCGTCCGGTCGGAGGCCTGGGAGGGGGTCGGCGGCTTCAGCGAGCCCTACTTCCTCTACCACGAGGACACCGACCTGAGCCTGCGCCTGCGCCTCGCCGGAGCCACGGTCGGGATCGAGCCGCGCGCCGTCTCCGACCACGAGTACGAGTTCGACAAGGGGGCCGCCAAGTGGCGCTACCTGGAGCGGAACCGCTGGGCGACGATCGTCAGGACCTACCCGGGCCGTCTGCTCCTCCTCCTCCTGCCGGCGCTGATCGCGACCGAGCTGGCGCTGCTGCCCGCCGCCGCCGCCGGCGGCTGGCTGCCGCAGAAGCTGCGCGCCTGGGCGGACGTCGCCGCGTGGCTCCCACGTCTGCTCTCGGAGCGGCGCCGGATCCAGCGGCAGGTGCCCGCTTCGGCGTCGGGGGCGTTCGCCGACCACCTCACCGCCGAGCTCGACAGCATCTACTTCGGGCGCGCCGGTCGCTCCCCGGCCTTGAACCGGGCGCTGGGCTCTTACTGGAACATCATCCGACGGCTGCTCTGAGGTGACGGCCGCGCCGCGCCGCGCCGAAGCCCTGCCGGCGAGCCCTTCGAGTGGGTCCAGCGCGGCGGAGCACCCAGGTACCAGACCCTCGATCACAGCCACTACTGGTACCGAAAGAAACGGCGGTGCTGGGTCTTTACCTGAACCAGTGACGGACCTACGGTGTGGGTTCGCTACTGGGAGAATCAGTGATCACCACCACTTCACATACACACCACCTGATCGCCGGCGAGGCCGACGACGACGCAACCGGCGGGCACGGTCCCGTCTACAACCCGGCCACCGGAGAGGAGGTCGACCAGCTGCCGTTCGCGAGCGCGGACGCGGTCGATCGCGCCGTCGCCGCAGCCGGCGAAGGCGCCGAGACCTGGGGGAGCACGTCGCTCTCCAAGCGGGCCTCGGTGATGTTCGAGATCCGCAGCGCGCTGCTCGAGCACGCCGACGAGCTGGCCGCTCTGATCGTCCAGGAGAACGGGAAGACCCACGCCGACGCGCTCGGAGAGGTCGGCCGCGGGATCGAGTCGGTCGAGTTCGCCTGTGGGATCCCGCAGATGCTCCAGGGCACGCACAGCTCGAACGTCGCCAACGGGATCGACGTCCACTCCGTCCGCGCGCCGCTGGGCGTGGTCGGCGCGATCACCCCCTTCAACTTCCCCGTCATGGTGCCCCTTTGGATGCTGGCGAACGCGATCGCCTGCGGCAACGCGGTCGTGTTCAAGCCCTCCGAGCGCGCCCCCTCCGCGCCGACCAGGATGGCTGAGCTGCTGATCGAGGCGGGGTTGCCCGCCGGCGCGATCAACGTCGTGCACGGTGACCGACCGGTGGTGGAGGCGATCATCGACCATCCCGGGATCGCCGCGGTGAGCTTCGTGGGCTCGACCCCGGTCGCCCAGATCGTCTACGCGAGGGGCGCGGCGGCCGGCAAGCGCGTGCAGGCGCTCGGCGGTGCGAAGAACCACATGGTCGTCCTCGCCGACGCCGCCGTCGCCGCCGCCGCCGACGCGGCCATCGCCGCCGGCTACGGCGCCGCCGGAGAACGGTGCATGGCGGTCTCGGTGATCCTCGCGGTCGACGAGGTCGCCGACGATCTGATCGCCGCGATCAGGGAGCGCGCCCTCGCCGTCCCGGTCGGGCCGGGAGAGCAGGACGGCGTCGAGATGGGCCCGCTGATCACGGAGGCCCACCGCGACCGCGTCGCCTCCTACATCGAGGGCGCCGGCCAGAACGGCGCCCAGGTGGTGCTCGACGGGCGTGAGGCGGAATGCGCCTCCGAGCCGGGGTTCTTCCTGGGTCCGACGCTGATCGACGGCGTGGCGCCGGGGATGGACGCCTACGACGACGAGATCTTCGGCCCGGTGCTCGGAGTCATGCGCGTCGACTCGCTCGAGGAGGCCACGGGGCTCGTCAGGGAGAACCGCTTCGGTAACGGAACCGCCATCTTCACCCGTGACGGTGGGGCGGCCCGCAGGTTCCAGCTCGAGTGCGGGATCGGGATGGTCGGAGTCAACGTGCCGATCCCGGTTCCGGTCGCCTGGTCCTCCTTCGGCGGGTGGAAGAGCTCGCTGTTCGGCGACACGCACATGTACGGCCCCGAGGGCGTCAAGTTCTTCACCCGCCAGCAGGTCGTCACCACCCGCTGGTCGTGAGGCGGAGGCGACCGAGCGCACACACTGCGGGTAGTGCCCCTCGGTAGCGGCCCGCCGTGCGGCTGACCGAGAAGTGACGTCGACAGCGTGCGCGGGCCGAGTCGTCCGCTGGACGACGCAATCAACTCAACCGATCGAACAAGAACACGGATCATCGAAGAGGAGCATCAATGGCTGAGACGAAAACGGGGCTAGTGGACAAGGTTCCCGCCGCGGCATCGGAGGAGGCGCTGAGCCACTTCCAGGCGAGGCGGAGCTTCGAGACGGACCCCTCCGAGGTCTACGAGGACCAGCAGGCGAACGTGCAGGGGCTGGTCGTCCTCGACGTTCGCTCCGAGGGCGCCTACAAGAAGTCACACATCCCGGGAGCGATCAACCTCCCCTTCGACGAGATCAACGCCGAGACCGTCGCCGACCTGCCCGACGGCACCGTGGTCACCTACTGCTGGGGGCCCGGGTGCAACGGCTCCACCCAGGCCGCGGTCGCCCTCGCCGAGCTGGGTCGTCCGGTCAAGGAGATGATCGGTGGCTGGGAGTACTGGCTCCGCGAGGACTTCCCGGTCGAGGGGCGTGGGAAGGTCCAGCGCTCCTATGGGGACGCGTCGAGCTGATCGATCGTCTCTGACGCTCGTCCTCGGCGTCGCCGATCTGCTCCTATGAGGAGCGCACATGACTGACTCCAGCGGCGGCTACCGGATCTCCGTCGACACCGGCGGGACGTTCACGGACGCGGTGATCGAGCTCGGCAACGAGCTCGTAGCCGTGGGCAAGGCGCCGACCACGGCGGAGCAGCTCGAGCTCGGTTTCAGGGCGGCGGTCGAGAACGCCGCCCTGAACCTCGGAATCGGGTTCGAGCGGCTGCTCGAGCGCACCGATCGGCTCGTCTTCGGCACGACCCACGCGGTCAACGCCCTGGTCCAGCGCCGCACGGCGAAGACGGCCCTCCTGGTCACGAGCGGATTCGCCGACATCCTCCTGTTCAGGGAGGGCGGGCGCCCCGACGAGCTGCTGTTCGAGTTCGACGTCGAGTACCCACGCCCCTACATCCCCCGGCATCGCACGTTCGAGCTCGACGAGCGGATCTCCTCGGAGGGGGACGTCGTCCGCCCGCTCGACGAGGAGGCGGTCGTCGAGGCGCTGAAGACGCTCAGGGAGCGGGACTTCGAGGCCGTCGCCGTCTGCCTGCTGTGGTCGGTGGTCAACCCCGACCACGAGCTGCGGATCGGCGAGCTGATCGAGCGTGAGCTGCCCGGCGTTCCCTACACGCTCTCCCATCGCCTGCTCCGGATCGTCCGCGAGTACCGGCGCGCCTCGGCGGCCGCGATCGACGCCTCGCTCAAGCCGCTGGTCCAGCGCAGCCTGGGCGAGCTCGAGACCGAGCTACGCGCCTGGGGCTACTCGGGCCCGATCCTGGTCAGCACGTCGGCCGGGGGTTGCGTCTCGATCGCCCAGGCCGCCGAGCGGCCGGTCTACCTGCTCAAGTCGGGACCGGCGATGGCACCGGTGGCGGGCCGAGCCTTCGCTCGCATCGAGAACCTGGCCCGGGACGTGATCGTCTGCGACACCGGGGGCACGACCTTCGACGTCGGCTTGGTCCGCGACGACGAGATCGTCTTCACCCGGGACACCTGGCTGGGTCCGGTCGGGACGGGAGAGCTGATCGCGACCTCGACCGTCGACATCCGCAGCATCGGCTCCGGCGGCGGCTCGATCGCCCACGTCGACTCCGGCGGGTTGCTGCGGGTCGGCCCCGAGAGCGCGGGGGCCGATCCCGGGCCGGCCTGCTACCAGAACGGCGGGCAGGAGCCGACCGTCACCGACGCCGCGCTGGTTCTCGGCTACCTGCAGCCGGACCACTTCCTGGGAGGGCGCATGGAGCTCTCGGAGCGGGCGGCGAGAGATGCCGTGGGCGGGATCGCCGAGGTTCTCGGCTTCGGCCTCGAGCAGACCGCGGCGGGGATCATGACCCTCGCCAACGAGTCGATGATCGACGCGATCGGCGAGCTCACCCTCAACGTCGGGCTCGACCCGCGGGAGAACCTGCTGGTGGCTGGAGGCGGGGCCGCCGGGCTCAACATCGTGCCGATCGCCCGCGAGGTGGGTATCGAGCAGCTCCTCGTGCCGCGCGCGGCCGGGGCGCTGAGCGCCTGTGGGATGCAGTTCTCCGACGTCACCTTCGAGCACGGATCGAGTCTGATCACCCGCTCGAGCACGTTCGACCGCGATGCCGTCAACGCCGTGCTCGACGAGATCGAGGGCGAGCTCGACGAGTTCGTGTCCGTCGCCGAGGGCCACGCCGGCACGACCTGGCGCAAGGAGTTCCGCACGGAGGCCCGCTATGCCGGGCAGGTCTGGGAGGTCGCGGTCGTCTTACCCGGGGAGCGGGTCGGTGACGACGCGGCGGTGCAGGCGCTGATCGAGGCCTTCCACGAGATGCACCGCCGGATCTTCTCCTTCGCCGACGACGCCAACGACATCGAGTTCATCAACTGGATGGGGCGGGTGACCGGCGAGCTTCCGCGCCTCGACGACGACGCGGACCGCTCGGCCTCCGCCTCGGCTCCCGAGCCCGTCGCCACGCGTCCGGCCTGGTTCGACGGCGGCCGCGTCGAGACCCCGATCTACGAGGACGAGACGGTCGTGGAGGGAGCGGTGATCGAGGGACCGGCGATCGTCGTCGGTCCGACCAGCACGCTGGTGCTCGACCCGCAGAGCTCGGCGAAGGTCACCGTCAACGACAACTACCTGGTGTCGGTGCGGCGCGGCCAAGGTCGCGGCGAGTGAGAAGGGAGCAGGGAGCGGAGATGAGCAACCAGACGTTCTCGAAGGCCGGCGGCGGGACGATCGACCCGGTGCTCGCGTCGGTGATCGCCAACCGGGTCCGCTCGATCAACCGGGAGATGAACGACTCGCTGATGCGCTGCGCGCGCTCGGCGCTGATCGCCGTCGCCCGGGACTTCTCGGGCGGGATCCTGACCGCCGACGGCTCGCTGCTGTCGGTCGCCAACTCCCTGCCCGCCCATCTGCTCGGGTCGGGTACGCAGTGCAGGTCGTTGAACGAGCGCCACCCGGACCTCGCCGAGGGCGACGCCTTCCTGCACAACGATCCCTACGAGGGCGCGACCCACCCCGCCGACGTCGTCGTGATGGTGCCGGTCTTCGTCGACGGCAAGCACACCTTCACGACGTGCGTGCTTGCGCATCAGGCCGACATCGGCAACCGCGTTCCCTCGACCTACGTGCCCACTGCCGTGGACGTCTACAACGAGGGGGCGCTGATCTTCACCGCCACCCAGGTCCAGCGCGACTACGAGGACATCGACGACATCATCACGCTCTGCCGGCGCCGGATCCGCGTCCCCGACCAGTGGTACGGCGACTACCAGGCCCAGATCGGCGCCGCGCGGCTCGCCGAGCGCCGGCTCCAGGAGATCTGCGAGAAGTACGGCGTCGAGACCGTGCTCGAGCACCTCGCCTGGTGGGTCGACTACGGCGAGGAGATGATGGCCGAGGCGATCAGGCGGCTTCCCGCCGGCTCCGCCGAGGCGAGCGTCTGGCACGACCCGATCGAGGGGATCCTCCCGGACGGGTTCGAGGTCACGGCGGCGGTCACCGTCGATCCCGAGGCGGCCAGGATCACGGTCGATCTGACCAAGAACGGCGACTGCGTCGACTGCGGCCTCAACCTCTCGGAGACGACCGCGCGGGTACCCGCGATCCAGGGCGCGCTCAACTGCGTGCCGGAGCGGATCCCCGTGAACGAGGGCAGCTTCCGCCGGATCGACGTGCTCCTGCGCGACGGCTCGGCGATCGGGCGGCCGACCTTCCCCCACAGCTGCTCGGTGGCGACGACGAACCTGATGTGCCGGGCGACGATCGCCGTCTACCTGGCGTTCGCGAAGCTCGGCGACGGGCATGGGCTGGCCGGCGCCGGGCTCGGCATGTCGGCCGGCTGGGGGGTGATCGCGGGCAAGGACCGGCGGTTCGGCACGCCCTACGTCAACCAGCTCTTCACCAGCTCCTCCGGCGGTCCGGCCGGGCCTTCCTGGGACGGGTGGGTCAACGCCGGGTCCACGGGCGGCCACGGGATGCTGCTGCGCGACAGCGTCGAGGTGCTCGAGGCGAAGTACCCGATCCAGGTCGACGCGGTGCGGCTGATCCCCGGCTCCGGCGGCGCCGGCCGGTTCCGTGGCGGGCCGGGCGAGGAGACGATCTTCGGGCCCCGCTTCGAGCAGATGGACCTCGCGGTGATGGCGGACGGTCAGCAGAACCCGCCCGACGGCGTCCACGGCGGCGAGCCGGGACTCGCCGGGGCGACGTTCCTGATCGAAGCCGACGGCTCCGAGGAGGTGGTGCCCGGGGTGACCCAGACGGTCCTGCAGCCGGGCCAGCGGATCCGGGCGATCGACAACGGCGGCGGTGGCTACGGCCTGCCGCTCGAGCGCGATCCCGCGCGGGTCCTGCTGGACGTTTACGACGGCTACGAGAGCGAGCAGCGCGCCCGCGACGTCTACGGCGTCGTCCTCGCCGGCAGCCTCGAGGACGAGTCGCTGAGCGTCGACGAGGGGGCTACGGAGCTTCTGCGGCAGAGGATGAGAGGCGAGGTCGCGGCATGATCGGCCTGATCGCCCACATCGGCCCCGTTCCGGTCGAGGAGATGCTGATGGCCCTGCCCGCGGTCGGGACCCTGCTCAGCGCGGTCTTCGTGACCCTCTCCGCCGGCGTGCGCCGGGCGGGAAGGCGCGAGGAGGACTGAGCGAGGAGGTCTTCCAGCGCTCGCAGCTTCGGCGAACACCGCCGCCGCCGACTGAACCTGAACCGACCCAGGGCCGGCTCAGGTTCAGTGCGGCGGCGACTCGACCTGCGCTACGCGACCGCCGGGACCGGCTCCGGCTCCAGGGCCAGCTCCAGCACCTCGTCGACGCCCATCACCGGGTGGAACCGCATCGCTTCGCGGACCTCCTCGGGGACGTCGTCGAGGTCGCCGCGGTTGCGCTCGGGGATGATCACGTCGGTCAGGCCGGCGGCGTGGGCTGCGAGGATCTTCTGCTTGAGTCCGCCGATCGGCAGAACCCGTCCCTGCAGCGTCACCTCGCCGGTCATCCCGACCGTGTGCTTGACCGGTCGTCCGGTCAGCAGCGATGTCAGCGCCGTCGTGATCGTGATCCCCGCGCTCGGCCCGTCCTTCGGGATCGCTCCCGCCGGGACGTGCACGTGGAACTCGCGACCCTCGAGCTTCTCGGGGTCGATGCCGAGCGCCTCGGCGTGGCCGCGGACGTAGGAGAGGGCGATCCGCGCCGACTCCTTCATCACGTCGCCGAGCTGTCCGGTCAGGACGAACCCGGGCTTGCCTTCGCCACCCGAGCCGGGCATCGACGTCGTCTCGATGAAGAGGACGTCGCCGCCGGCGCCGGTTACCGAGAGGCCGGTCGCCACGCCGGGGATCGCCGTCCGCTCGGCGGCCTCTTGGAAGTGCCGCTGGCGCCCCAGGGCGTCGCGCACGGCATCGACGTCGACCTTCACGACCTCCTCGTCGCCTTTGGTGCGGCTCGCGATCTGCGTCGCGGTCTTCCGCAGGACCTTGCCGAGCTCCCGCTCGAGCCCTCGCACGCCCGCCTCGCGGGTGTACTCGGTGACGATCAGCTGCAGGACCTCGTCCTCGATCTCGACCTCGTCGGAGCGCAGGCCGTTGCGCTCGAGCTGCCTGGGCCACAGGTAGCCACGGGCGATCGCGACCTTCTCGTCGGTCGTGTAGCCGTCGAAGCCGACGACCTCCATCCGGTCCAGCAGCGGGCCGGGGATCGTCTCGGCGACGTTCGCGGTCGCGATGAACAGGACCTCGGAGAGGTCCAGCTCCACGTCGAGGTAGTGGTCGCGGAAGGAGTGGTTCTGCGCCGGGTCGAGCACCTCGAGCAGCGCCGAGCTGGGGTCGCCGCGCCAGTCGGCGCCGACCTTGTCGACCTCGTCGAGCATGATCACCGGGTTCATCGTCCCCGCGTCGCGGAGCGCCCGGACCAGACGGCCCGGCAGCGCGCCGATGTAGGTGCGCCGGTGGCCGCGGATCTCGGCCTCGTCGCGGATGCCGCCCAGCGACATGCGGACGAACTCGCGCCCGGTCGCGCGGGCGATCGACTCGCCGATCGAGGTCTTGCCGGTTCCCGGAGGTCCGATCAGGGTCAGGATCGCGCCCGAAGCCGAGCGGTCCTTGGTGGACCGGTCGCGACGCTTGGAGCGCTTGCCCTCTCCTTCATCCTCGGTTGCCTTCTCGGTTGCGTCGTCAGAGGAGGCCTCCGCGTCCGTGCCCTCCTCGTCCAGCCCGCGCTCGACGCGCAGCTTGCGGACCGCGATGTACTCGGTGATCCTCTCCTTGACGTCGTCGAGGCCTGCGTGGTCGGCGTCCAGGACCTCACGCGCGTAGGCGGGATCCAAGCGCTCCTCGGAGCGCTCGCCCCAGGGGATCGAGACCAGCCAGTCCAGGTAGGTGCGCAGCATCGAGGACTCGCCGGAGGCGTCGCCCATCCGCTCCAGGCGCCCGAGCTCGCGCTCGGCCTGCTCGCGGACGTCGTCGGGCATGCCCGACTCCTCGATCTTGGCCCGGTACTCCTCGACGACCGACTCGTCGTCGGTGCCCAGCTCCTTCTGGATCGACTCCAGCTGCTTGCGCAGGAAGTACTCGCGCTGCTGCTTCTCGGCGCCGCTCTGGACGTCGTCGCGGATCCGGCTGCGGACCTGGAGCTCGGCGAGCCGCTCGCGCTGCATCTCGACCGACAGGCGCAGGCGCGCGCGCACGTCGACGCTCTCCAGCAGCTCGACCTTCTGCTCGAAGCTCAGATCGGGTGAGTAGCCGGCGGTGTCCGCCAGCGCGCCCGGCTCGGAGATCGAGCGCAGGAACGCGCGGATCCGATCATCGGCGCTGCGCAGGTCGAGGATCTCCTCGACGATCGCGCGGTACTCCCGCTCCAGCTCCCGGACCTCGTCGTCGCGCTCGGTCGGATCCTCGTGCGGAGTCACCTCGACGCGGAGGGTGCCGTTGAGGTCGGTGCGCGCCGTGCCGGCGCTGGCTCTGTGCAGACCTTCGAGGGCGGTCGCGGTGGCGCCGCCGGGCAGGTTGATCTTCTCGCCGACGCGGGCGACGGTGCCGACCGACGCGTAGCCGTCTTCGGTGCGCGGGACGAGTAGGACCTCTTCCTCGGCCCCGGCGTCGACGGCGAGCGTCAAGTTCATCCCGGGGAAGACGACGATCTCGTCCAGCGGGATCAGGGGAAGGGAGGTCTTGACGTTGTTGGCTTCCATCGAGTCGGTTCCTTTCGGTCTACTCGCAGTCGGGCCGGCGGCATCCAGCCCCGACCACACGGAATAGCAGCGTATCACCAATAGTTATGAATCACAACGATTATGAATCCGCAGCACTTGCCGCTATTCTCGGCGTGTGGGCGTGCAGCGGACCAAGACGATGAGGCTGGCGGCGGCACCGGCGAAGGGCCGTTCCGTCGCGGTGCCCGGCGCGGCTCCGAGCTGCGGAGCGCTGCTGTTCCGGATCTCGCGGGCGTCGGGGGAGGGGCTCGGGGACGCGCTCTCCACGCTCGGGATGAGAGCGCCCGAGTTCGTGGTCCTCCGTCATCTCTACGAGGTCGGCCCGATCTCCCAGCAGGAGCTCGGACGGGCGCTGCGGATCCACGCCAGCAACCTGGTCGCCCTGATCGACGAGCTCGAGTCCAGCGGCGCGCTGATCCGTCGTCGCGATCCCGAGGACCGGCGGCGCTACCTGCTCGAGCTGACCGACGACGGTCTCCGGCGCCTCGCCGAGGCCGAGACCGCCGTCCAGGCTTCCGACGCCGAGATGCTCGCGCCGCTGACCAGCGCCGAGCGGGATCGTCTGCGTGCCTACCTGATCAAGCTGGCGGGCCACACCTGCGGGCCGGATCGCGGCTGAACGACCCGTCGTGCAGCCAGGTCGCTGAGAGCCGGGCGACAACTTCTAGTTCAAGTTGTCGGGGTGCCGTAGAACGCGGTGTTCACGGCGGTTGATCTCTCCTTGGCTCCGAGACGATCAGATCTTCGATCCTTCAGCACCTCCACCGGATCCGGAACCCTTGCTCGGCGATCGATGTGATCGCCTCGAAGCTCTCCTGACCCTGCGAGCCGGCGGCACTATAGACGGCGCTGTCCATCGCGTGCAACCCCCAACTATCAGGCAGGGAGTGAACCGTGGGCGGCAGGTGTGGGTTTCAAGTAACAGCGTGTACTTGGAGCCCGTCACCTGATTCACGGCGCCTGTCGCGGCGCCGAACGCCGGGCCGGCCTGATCGCCTCCTCTCCACCAACCCAGCGCGAGCGGCGTCGCCCATTGACAGCCCTCGCGTACACCGCGTTTCACATACCTCGCGAAACGCACGCTCCCGCACACCTCCGAGCAGCGTGCGGGAACGCACATCACACCAGAACCCCATTTCTCAAGCCGTTTCTGTGCCCACATCAACTTGAACTAGAAGTTATGCGGTTGGAACAGACCTTTCACCGCATGACTCCGACAACCAGGAGACACAGGTGAGCGCATATTCAAGCCCTTTCGCCCGCATCCGCCGACTGCTTCGACGTTCTGAGGCGATCGTTGGCGCGCGCAAGGGCGTGAGCGCTTCCCAAGTCCTACGGTTTGTCGCTCTTGACGTCATGGCCGCGGCGTTCGCCGTTGCAGCCCTCTCCATACCCGCCTCGGCGGCTGCCGACGGGCGTGGGTATGAGCTGGTCACGCATCCCGATATGGGCGGGACCTACGTCGTTCACAAGGCGATGTACGCCGCAACCGGCACGATTCAGCGCAGCAACCATCCCGCCTCTCCAGATGGCGAGCGCGTCGTCTTCACGACCTTCTCGGCCGGCGTCCCGGGAACTCCGATGGATCGCACCGACCCGACCTATCTCGCCGAACGCAGCGAGAACGGCTGGACGCAGACCTACGCCGGCATTCCGGGCAGCCTCGTCGACACCGCGCAAGCCGTTCGGTTCTCAGAGGATCTCTCTCGCGGGTACTTCAACGTAGCCTCGATCTCGGGCCATCCCATGGGTGCTCGGCTGGACCCCGACGATCCCGGCAATGGGGGCGACATCTACGCGCGCGAGCCCGATGGCATCTTCACTTGGCTGGCGAAGCGCCCCTTGCCCACTGACGGATCCGACGCCGCCGCGTTCTCGGGTGACGGCCGCATGCCGATCCTCAGAACCGGCAATCCTGCAGCCGGACCCCTCGTAACCCCTGGTCCCGCAGGTCTTGAGCCGATCTCGGTCCTCGAGGACGATTCCGTGCTGGACGCCGCGGACATCAATCGTCTTCCCTCCTCGCCCGCCCCTCTGGTCAATCATGATGGTCGGCGCGTCGCCTTCATCGCCGCACGGCCGGCGCCTGCCCCAAGCAGCCCGCGCTACATCCACGTGCGCCTGCGCGATCAGGGCCGGACGATCGTCGCCAACGATCCCGAGCCGGGGGTGGGCAGCACCCAGGTCGAGATCACCTCGCTCGAGTCGATCGCCGCCGACGGCTCCGCGGTCTACTTCACCACCCCGCAGCAGCTCACGCTCGAAGACAGCGACAACCAGATCGACCTCTACCGCTTCGACGTGGACGCAGAGGACCTGGAGCTGGCCAGCAAGGCGGCACCAGGTGCCCCAAGCGATGGGCAGGCCACCGCCTGCGGTGCCGCCTACGGGGTCTCCGGATGCGCGGTCTCGCCGGTGGTCGCCTCTCCCGACGGCTCGACGGCCTACTTCATCTCGCCCGAGCAGCTCGACGCCGGGGCAGTCGCGGGGCAGCCGAACCTGTACGTGCACCGAGCGGGAAGCACCGCGTTGGTGGCAACGTTGGCCGTCGCGGACGCGAACTCGACTAACACCTCTGCGATGCCCCAATTTCGGGGCAGCCAGGAGACGCTGCGACCGGTCCGCCTCACCGAGGACGGCGGCCGACTTGTCTTCGAGGCGCGCGCCCAACTCAGCGGCTTCAACAACGGCGGGCTCCGCCAGATCTACCTCTACGACCACGCCTCGAGTGAGATCGCCTGCGCTTCCTGCCCGCCTGATCCTGCACTGGGGTCCCCGGACGAGGCGATGCTGAGCTCGGTGCGGGACAGCTCCGCGATTCAGGAAGCCCCGCCGTTCTGGGGGCTGCCCCTGCCCGACCGTGGCCGCAACATCACGGCCGACGCAAGCCACGTCTTCTTCCAGACGAAACGGAGGCTCGCTCCCGAGGACGTCAACGGCAAGCTGGATGTCTACGAGTACGACCTCGAGGCCGGCGAAGTCCGGCTGGTCTCCTCCGGCGCCGGTCCGCAGGGCTCCTCCTACGTCGACAACTCCGACGACGGCGAGGACGTCTTCTTCTTCAGCTCCGAGAC
>CAZXKG010000071.1:0-7625 GCA_964641695.1 uncultured Conexibacter sp.
CACATCCCTGACGGCGCAATCATCGTCGAGCGCGGCAAGACCCGCTGGTCCTGCCTGGTCGAGGTCAAGACCGGCAAGGCGGTCCTCGACGCTTCCCAGGTCGATCGCTACCTGTCGATGGCGCGCACGCACGGCTTCGACGGGCTGATGACCATCTCCAACGAGATCCTGCCCGACCCCGAGGACCTGCCGTATGAGGTCGACCGGCGCCGCGTCGGCAAGCTCACCGTCCGCCACGTCTCCTGGTGGAAGGTCCTGACCGAGGCGATCGTCCAGCACCGCTTCCGTGGCATCGCTGATCCGGATCAGGCCTGGATTCTGGGCGAGCTGATCCGCTACCTGGATGACGAGCGCTCCGGCGCCAGCGGCTTCGAGGGCATGGGCCCGGAGTGGGTCGGCGTCCGAGAAGCGGCCCGGATGGGGACACTGCGAGCTGGGGACCCGGCGGCGAGGACCATCGCGGCTCGGTGGGAGCAGTTCATCGAATACCTCTGCCTACACCTGAGCCAGGAACTCGGCGTCACTGTCCAGCATCTGAAGTCGCGCGGCAAGGGCGCCGCCGACCGGCTCGGCGACGCGGTTCAGGTGCTGGCCGCCGAGGGTGTGCTGCGCGGCTCCTTCAAAGTTCCGGATGCGGTCGGGCCAGTGACAGTGGAGGCCAACCTCGCCTCGGGGCGGGTTGGCACCAGCGTCGCGCTGGATGCGCCGAAGGATGTGCAGCAGCCGAAGGCGCGGATCAACTGGATCCTGCGGCAGCTCAAGGAGGCGCCGGATGATCTCCGGATTGACGTCCTCTTCGCCCAGCGCCGCGGCACCGAATCCGAGCTGCTACGCGACTGCCGGGATGAGCCGGCGAAGCTGCTGCTGGCTGATGACCCGAAGCGGGAGCCGCGGGCCTTCGTGCTGACGCTCTCGCGGGTGATGGGCAAGAAGAAGGGCCGCACCGAAGGCAGCTTCGTCGCCGAGACCCGCCGCCAGACGATGGACTTCTACCGCGACCTCGTTCAGGATCTGCAGCCGCCGAGGCCGAAAGCACCCCGGATGAAGGAGCCGGTTGAGCAGGCACCTGAGGAGCAGGCGCCGGCGCCGGCCGAGAAGCCCGTGACAGAGGCCCAGATCCGTCGCGAGCAGGGCGGACAGGCCGATTCGATCGCAGAGTTGTCCGCCTACCTCAACCCAGGCGGCTAGGCCAGAGGGTGGCACGCGCTGATACCCAGTTGACCGGATCCGCCGGTGAGTTCTTCGTCGCTGGTGAGCTTGCTCGCCGGAAATGGGTTCCGAGCATCACGCCGCGCGGTATCGAGCGCACCGACATCATGGCTCAGCACTCCGAGACCAGGGACGTCATTGCGGTCCAGGTCAAGACGGCGAATCCGAACAATGCGTTCCGTCTCGGCCCGAAGGCTGAAGCGCCAGCCAAGCAGTGGACGGAGTGGTTCATCTTCGTCGCTCTGCGAGAGCCTGGCGAGCGACCGCGCTTCTTCATCGTTCCGACCAACATCGTCGCCGCCATCGTCTACGTGGGTCATCGGGCGTGGTTGGCGGCCCCTGGCAGAGGAGGTAGGAAGCGCCAGGATTCAAACGTGCGGGCGATCGGCTACGACGAGATCACTCCTTACGAGGAGCGCTGGGATCTACTGGAGTCCGGAGCCAAAGACGCTCCCGTTTGGTTGCTCGACTGGGTCATCGAGCGCGGGAACTCAGACATCGGCTGGCCTGAAGGGCACCCTGGCTTTGGGGCGGTCTCGCCCCTCGACTGAACCGCGTGCGGCGTGCTCGAGCAGGACGAGGGCCGAGTGGGCGGAGTGGGCGCCCCCAGCACCGAGCCGATCCCGGATTTCAAGCCACTGAACGAGTGACCCGAGTCGGCGATGCGCACGGGCTACTCCTTCTTTGACGTCATCGAGAAGGATTCACTCGTCGTGAGCGCTCGACGTCCTCCGCGAGCTCGATGTACGCGCTCTCGGCCGCAACGCGTGGAGCCTCGACCTGGCTAGCTGGTGAGGTCGAGCCGACTGGGGCCTCTCAGCAGGCGTTGAGCTGTGGGGTCTCGAACCTCGCAGGTGGTTCGTCTGCTCCCACCGGCCGGAGTTCGTCCAAGGCTTGGGAGGTCTCTCCGGGTCGTCCGAAGATGACGATCGTGGACTCGCCCGTATAGACCTCGAGCCCGCCACCGCTGCGCCCAACCAGCGCGCCCCTATGCGTTTCGAGCGCGCGAGCCGGCCGTTGTGGGGGCCGAGCGCAAAGGCTCCAGCTCTGCACCTCGAGCGGCGGCGCGCACCCGCCTTCGGGCGCCGGGGGCACGCAGCTTCCGTAGATGAACGATGAGAACGAGGTGGTTGGTGGCGTCATCACCTCGGTCAGGGGATAGCGGCCGAAGCTCTCCCCAAGGTAGAAGCTGCCCCTGGGGACATCGGACGGGACGGAGGCTGGCTCGTCGTCCGGATGATCGTTCCCGCATCCAGCGACCATGGCCGAGATGACGAACAACGCGCCAACGAGGAGCCCGGTCTTCTTGAGGATCGTCTGTCGGGAGGGTCCGCCGAAGGGCCGATCGGTGAAGGTCACCGCTGAGTGAGCCCCCGCGCGGCGCTTCGGTCCGCAACCAAGCAGGCGAGCGCGAAGCCCCAGATTGGTGTGACGCAGCACGAGAACAGGGCGAAAGCCCAGCACCTCGTGTCGCACGACCTCGGGGTTCTCCCTGCCGATGCGGTTCAGGGCGCCGACTTCAGCCCCCGGGACGGCGCCTGCTCAGGAGGCGAAGTGCGCGGCGTTCTTGGCGATGAAGTCGGTCCACTGCGCGGGGACCTGATCCTCGGGGAAGATCGCGTCGACGGGGCAGGCCTCGACGCAGGCGTCGCAGTCGATGCACTCGTCGGGATCGATGAAGAGCTGCTCAGCGGCCTCGTAGCCGTCCTCGTCCGGAGTGGGGTGGATGCAGTCCACGGGACAGACCTCGACGCAGGAGTTGTCCTTCTCTCCGATGCACGGCTGGGCGATCACGTAAGCCAATTTCGTTCCTTGTCTGCTCGTCGGGTGGGTGCCTGGCGCCGGGGAATCTACCGTAAATGCCTGAATCCCGATCAGGAATAGCCGAGTTCTTCGGACGCCAAGCGCTTACCTGCATGTTTGCAATGTCGACGGATCGGTTCCTGCTCGCGGGCGAGGATTCTGGGGCGTGACGCTGAAATCCAGTCCGTGAGTCCGGCGGCAGGACGGGCGCAGCCCGGCTACGGTCGACCGGCAACCAACCAAACCAACGAGAGGAGAGACGATGGAACGCAGCACGAGCTCCGGGAACCACGGTGGAGCCTGGGCGACCTGGGTCGCCTTCGCCGGGGTGATGTTGATGCTGATCGGAGTCTTCAACGTGATCGGAGGCCTGGCCGCGGTCTTCAGCGACCAGTACTGGGCGATCGAAGAGGGTCGGCTGTTCGTCTTCGACTTCACGATCTGGGGGATCATCCTGATGGTGTTCGGCGTCCTGATGATCGCCGGAGGCTGGGGTCTCGTGAACCTGCGCCCATGGGCGCGATGGTTCTCGGTCGTCCTGGCGTTCTGGAACGCCGCCGGCCACATCGTGTTCTTCCCGGCCCAGCCGCTTCTGAGCACGATCATGATCGCGGTCGACATCGCGATCATCTACGCCTTGACGGTGCGCTGGGGGGACGTAGTCGAATCGATGTAGGCAGTTCGGCGTAGCTGCCTGACGGATACGCAGCGGCTTCGCGGAGCCGCCAGAAGGAGCTCAGCGGCCTGGGCCGGCTTCGGTCGACTCGGGCCGCTTCTCCTTGGTCCCGCTGGCGGCGGTGGCATCCGCCTCGGCGACCACCAGCCGGGCGACCGTGTTGCCCGTGCGGGCGGCGAGGATCGGGATCTCGCCGGCATCGCGAAGCAGGAGGCTGAAGCGCGCGGGAGCGTTCGGGGAGGCGTTGCCCGTCATGCCGAACGCGGGGATCTCGAGCTGCTGGAAGTCGTGGGAGCGGACGATCAGCTCGACCTGCTGGCCGACCGTCGCCTTCCCGGTGCCCGGATCGGACTCGGACGCGGTCAGCCGCATGCTGACCCGTGGCCTTCGTTCCTCCGCGTCCGGGTCGGCTGCTGCCTGCGTGGATGTCCCGTCCTCGGTGGTCGTCGCGACGGTCGTGGCATCGGTGGTGGTGCTGGTCGTCTCGTCCCCGACCAGCGAGCGTTGGCGCTCGGGAGCGATCGCGGCGGCGATCACCGACGCGACGAAGAGCACGATCAGGACGATGATCAGGCGGCGGGCAGCCAACGACCTCTCCTGCGATCGGCGGACCGCTGGTCGGGCGATCGGTCGACATAGGGGCCAGCCCCCAGGTCGATTCCGGGGGCATCACCCAGGGAGATGCACGGAATCCCCCAGGAATCGCTAAAGGTGGGACCTCCCACGTCCGATAGGGGGCTGGAAATGAAAACAGGACCAGGGCTCTGGTGCACGGGCAAACTCATCGCGAGGTGAGGGCGCAAAGCCACGGGGCTTCTCCGACCAACCTACAGAGAGAGGGGGGAGGGGGAGCGAGCCGGGCCGCCACCGGGGTTATCCCAGCTGGCAAGCCGACCGCTCTGGATCCGACGTAGACGAACCCAGGAGGGTTTCTATGCTGGACAAGTTCCGCGAGCGGCGCAACGGAGAAGACGGGTTCACACTCGTCGAGCTCCTCGTCGTCATGCTCATTCTCGGCATTCTGGCTGCGATCGCGATTCCCGCGTTCTTCAGCCAGCGCGACAAGGGTTACGACTCGGACGCCAAGGCCAACGCCAGGACCGTGCAGACGGCCCTGGAGACCTACGCGGTCGACAACGGCGGCAAGTACACCGGCGCCGATATGGCCACGAACCTCGCTGCCATCGAAGGCACGATCACGAACATGAGTGGAAGCGGCGGCGGAACGGTCAGTGTCACCTCGGTTGGGGATGCGACCTACACGATCGTGGCTACGTCCGACTCTGACAACACGTTCACGATTGATCGAGCGGCTTCAGGGGCGGTCACTTTCCCCTGCAGCACCGCCGGAAGTGGCGGCTGCCCGTCAGGTGGCGGTGGCTGGGGCGGCTGACCCAGGACCCTGATCCAAGTTCATCCAAGATTGGATCGGACCGGAGAGGCGGGCTTTCGTGCCCGCCTCTCCGCGTTCTGGGCCGGGAACGTGCAACTCCCGGCCTTCCGCTCAAGGGCGGGGTCTTCAGCACCGATGGGTGACATGCGGATGAGACCCTCCGAGGACATCGCACGCTGGTTCCGCGCCGTCGAGGCGCGGCTACGCCGGCGCGGCGGCGAGGAGGCCGGCTTCACGATCGTCGAGGTGATGGTCACCGGCCTCGTCGTGATCGCCGCCATGGTCGCCACCTTCGGCGCCCTCGAGGCGGCGGGCCGCGCCGGCTCCGAGCAGCGTCACCACACCGCCTCCTACTCGATCGCCCAGCAGGACCAGGCGCGAATGCGCTCCCTCCGCGTCTCCGAGCTGCTGGAGCTCGACCAGACCCGCACGGTCTCCCAGGGCGGCACCAGCTACACGGTCCGCTCCCAGGCCAACTACGTCAACAGCACGACGGGCACCGCCTCCTGCGCCGAGGGCGAGAGCCCGGCCGACTACGTCTCGATCCGCAGCACGGTCAGCTGGCCGTCGATCGGCTCGCGGCCGCCGACCACGGTGCAGAGCATCGTCACCCCACCGAACGGGGCCTTCGGTGCCAATCGCGGCACCCTCGTCGTCGCGGTCCGCGACGGAGCGGACGCTCCGATCGCCGGCATGACCGTCTCCGGCTCGGGCGCAGGCACCTTCAGCGCGCAGACCAACGAGAACGGCTGCGCCGTCTTCCCGAACCTGCCGGCCGGCGATTACTCGCTCACACCGAGCACGGCGGCGGGCGTCGTCGATCGCGACGGGGTCCAGCCCGGCCCGACCACGGTCAGCGTCGTCGACCAGAGCACCAACACCGTGGTCCTCCTCTTCGATTCCCCGGGGACGGTCGACGTCACCTTCAAGACCAGGATCAACGGCTCGGTCGTCCCGACCCAGGGGGACTCGGTGGTGGCCTTCAACACCGGCATGACCGTCCCCAGATCCTTCGGCACGGTGGGGACGCCGCAGTCGACGATCGCCGCCGGCCCGCTCTTCCCGTTCGCCTCGCCCAACACCTTCTACGCCGGGAGCTGCGAGGCGAACAACCCGAACCCGACCGAGGACGAGAACCCGCCGGCTGCGGCGGCGATGGCGAGTATCGACGTGCTCGGCAACCAGACCGTCGGCGCCGAGATCCAGCTGCCCGCGCTCAACCTGACCGTTCGCCGCGGAAACGGCGCCGCCCTCAGCGGCGCGCGGGTCGTGATCTCCGACAACGGGTGCGAGGTCGGCGGGCAGCCGGTCAAGCGCGTCTACACGACGAACGCGACCGGCAAGCTGGACGCTCCCGGGCTTCCCTACGGCAACTACGCCGTCTGCGCCAGCGCCACGCGCACCGCCCTCGGCGTGAGCGGTGGCAACGCCTACCGTCAGAAGACGGTCTCCTCGGTCGACGTGAAGACGACGGCAACCGACGCCAGCCTGATCATCACCTTCTCGTCCAGCAACAGCGGAGACAGCGGGGGGCAGTGCCCGTGAGCATCCGCAGCAGGCTCGCCGACGAGCGCGGCGTCACGCTGATCGAGATGCTCGTCGGGATGATCGTCGGGATCGTCGTGCTGGGCGGGATCGTGACGATGATGACCACGACCTCCCGCAGCAGCGGGCGGATCACCGAGCGCGTGGTGGTCAACCAGCAGGCGCGCCCGATGATGCAGCGGATCATGGACGAGCTGCACTCGACCTGCGTCGCCCCGGGGATCGCGCCGGTGCGGGGTGGCAGCAGCGCGAACGAGATCTCGTTCATCCACCGCACCGGCTCCCAGGTGAACCCGGTGCCGGACCTGCGACGGATCAACTTCAGCAACGGCGCCCTGACCGAACGTGTCTACCCGGCAACGGGGGGCGCCTCACCGAGCTGGACGTTCAGCTCCTCGCCGACCTCGACCTTCACGATGCTGACCGGCGTCGAGAGCGCCAAGCTGGGCTCGCTGGCGCAGGCGGTCCCCGTCTTCCGCTACCGCGCCTACGAGGACGGCGTGATCGACACCGATCCGCTGCCGGTCCCGCTCAGCGCGACGGACGCAGCGCGGACCGTGGTCGTCGACGTCGCCTTCGCAGTGCGGCCGTCGCAGAGCCAGACCAGCGACGAGGGCGGCGCGCCCGTCGTCCTCTCCAGCTCCGCGTTGCTGCGCTTCTCCCCGAGCAACGAGGACACGAGCAAGGCGGGACTCCCATGCACCTGATCCCGAGGCTGATCGGCGCGCGCTTGCGCAGCCGGCTCGCGGCCGAGGACGGCTTCACGATGGCCACCGCGATGCTGGCGATCCTCGCGGTCACGCTGACGATGGTCGGCACTGTGGCGGCGGTCAACGGCGACATCAACCTGACCGCCCACGACATGGAGCACAAGCGCGCCTACGAGGCCGCTCAGGCGGGGGTCGCCGACTACGCGTTCCACCTCAACAACGACAACGGCTACTGGTCGAAGTGCACCGGCGTCCCCACTCCCAACGCGGTCAACCAGCAGGGCTCGAC
>CAZXKG010000071.1:7635-13739 GCA_964641695.1 uncultured Conexibacter sp.
CAGCTACGCGATCGAGCTGCTGCCCGCGAGCGGGAAGACGTCATGCAACCCGGGAGATCCGGTAGGCAGCATGATCGAGCAGAGCGGAGCGGCCACCGGGACGTTCCGGATCCGCAGCACCGGCTACTTCGACGGCGTCGAGCAGCGGATCGTCGCCTCGTTCAAGCGCGCCAGCTTCCTCGACTTCGTCTACTTCACCCAGTACGAGACCTCGGACCCGGTGATCTACTCGACCTCCTCGTGGCGCAACTGGGCGGCCACCAACTGCGCCAAGACGCGCGCCGAGGGCCGGCCGATGCAGACCGCCAACTCGCCCTACTGCTCGGAGATCTCGTTCACCGACGGCGAGGGGATCAACGGCCCGTTCCACACCAACGACTCGATCAGCACCACCGGGTACCCGGTCTTCGGGCGCGGGCCCTCCGACCTGATCGAGGTGAGCGCGCCCGATCCCGGCTGCTTCCGGACGGGGTCGACCAGCGAGTGCACCAAGACCGTCAAGGGGACCTGGCTGACCGGTGCGGCCGTTCTGACTCCGCCGCCGACGAACGGCCAGCTCAAGCACGTCAGCGGAGTGCTCCAGTTCACCGGGCAGGTCTACATAACACTGAGCGGCGGGACGATCACCGTCCGCTCGGGGCCGAACAGCAACTCGCCGCTCGTCTACAACGGGGCGATACCGACCAGCGGCGTCGTCTACGTGGCGCAGGGGTCGTGCAGCACCGGCTACAGCCCGTTCGACGTCACCTACCCGAGCAGCTCGGGCTGCGGGAACGCGTTCGTCCGCGGCAGCTACTCCGGGCGGCTGACGATCGCCGCGGAGAACGACATCGTGATCCGCGACGACACGACCCGGAGCGGCGCCGAAGGAATGCTCGGCCTGATTGCGAACAACTTCGTCCGTGTCTACAGACCCTGCAGCGGCAGCAACGACAGCGGCATCGACAACCTCGAGATCGACGCCGCCATCCTCGCGATCCAGCACTCGTTCATCGTCGATCACTACGACTGCGGGGGCACCAACGGTGAGCTCGAGGTGAACGGAGCCATCGCCCAGAAGTTCCGCGGCCCGGTGGGCACGTTCAACTCGAGCACCGGAAACACGGTGTCCGGCTACTCCAAGGACTACAACTACGACGACCGGCTTCGCTACATCGCGCCGCCGCACTTCCTCGACCCGGTCGAGGCGGCGTGGCACATGCAGAGGCAGACCCTCGCGCCGTGATCGTCCTCGTTGCCGTTCTCGGGCTGCTGATCGGCAGCTTCGGCGCCGTCGTCGCCCATCGCCTCCCCCGGGGGGAGTCGCCGCTCGGTGGCCGCTCGCGCTGTGACAGCTGCGGCGAGCCGGTCGCCTCGAGGGACAACGTTCCCGTCCTCTCCTGGCTGCTGCTGCGCGGGCGGTGCCGCAGCTGCGGAGCCCGCATTCCCGTCATCTACCCGCTCGCCGAGATCGGCACGGCCGTCGCCTTCGTCGGCGCCTACCTGGCGCTCCGCGACGACGGCACCTGGTGGGTCGTAACCGGCCTCGCCTTCACGACCGTACTGCTGATCGTCACGCTCACCGACCTCGACCGGCGGGTGATCCCGAACCTGATCACCGCTCCCGCCGCGGTGCTGGCGGTCGTCCTGGTGGCGATCGCCGATGCCGGCGAGCTTCCACCGCACCTGATCGCCGGCGCCGCGGCCGGCGGTGGCCTGCTGATCGTCTCGCTCCTCTACCCCCGCGGAATGGGGATGGGAGACGTGAAGCTGGCGGCCGTGATGGGCTTGTTCCTGGGGCGGGCGGTGGCTCCGGCGCTGCTGATCGGCTTCCTCTTCGGCGCCCTCTACGGAATGGCGCTGATCGCCCGTCACGGCTCCTCCGCCCGCAAGCAGGCGGTTCCCTTCGGCCCCTTCCTCGCCCTCGGCGGCTACGTCGGGCTGATCGCCGGCGAGGAGATCGTCGACTGGTACCTCGACACGTTCACGGGTTGAGCGGCAGGCGTCGAGCTCGCATGACGGCATTCACGTTCGCTTGCAATCCCCTTCGCCGCTCAAGCATCTCCTCAGCGGGGCCGATGAGCGCCGGGACGACGTTTGGGGCCGGCGCCCCCGTACCACGATGAAACTGACCGGCAAAAAGCAGAAGGCAACGGTGGGACTCGACATCGAGACCGCCAGCATCGCCGCGGCCGAGGTGCACGTGAACGGCAGCGCCCGCGTCGGCCGGACCGGGATCGCCCCGTTGTCGGCCGGGGTCAGCCGCGAGGGCGAGGTCACCGATCCGGCCGAGCTCGGCGCCGCGATCAAGGATCTCTTCGCGGAGAGCAAGCTTCCTCGCGACGTCCGGATCGGGCTCGCCAACCAGCGCCTGGTCGTCCGCCACATCCGACTTCCCAAGATCGAGAAGAAGGACGAGATCGAGACCGCGATCCGCTTTCAGGCGCAGGAGCAGGTACCGATGCCGATGGACCAGTCGGTGCTCGACTGGCAGGTGATGGAGCCCTCCCCGGAGGCGCTGGAGGCCGGCCAGATGGACGTGATCGTGGTCGCCGCGCGCCGGGAGATGGTCGCGGCGCTGCTCGAGGCGATCCGGATCGCCGGGCTGCGGCCCGTCGGCCTCGACGTCTCCGCCTTCGCGATGATCCGGGCGATCGGCCCGGATCTCACCGCCCCTCCGGCGGTCAGCTACGAGGAGGCGATGTCGGGAGACGCGCCCGTGCTCGCCGCCCCTGCACATCTGCTCTGCAACCTCGGCGACATCACGAACCTGGTCGTCGCCCGGGGCAAGAGCTGCCTGTTCACCCGGGTCTCGACCTTCGGCATCGAGGGCATCGCGCAGCGTCTTGCCGAGCGCCGCGAGCTGACTCTGGAGCATTCGCGTGAGTGGCTGCGCCACGTCGGGCTCGAGCGGTCGCTCGAGGAGATCGACGGCGAGCCCGAGATCATCGAGGCGGCGCGGTCGGTGCTCGAGGAGGGCGCGGAGAAGCTGATCGCCGAGCTGCGCCTCTCGATGGACTACTACGGCACGCAGGAGACGGCGCTGGCGATCGAGAGCATCGTGCTCACCGGCCCCGGCACCGCGATCGAGGGATTGCCGGCGCGGATCGAGCGTGAGCTCGGATTCGCCCTCTCGATCGGGCGGCCGGTGGCGCTGGCCGAGCTCGACGATGCCGATGCAGCGCGTCTCACCGTCCCGTTCGGCCTCGGTCTGGAGAGCTAGGAGATGCGCCCGGTCAACCTGATCCCGGCGGACATGCGCCGAGGCGATTCGGCGCCGACGCGAACGGGCCCGCTCGTCTACGTGGTCGTCGGCGTCCTCGCGGTCGTCTTCGTCGCGATCAGCGTCCTCACGCTGCTCGGCAAGCAGGTCGACGACAAGACGGCCGAGGTGGCGACGCTCGAGCGGCGGGTGGCGGAGACGCAGGCACGCGCCCAGTCACTCGCCACCTACGTGAGCTTCCAGCAGATGCGCGACGACCGGGTGCTCACCGTCGACGCCCTCGCGAAGAGCAGGTTCGACTGGGAGCGGGTGGTCCGCGAGGTCGCGAAGATCATCCCCAAGCAGGTCTGGCTGAGCAACATGACCGGCACGGTCGCGCCCGAGGTCCAGGTCGACGACGGGGCCGGCATCGCGATGAGGAGCGAGGTCCCCGGCCCGGCGCTCGAGCTGGTCGGCTGCGCGCGCTCGCAATCGGCGATCGCCAACCTGATCGCCGCGATGCACGACATCGACGGAGTCACCCGGGTCACCGCGGTGAACGGCGTCAAGGGGGTCAAGCAGGACGGCGGCGGCGAGCAGGTGGCCGACGGCGAGGGCGCTGCACCCGACCTGGGCGGCAGCTGCGTCCCGAGCGCGCCGGCGTTCCAGCTGGTGGCTGCCTTCGACGCGGTCGAGGTGCCGGGACTCGAAGGCGAGGCCTCCACCGGGGCCGCGGCGACGGTCTCGACGGGGAGCGGCTGATGAAGCGAACCGACCGCATGATCCTGCTGGTCCTGCCGCTGGCCGCGCTGGTGATCGGCTTCTACCTGCTCGCGATCTCCCCGAAGCGGGATGAGATCGCGGCGCTGGACGAGGAGATCGCCACGCTCGAGGACAGCGTGGCCACCGCCGAGAGCGAGATCGCGATCGCCGAGGAGGCCCGCCGCCGGTTCAGCGAGAACTACGCGGACGTCGTCTCGCTCGGCGCCGCCGTCCCCGACGACAGCGACCAGGCCACCTTCATCTACGACCTGAACGAGCTCGGCGGGCGCAACTCGGTGAAGTTCCGATCCTTCGAGGTGACGGCGGCCGGGGCCGAAGCGGCCGCTCCGGCGGCGCCGGCCGCGACGACGACGCCGCCGGAGGGCGGGGAAGGGGAGGGCGATTCGGCTCCCGCCGAGGAAGCTCCGGCGACGCCGGTCGCCGCGACCCCGACCGAGGCCACTGCGGCGACCCTGCCGATCGGCTCGACCGTCGGCCCGGCGGGGCTGCCGTTGATGCCCTACAAGCTCAAGTTCAACGGCAGCTTCTTCGACATGGCGGACTTCCTCGCCGACCTCGACGACAGCGTCACCGCGGTCAAGCAGGTCGAGGACGACGACGGTCCCGACGCCCGTGGCCGCCTCGTCACCGTCAACGGCTTCTCGATGATCGGCGATCCCACCCACGGCTTCCCGCTCGTGCAGGCGGGTCTCGCGGTGACCACCTACGTGGTGCCGCCCGCGCAGGGCGTCGTCGGCGGCGCGAGCCCGGCCGGTCCCGCGCCGGTCACGGCGGCGCCGGGCGATGCCGCGACTCCGGCGGGAACCCAGACGGCGATGGTGAGGTAGGAGATGGGCGATCTACCCACCAGGCTGAGCGAGTTCGGCGGCGATCTGCTCAAGGATCTGCGCGATCGTAGGTTGCTTCCGGTGGTCGGGCTGCTGGTCGTCGCGATCATCGCGGTGCCGCTGCTGATCGGCGGGGGCACCGAGGAGCCCGAAGGGGTCCCGATCGCCTCGGCGCCGCCGGACGGTGCCGAGGAGCTCGACGCCGTCGTCCTCTCCGGCGACAGCGGGGTACGGAACTTCCAGAACCGGATCGAGGGTCGCGCCCGCAACCCGTTCAAGCAGCAGTACCCGGGGATGAAGAGCTCCGACGGCTCGGCCGAGGACGACGAGGCGACCGCGGACGCGGGGGCCGACGCGGACCTCGGCCTGCCGGCCGATTCGGGGTTGGGCGCGGGCGGCGAGGGATCGACGATCCCGAGCACACCTCCGGCGGACTCCACGAGCCCTGAGACGCCCGACGCGCAGAAGCCGCGACGGGTGACGCGCCTGATCCGGATGACCATCGACGTGCGGATCTCGCACTCCGGCAAGAAGCGGGACATCCGCGCGGTCGAGCCGCTGACGCTGCTGCCGGGGAGCAAGAGCCCCGTCACCCAGTACGTCGGCGCCACCCAGGACGCCAAGCGCGCGAGCTTCGTGGTCTCACCGGCGGTCGTCTCGACCGAGGGCGACGGCAACTGCGATCCCGGCCGCAACAACTGCCAGTTCCTGATCCTCGAGCCCGGCGAGTCGCAGTACTTCAACTACGGCGAGAAGGCCAAGCGCTACAAGCTCAAGCTCCTGGCGATCAACCGTGAGGTGATCAAGGAGGAGAAGGGCGGGCGCGGCAAGGGTGGAGGCGGCGGTGCGAGCGCCGCCGAGGTCGGCTGAGAGCGGTCGTCGGATCCCGACCGGCGCCTCGTCGCTAGCCTTGCGCGTCTGATGGCGCGATTCGACTTCGTGACGGCGGGGGAATCCCACGGGCCCGGCTTGACGGCGATCGTCGAGGGGATGCCCGCTGGGCTCGAGCTCGACCGCGAGGCGATCGATCGCGACATGGCCCGGCGCCAGCTCGGACATGGGCGCGGCGGGCGGATGAAGATCGAGACCGACTCGGCGGAGGTCCGCTCCGGCGTTCGCCACGGTCGGACGCTGGGCAGCCCGATCGCCCTGTTGATCGCCAACCGCGACTACGAGAACTGGGTCGAGCGGATGGGGCCGTGGGAGAGTGGGGAGGGCGTCAAGCAGGTCCATCTGCCGCGGCCCGGTCACGCCGATCTGGCAGGGCTCCTCAAGTACGGGTTCGACGACATCCGCAACGTGCTCGAGCGGGC
>CAZXKG010000072.1:0-13737 GCA_964641695.1 uncultured Conexibacter sp.
AGCGCCTGGAACTTCTTCGGGTTCTCGAGGAACTCCTTGATCTCGTGCAGCTCCTGGACGGCCTCGTCGGCGCCGGCGACATCACGGAACGT
Source organism: uncultured Conexibacter sp. (assembly GCA_964641695.1). GTDB lineage: Bacteria > Actinomycetota > Thermoleophilia > Solirubrobacterales > 70-9 > RHKX01. The sequence continues at coordinate 93 of CAZXKG010000072.1, forward strand.
GATCTTCGGGGCGTCGACCGACATCCGCTTGGCCCGGGACTTGCCGAAGTTCATCACCCGCGAGCCGCCGCCTTGCATCTGGTTCATCAGGAAGATCCAGAAGGCGAAGATCAGGACGAAGGGAAGGATGTAGGTGAGCAGGGAGAGGATCGAGGATCCGCCGCGTCCCTCGATCGTCGTCGAGATCTCCTGGCGCTCGAGCGTGTTGATGATCTCGGCCGCCTGATCGTCGGCGAACCCGGTCGAGTACTCGGTTCCGTCCTTCTCGGTGACGGTGAGCTCGTTCTTCGACATCTCGACCTTGATCGACTCGATCTCCTGCGCGCCGGCCTGGCTGTCGATCTGGGCGCGGAAGTCGTTGTAGTCGGGCTTGTCGCCCTGCTCGGGCGGCGAGATCAGCCGCTGGGCGAAGAACGCAAGCACGATCACGATCAGAATCGGCACAAGCGCGCCGCTTCGTGTGAATCGCTTCATCGCATCCGTCCTTCGCTCGAAATCTGGTTCGGCCCAGCCTCCTTCGGCCGGGCAGAAGGGTCAGCGTACCAGGGAGGTTTCATCGCTCGACCACCCTGTCCGGCGGGCCGAACGCCGCCTTTCGGCGGACGTGTCCACACGTTCATTCGGCGAGGGTGGCGACGAAGTCGAGGTTTCGCAGCCGCTGAGCATCGTCGAGCCCGTAGCCGACCGCGAACTTGTCGGGTATCTCGAAGCCCAGGTACTTGATCGGGAAGTCGACCCGGCGACGCGCGGGCTTGGTCAGCAGCGCGCAGACCTCGAGCGAACGCGGCAGGCGCGCCTGCAGGTTGCGGATCAGGTAGTGCAGCGTGAGCCCGGAGTCGATGATGTCCTCGACGATCAGGATGTCCCGATCGGCGATCGGGGTGTCGAGGTCCTTGAGGATCCGGACCACCCCCGAGGAGTCGGTGGCCGACCCGTAGCTGGAGACGGCCATGAAATCGATCTCGCAGGGGATCGAGAGGGTTCGCATCAGATCCGCCATGAAGATCAGGGCACCCTTGAGGACTCCGACCAGGACCAGGTCACGGCCCTCGTAGTCGGCGTTGATCCGAACCCCGAGCTCCGCGACCCGCGCATGGAGCTCGGCGGTGTCGATCAACACCTCGCCGATGCGGTCGCCGTCAGGCCGGGACGACTCAGAACCTGGTGCTGCCATCGCCGTCGAGTCTAGGAACTAGACGGGGCTCGTGGCGCTGACGCCGGCGCCGCGCCCTGGCTCGACGGGAGCCGATGGGCTCCCCGGTTCGGCGTGGATCCGGACGGCGGCAGCGCCGGGTCGGATCCGGAACTCCTCCGAGACCGCGACGCCCGCGACCCATGCCACGCGGCCGTCGACGACGAGGACGGGGAGGCGGCGGCGCAGCGATCGCGGCACGCCGGCGTCGGTGAAGAGGTCCTGGAGGCTCTTGGTGCCCTCCATCCCCAGGGGCCGGATCCGATCCCCGGCGCGCCAGCAGCGAACCTCGAGGCGCCGTCCCAGACGCGCGGCGTCGAGCGTCGCCACAGACGGTCCCACGGGGATCGTGCCCTCGGGGAGCAGCTCGGCCCGCAGTTCCCATTCGCCGAAGCGGGACGACCCCGGCACGGACAGCTCCACGGCCTCCGGAAGCGGCGCCGCCTCGGCCCGTCGCTCGAAGCGGACCAGCCCGGCCTCGCAGATCGCGCTCATGCCGCCACCGAGCTCGACCTCACCGCCCTCGCCCGGACCGCAGAGGCGCGCGATCTCCCCCGCCCTGGCGCGGCTCATCGCGATCGGCCGGTCGGCGGCGCGCCCCGCGAGCTCGCGGAGGACGAGTCGCCGGAGCCCGGGCGTCATCCGGCCGACCTCCTCGGCGTCGATGTCGGTCGCCGCCTCGCCGACCCCAGCCGCCTTCAGCGACTCCAGGACCAGCGACCCGAGCAGCTCCGCTTCCTCATGCAGCTCCGCGTGCGTAGCGGCGATGTTGCGCTCGATCTCGGGGCCGATCTGCTCCAGCACCGGCATGACCTCGTTGCGGATCCGGTTGCGCGCATAGCGCGGCGAGGCGTTGGTCGGATCGTCGTGGAAGGGCAAGCCCGCCTCCTCGGCGACGGCCCGCGTCTCCTCGCGGGAGATCGCGTGCAGGGGCCGCACGATCGACCCGTTGCGGGGCGGCAGGCCGAGGAGCGGGCGCGTCCCGGGAGAGACGGCAAGCCGGTAGATCAGCGTCTCCGCGAGGTCGGTCCTGGTGTGACCCGTCGCCACCCAGTCCGCCCCCAGCCGCCGCCGCAGCTCCTCGGCTGCCCGGTACCGGGCAGCGCGGGCGCGGGCCTGGACGTTCCCCTCACCGAGAACCGGCCGCTCGACGTGCAGATCGATCCTGAGCTTCGCGCAGAGGCGGCGAGCCGCCTGCTCGTCGAGATTGGAATCGGGGCGGAGCGAGAAGTTGCAGTGCAGCGCGTAGACCCGGTCGGGACCGCAGAGGGCGACCAGGGACGCGGCGGAGCAGGCGGAGTCGGCGCCTCCCGATACGAGCACGATCCCGCTCGACCGACGATCGACGAGCCCACCCGCGTCGATCACGTCGGCCAGCGCCTCGATCGCCGGCGAACTGTGCACGGCTCAGAAGTATGAATCAACCTCCGGATGCCGTCAGGGCCGGACGCGACGGGGTCGGGGTAATGCGGAGGCCCGGCGGTCGAGTCGTCCCGCGGGAGCCCTTGGCATAGCTTTAGCCCGTGCCCCCGCTGTTGAGACCGAGTGCGCCGACGGCGGCTGACGCGCTGCTGTGCGGCGATCCCGCTCGCGCGCTCGCGATCGCCCAGCACCTGATGGAGCTGCCGAGGATGAGCAACCACAACCGCGGCCTCTGGGGCTACCACGGCCGCACCCGCGCCGACCACGAGCTGACCGTCCAGGGCACCGGGATCGGCGGGCCGAGCGCGGTTGCCGTCCTCGAGGATCTGGTCGGTCTCGGGGTCGAGCGGGTGATCCGCGTCGGCACCTGCCGCGGCTCCCTCGACGAGCATCGGCTCGGGATGCGCCTGATCGTCACCGCGGCCGAGGGACGGGATGGGACCAGCCGGGCGTTGGGCGGCGGCGCCGAGATCGCTCCCGACCCCGTCCTGACCGGGGCGCTGCTGAGCTCGAACGACGGTCGCGGCGCGAGGGTCGTCTCCAGTGACCTACGCGGGGCGGAGATCCCCGCCGGCTTCCCCGCCGACCTGCAGACTGCGGCGATCCTGACCGCGGCGCGCGAGCTGGGCATCCGGGCTGCCGCGATCCTCGTGGTCACCCGGGTCGGCGAACGGCCGCTCGCCGACGAGCCGACCGAGGCCGCCATGCTCGCGGCCGCCATGCTCGGCGAGCGCGCCCTCCGGGTGCGAACCTAGACCTCTAGTTGAGCCTTAGATCTGCCGGGTTGGCGGCCCTCGCGAACGTCAAGCAGGCGATCCGGACCCGGCCGAGCGCCGCAGACGATCGATCTCGTCCTCGAGGGCCTCGACCCGGTCGGACAGGGCCCGAACCCGGCGGTTCAGACGCTCCAGATCAGATGCGCTGGAGACATCGATGGCGCCGAGCGCCGCCCGCTGAGCCTGCGCGGCCTTCTCGCCCGCACCCAGAGCCTTGCCGAGCGCCTGGCTGAACACCGGGTTCTCCAGAAGCAGCTGCGCGAAGTCCCCGATCGCCTCCTCGCCGCGCGACCTGATGCCACTCTGCCGATCATTCATCGGTCTTCCTTTCCACGATTCATAGACAAGAACGTACCCAAACAAAGCGCTTCTGGATGGGCGCCCGCGCCCACCTTCAAGAGGGCCGCTAGGCTTGACGATGGGAGATGAGGTTATGAGGTCCGCGATCGCAGCCATCGAAGCAGCAGGGAGCCCGCTTGCGCGCGGGCGTTCCGCGTTGCGTTCCGCTGCGGCTGCCGGTAGGTTTCAGCGGCCCCTTGGAGAGGTGCCGCAAGGCAGGCAGGCTGAGCAGACTCCTTCGGCGGGCAGTAGGGAATGAGGAACCGACTCGTCATATCGATCGCCCTTGGGGTGTTGGCCGCCGTGCTGGCCGTGGGAACCGTCGGCGCGCAGTCGTTGCGGAACGGTGATGTTTCCGTAGATCTCCCGAGCGGGACGACGACCGATACGGCGTCCCTGGCAGCGTGCTCCAACGGCCTCGACGACGATGGTGACGGCATCGTCGACCTCGACGATCCGGGTTGCGACAACCCTCAAGATGTGGATGAGGTTGATGCCCCGCCCGCCGTGAGCGTGCCCGACGAGACGACCTCCTCCGGCGAGGGCTCGAGCGACGAGGAGTCGGCCAAGGACTCGACGACCCAGGGCACGGTCGAAGGCGCGATCGACAAGCCCAAGCAGCAGAAGGTCGTCCAGAAGAACTTCAAGGCTCCCAAGGAGGTCAAGGCCGTCGGGGAGTCCGCGGCCGAGACCCAGGATCTGGGCTCACCGGCCGCCCCGGCCGCCCCGGGCTCGCTCCGCCGCCCGGACGGAACCCCGAAGAGCTCGAACCCGACGATCACGATCGGCGGCAGCGGCGCGGCTCCGATCGGCGTCCCGAACTTCGTCATCGATCAGTTCTCGATCCCCCCCTTCCTCCTCCCCATCTACCAGGCCTGCGGAACCCAGTACGGGATCCAGTGGGAGATCCTCGCTTCGATCAACCGGATCGAAACCGCGTTCGGCACCAACCTCAACGTCTCCACCGCAGGCGCGCAGGGCTGGATGCAGTTCATGCCGGCGACCTGGGAGATGTACGGGGTCGACGCCAACAACGACGGCCGCAAGGACCCGTACAACCCGGTCGACGCGATCTGCGCCGCGGCCCGCTACCTCGATGCAGCCGGTGGCATGGAGAACCTCTACGACGCGATCTTCGCCTACAACCACGCCGATTGGTACGTCGAGGAGGTCCTCCTCTACGCCAAGCAGTACGGCAAGCTTCCCTCCGGCCTCGTGGACTCGGTCGTCGGACTCACGGAGGGCGCCCACTTCCCGGTCGCCGCCAAGGCGCGTTACGCGGACGACATCTCCGAGCGGGCCGCCCTGAAGCGCTCCAAGCCCCGCAAGAGCAACGGGGGCAGCGCCGCCGACGTGATCAGCTCCTCGCCGACCCGGCGCGGCATCAACATCTACGCCAAGGACGGGGCGCCCGTGGTCGCGGTCAACGACGGCGTGATCGTCAAGGTCGGCAAGAGCAAGAAGCTCGGCCGCTTCATCGTGCTCCGTGACGCCTACGGCAACGAGTACACCTACGCGCGGCTCGGCAAGATCGCCGACCAGGTACCTGTCCCGAAGAAGGAAGAGCTGACGGCCAAGGACTTCGAGCTGGTCTCCCCCGGTGGGGACAAGAAGCCGAACAAGCCTGCGAGCACGACGAGGAAGAGCTACGTACGTGCGCATGACGAGGCGAGCGGCGAGGAGCGCCAGAAGGACTCGAAGGGCGCCGCGAAGGGATCGAAGCGCTCCTCCTCCGATCAGGACGGCAAGGCCGGCCCCGAGAACACCGAGGACGCGCGCGAGCGACTCTTCGCCAACCCCGATCGCGCCTCCGAGCTGGGCAACGAGCTCGACGACGTCCTCGGCGAGGGCATGCCCGGCTACGAGACCTTCAAGTCGTACTTCTCCGGCATCCTCGAGTTCGACCCCGAGACGATGGAGACCCGTCCCCTGCGCAAGGGATCGCGTGTCGCGGCCGGAACGGTGCTCGGTGAGATCGGCCAGGTCGACCCCGACGTCGCACCCAACGTTCACTTCGAGATCGCTCCCGCCGGCCGCGGCGCGCACACGATCGATCCCAAGCCGATCCTGGACGGATGGAAGCTGCTCGAGGCCACGGCGATCTACCGCGCCGCCGGCAAGAACCCCTTCAAGAACAAGGCATCCGTCGGTGAGGTGCTGCTCGCCTCCAAGTCGCAGCTCCAGCGTCGCGTCCTCGCCAACCCGCGGATCGAGATCTACTCCTGCGGTCGCGAGGACATCAAGAACGGCCAGATCGACCGTCGCATCATGGCGATGCTCGAGTACCTGGCCGCACGCGGCTACCGACTCACGATCACCTCGTTGATGTGCGGTCACAGCCAGATGACCACCTCCGGCAACGTCAGCGCCCACTGGACCGGCGACGCCGTCGACATCGCGATGGTCAACGGGATCAACATCCTCGGCAACCAGGGCAAGGGTTCGATCACCGAGGCCGTGATCAACGACCTGCTGAAGCTCCAGGGGACGATGACTCCCTCCCAGATCATCTCCCTGATGGAGATGGGTGGTCCGACCTTCGCGATGGGCGACCACGACGACCACATCCACGTCGGCTACACGCCCGACGGATCGGGCAGCGACGGGCAACCGCTGAGCGGTCTGCTCAAGCCCAAGCAGTGGGATCGCCTCCTGGATCGCATCGGCGAGCTCGACCAGCCCACCGTGCCGACCAAGCCCTCGGACGCCGCCCTGCCGTCCAAGAAGAACAAGAACGGCAACCGGGGCCGAGCGAGCAAGGCTCACGTCGGCGAGTAAGCGGACCACCGCCCTGGCGCAGCCCGCCCTACTCCCGTTCGCCCAGCTCGATCTTCCCGGCAAGCTCGGTCCTGCCGACGGCCGCTACCTGCTCAAGCCGGAGGGGAATCCGGACGCCGATCCCGACGTCCTGGTGCTGACCACGCTCGGGGCCCCGCGCGCGTCCACGCGACTGCGCAGGGGCAAGGCCCAGGTGGTCGAGGGCCCCGCCCCCACCCCGCCCTTGCCGTTGACGCGAGTGACCGTGATCCGACCCAGCCCGTTCCCGGGCTCCCGGGAGGCCGACGCCTGGCTGGAGGAGGTCTGCCGCAGCCGAGAGCTGTGGGGAGCGCTCGCCGACGAGGCGGGAACGCAGATAAACCGGGCGCTGCACGCCTACCGGACGGCCGCCGGCGATCCCTACGTCCCCGACGTCGACGTTGCCCGGGCCGTTGCGGTTCGCTTCGGCTACGGCACCGGCGAGGAGGTGGCCGACGGCCGCTGGCGGCGCGCGAACGAGCTGAGCGAGCGTGAGCGTCTGAAGCTGCTGCGGCGCGACTACGAGGCGCTGAGGCCGCAGGAGCGGATGGCCGCGGTGCTCGGCGGCCGCGAGGACGTGGCTCCCTACGAGGGCCTGGTCCTCCACGCCCGCGCGGACTTCGACTCGGGCCGAGTCAGGGCTGCCGCGCTCGCCCTGCGCGCGGCGCTGGAGGCGCTGCTCGCCGACTCCGCCGTCCGTGAGCACCCCGCCGTGACGGGCTCTGAGGCATACGAGCACCTCGCGTCGGCCCCCCTTCCCTCGCCGTCTGCCCCTCGCGCCGAGATCGAAGCGAGCCTCAAGGCCGCCGAGTCGGTCCTCAGGCGCCGGACCGCGGGCTGAATCGCCTCCCGCCTCCGGCTTTCGCGATCGACCGACGAACCGTGGAGGAATCTGCTCGCTCAGCGGGCCAGAACCTCCGCAGTTCGGACTCGCCAGACGACGGCCCCCTCACGGACTCGTCGGGCCCTATCGGTCGAGCGCGGCCAGGACCGCCGACAGCTCCTCGACGACGTCGCCCTCGAGCTTGACCTCGGCGACCTCGTCATAGGGGGTCGGCCCGATCGTGACCAGGGCGAGCCGGCCACCGGTGGCCAGGGTCAGCTCCGGGAGCCCGGCAGCCGGGTAGACCTCGAGCGAGCTGCCGACCGCGATGATCAGGTCCGCCTGCTCGGCGAGCTCGCGGGCGCGGTTGATCGCCGCCACCGGAAGCATCTCCCCGAACAGGACGACGTCCGGCTTGACCTTCCCGAGGCAGCCGCTGCAGGTCGCGACGCCGTCGTCGAAGAGAGCGCCGACCTCCTCCAGCTCGTAGGCGGCGTGGCAGCTGGTGCAGCTCGAGGTGGCGATCGAGCCATGCACCTCGATCAGGTTCCTGGTGCCCGCAGCACGATGCAGCCGGTCGATGTTCTGGGTGACGACCGCTTCGACCAAGCCGCGCCGTTCGAGCTCCGCCACCGCCTCGTGGGCTGCGTTCGGGCGCTTGTCGACGAGCATGTCGAAGCGCTGCCGGTAGAAGCTCCAGAATCGCTTCGTATCCCGGTGAAACGCCTCTATGGATGCCACTTCGAAGGGGTCGACGTCCTCCCAGATGCCCTTGCCGGGGGTACGGAAGTCGGGGATCCCCGACGGTACGGAGATCCCCGCTCCCGTCAGCACCAGGGTGGAGTCGGAGTCGGAGATGAGATCGGCGAGCCGAGGCGCGCCCGTCGACGGCTCGGCCCCGTTCGAGCTCCGGCCTGAGCCGTTCCGTGTCGCCCTGCCCACTTCCACCGTCAGCCGCTCCTACCTCTTACCGCTGCCCTGCTGATCCTGCCCCTACTTGCCCTGCCACCGGGGACTGCGCTTGCCGAGGAAGGCGGCGATGCCCTCCTTGGCGTCCTCGCTGAAGAACGCCTCGCCGAAGCCCTGCTTCTCCGCCTCGATGCCCTCGTCGAGGTCGCCCTTGGCGGAGACGCGCTTGATCTGACGGACAGCGATCGGTGCCTGACCGGCGAGACGGCGGGCAAATGCCAGCGCCGTGTCGAACAGCTCGTGGTCGGGGACGAGATGGTTGACGAGCCCGATCTCGTAGGCCTCGCCGGCCGTCACCGGGTCTCCGACCAGGTTCATCTCCAGGGCCTTCTGCGCCCCGACGAGGCGCGCCAATCGCTGCGTGCCGCCGAAGCCGGGGATGATCCCGAGCTTGACCTCGGGCTGACCGAAGACGGCCGACTCGGCGGCGATCCGCATGTCGCAGGCCATCGCCAGCTCGCAACCACCGCCGAAGGCGAGGGAGTTGACCGCGGCGATCGTGACCACGCCCTCGGTCTCGAGCTCGCGGAACAGCGCGTGGGCCTCGTTGACCAGGGCGGTACCGCTCTCCTCGTCGAGCTGCGTGAACGCCTTGATGTCGGCGCCGGCGGAGAAGACCATGCCGAACGGGGCGGCCGAGGCGATCACGATCGAGCGGATGCTTCCGTCGTCCTTGACCCGGTCCCAGACGGTCCGCAGATCTCCGATCACGTCCGGGCTCAGCGAGTTCATCGGCAGGTTGGCCAGCCAGACGATCGCGACGCCGCCCTCGCGTGTGTCGAGCTTGATCGTGTCCGTCTGCTCGCCCTCATCTGGCTGCGGGTAGGCGTAGAAGCCCTGGCCGCTCTTCGCCCCGAGACGACCCTGGGCAACCAGACGCCGCAGCGTCACCGGTACCGAGAAGCGGTCCGGATGCGCCTCGGCGAGGTTCTCGAGCTTCTCCAGGACCACGTCGAGGCCGGTCGCGTCCGCCTTCGCGAACGGCGGCAGCAGGCCGCGGCGGGGGTCGAGACCGGCGCCGGCCATCATCCCGAGGTCGATCTCGCGGACCGAGCAGACGCCCTCCTCCAGCAGCAGGCACGCCTCGACGAGCGCCTTCAGCGAGAACTTCTCGACCAGGTCGTCGACGTCGGGGTCGGCATCGCCCGGCAGGTTCGGCTCGCCGTCCTTGAACGCGCCCTCTCCCCCGGTCTTGACGCCGAGCTTGCCCTCGGAGACGAGCCCCTGCATTCCCGGATGGACGTAGAAGCGGTCCCCGTAGGCATCCCGGAGGTGCTCGGCGACGTGAAGGACCGTGTCCAGGCCGAGGAAGTCGGTGAGGATGAAGGGCCCCATCGGCGCGGCGTTGGCCCCCGCGATCCCCTCATCGATCTTCTTGATCGAAAGGCCCTTCTCCTCCTGCTCGCGCCAGACCTCGGCGACGGAGGAGTTGAGGATCCGGTTGACGACGAAGCCCGGGACCTCCCCGCAGACGATCGGCTGCTTCCTGATCGCCTGGGCGAAGTTGAAGGCGATCGAGACGGTCTCCGGCGAGGTGTCCTCGCCCTCGACGATCTCGAGCAGCGGCATGATCGAAGCCGGGTAGAAGAAGTGGAAGCCGACGACCTTGTCGGGACGCAGCGTGGCGTCGCCCATCTCGGTGATCGAGAGCGACGAGGTGTTGGAGCTGATGATCGCGTGACCGGGCGTGACGGCGTCCAGCTCGGCGAAGACCGCCTGCTTGATCTCCATCCGTTCGGGCGCCGCCTCGATCACGAAGTCGACGTCGCCGAAGGAGGAGTAGTCGGTGGTGCCTTCGATCCGCCCGATCACCTCGGCGAGACGCGCGTCCGCCTGCTCCTGGGTGATCTTCTCCTTGCCGACGAGCTTGTCGAGCTGACCCTTCGTGACCTGACGGGCCTTCTCGATGCCCTGGTCGACGAACTTCTGGTCGATGTCCTTGAGCACGACGTCGATGTCGGCGGCAGCGATCGCCTGCGCGATCTCTCCCCCCATGGTTCCGGCGCCGACTACCGCGGCCTTGAAGACGAACATTCCGCTCCCTAGTTGTGTCGGATTGAGTGGTGGTGCTCGGAGGGCGAATCCCGTTGGCGATGGGGCACTGCGCGTCCGAGGAGGCCTCGGCCTCGACCGGGGAGGCTACCCGTTGACGCGTGCAGAGCCGGACTCGGCGATCTCCGCCCGGAAGGCGGCGAGACTGCGCTGCAGCGATCCCCGCATCTGCGAGCGGATGAAGAGGAAATCGGTGAGCGCCCGCAGCGGGCCGCCGCCGCTGAGGCGGTACTCGAGCACCTGCGTGACCCTGGTTCGCTGCTCGCTGGACTCGCCCGACGGGAGGATCTCGAAGGTCGCCTCCAGCGTCCCGGACGACTCCGGATCGCTGAACTCGATCCGGTGCAGAGTGCGCGGCTCGTGCTCGACGACCTTCTCCTCGACGGTTCCGCGACCGGCCGGGGTGGAACGCCAGACGAGCTTGCTCCCACGTGCCGGGTAGCTCTCGCTGGAGACGACGGAGCCGAACCCGTCGACCCAGATCGGCCATCGTGCCTGGTCGAAGTAGACGTCCCAGGCTTCCGCCAGGGTAGCGTCGACCTCCGTGCTCGCCTCCACCCGCCTCACGACGAGCACGATATCCGCGTGGCGACCGCGATGAGAAGCGGACGAGCCCGGAGCGTCCTACCCCTACCGAGATCGTCCTGATCTCGAGCCCGCCGACCTCTGCCCTGGTCTATCGGATCGCCGACAGGGCGTCTTTAGCCACCGGCGAGATCTGGCCCATGACGAAGACCATCGCGGGACCGTGCCCTGCCTATGCCGCGATCCGACTCGCTGCCGCGGCCTCGGCTCGGGGATCCGCCAACTCGCCGAAGAAATCGGGCAGTGAGTCGATCTCGCCGCCGATCACCGAACTGCGGATCACCTCGACAGCGGCGCCGGGCGCCACCTCGGCGTTGAAGGCGATGAACCGTGACCCGGATGAGCCGAGCAGTCCGGTTGAAGGACTTCTGCTCGATCGTCTCGATCAACTTCGCCCTCAACCTGCTCTCCGGCCCGTCCCTGGAGGGATATGCCTCCGCCAGCGCCTTGTCGATCTCCTCCTCGAGACGCATCGCCCAGGCCTCGTCCTCCTTCGAGGATCTGTTGACGAGCTCCGCCACCGCTCCGAGTTGGTCCGAGGTCGCCACCGCCACCGCGTGCCGCTTGTTCTTGAAATGGATGTAGAAGCCCTGATGGGAGATCTCGGCACCGGCGGTTATGTCGGAGAGCTTGAGGGTCTCGTAGCCGAGCTCGGTGGCCTTCTCCCTGGCGACCTCGATGATGCGAGGACGGGAGGAGTTGGTGGTGTCGTAGCGGCGGGGCTCGGCCTTCGACCTGCTCTTGCGCGGGGTTCTCGACCTGATCGCATCCGCTCGCTTAGAACGGGCTGAGCCTCGGGTCGAATGACCCGAGGCTTGCACCGACTTTCCCTTGCCCCCCGTGTTCTTGACGGGAGCGCTCACGTTCAGCGCCCCAGCTTGTTGGCCTGTCGCTTGAGCTTCTTCGCCTGCTTGCGAAGGGCCTTGGCCTTCTTCGGCCACCGGAATCGGTCCAGGAGCCGGAAAGAGACCACGGCGCCAGCGGGTGCCGAGCCCAGGGGCGTGAACTTGATTAGGAAGTTCACGTCCTTCGTCGTTTCGGTGGCGCCTCGGCTGAGAAAGTCACGCAACCGAGGAGAGCCGTCCACGGCTCTATCTCAGGAGCAACCGGCAGTGTTTGAGAAGCTCTTCCAGCGTCCTCGGCCTGATCCGCCCGAGACGCTTGGACAGCCGCTCGTGGGAGATCGCTCGGAGCTGCTCCGGCATCGCGAATCCATCCTCCCTGAGGCCTCCCTCTGAACTCGGGATACCCAGGTGCAGCGCGTTGCCGAAGTCCGTTCGCGTCAGCGGAACCGCGAGGGACAAGCCCAGCCCAGATTGATTCAGTTGGTCCACCGAGACGATCACGAACGGTCGAGCCTTGGCCTGCTCCCTACCCCGGGTGGGATCGGGATCGGCCCAGAAGACGTCCCCCTGCTCAGGCCGAGAACAGCTCACCACTCAGGAGTCGAGGGGTCGAACGATTCCTCGAGCTGCCCGCTCTCGCGGCGATATGCGGACATCAAGCGCGGATCCGAGACGATCCGGTCGAACCCATTGGCCGCCTCTGTCAAGAGGGCCTCTTCGTCAGCGGCTTCAACAAGCTTCGCGACCACTTCGCCTGCAGGCTCACCTCGGCGTGCGGCGAGACCACGGAGCCTGTCACGCGTCTCGATGCCCACTCTGATGGTTGTCGTGTCGGCGGCTGCCATGTAGATCATCAGTCTACACAATCGCAAGCCAGGGGTGGGAAGCGGTGCCGCGAGCAAAGAGAACGCCCCCGCGATCCGGACGATCGCAGGGGCGGAATCCTCTACGTACCTCGCGGCCCCCGAGAACCGCGTCGGAGCTTGGCCCCTAAGAGGCGAGGACCTCCTCGGCCTTGTTGTCCGGGGAGATGGCCTCGGGGATGCGCTCGTTGACGTCGCGGCCCATCAGGACCTCCTTGGCGATCACGAGGCGCTGGATCTGCGAGGTGCCTTCGTACAGCTGCATGATCTTCGCGTCGCGCATCAGCTTCTCGACCGGGTACTCCTTGATGAACCCGTAGCCGCCGTAGACCTGGACGGCGTCGGTCGCGACCTCCATCGCCGAGTCGGCGGCGAAGCGCTTCGCGTGCGAGGCCGCGAGCGTGTTGCGGAAGCCGTTGTCCAGCTTCGAGGCGGACTGCCAGGTGAGCAGGCGGCCGGCCTCTACCTTGGTCGCCATGTCGGCGATCATGAAGGCGACCGCCTGGTGCATGGCGATCGGCACGCCGAACTGCTGGCGCTCCTTCGAGTACTCGGCGGCGAACTCGAACGCGGCGCGAGCGATGCCGACGGCCATCGCCGCCACGCCCGGGCGGGTCCGGTCGAGGGTCATCATCGCGAGCTTGAAGCCCTTGTTCTCCTCGCCGAGCAGGTTGCCCACGGGGATCTCGGTCTCGTTGAACGTGACCGTGGCCGTGTTCGAGGCGCGCTGACCGAGCTTGTCTTCCTTCTTGTCGATGAAGACGGTGTCATCACGCGGGACGACGAAGGCGGAGATGCCGCGATGGCCAAGCTCCTTGTCGGTCTTCGCGTAGACCGTGTACCAATCGGCGTACTGGCCATTGGTGATGAAGCACTTGGAGCCGTTGATGACCCACTTGTCGCCCTTCTTGATGGCGGTGGTCTTCATCCCCGAGACGTCGGAGCCGGCGTCGGGCTTGGTCAGGCAGAAGCTGGCCAGCTTC
>CAZXKG010000073.1:0-4877 GCA_964641695.1 uncultured Conexibacter sp.
TAGCGCGGTGCGAAGGGCAGGAGCTCGGCGAGGAGCGAGGCCCGCAACGCGCGCTGGCCCGAGATGGGCGAATCGGTCTGCAGCCCGCAGCGGCGCTCGATGGACCAGCGGGCGAAGCCCTTGGCCAGGCCCAGGCCGCCGCCCACCTTGCGGGCGAAGCCGGCGATCGCGAGATCGCAGCTCCCCGCCTCGACCGCCTCGGCGAGGGTAAGCAGGCGCCCCGCCGTCTCGCCGAGATCGCCGTCGCAGAGGATCACGACCGTCGCGGGGTCGAGGTCGTCGAGCGCCGCGGTGGCGGCCGCGGTCATGTTGCCGCCCTTGCCGTGCGGCCTCCCACGGCCGATCACCGTCGCGCCGGCCGCCATCGCGCTGACGCGGGTGTCGTCGGAGGAAGCGTCGTCGGCGACCCAGACCGCGATCCCCGGGGACGTCTCCCGCAGCGACTTCACCGTCGCGGCGATCCGGTCGCCCTCGTCGCGCGCGGCGACGATCGCGGCCCGGACCGGGGGTTCCCGATCCCCCCGTCCGTCGGGTTCAGCCCCCTCGGACCCCTGCTCTCCGTTCAGATCCGGCGCCACCGCGGCCTATTCTGGCGTGTGGATGACCGAGATACCCGCCCACATCACCGGAACGGTCTGGAAGATCGAAGTCGAGGTGGGCGACGAGGTCGCGATCGAGGACGCGGTCGCCATCCTCGAGTCGATGAAGATGGAGATGCCGGTCGAGTCCGAGGTCGCCGGCCGGGTAGCCGAGATCCGCTGCACCGAGGGTCAGTCGGTCGCCGAAGGCGAAGTCCTAGTCGTCCTCGAATAACCCGTGACTCCTGACGAGGTCAGGAGCGTTCTGATCGGGTGACGCAGGAGGCGAAGCGGCCAACGGGCCGTGAGCCGACGAGGATCCCGAGCAGGGCGCTCCCGAGCGTTCTGATCGGGTGACGCAGGAGGCGAAGCGGCCAACGGGCCGTGAGCCGACGAGGATCCCGAGCAGGGCGCTCCCGACCCGTCAGTCGCGCTTGCCTCGGCCCCAGAGGAGTTTGAAGCCCCGGCCCAGCAGGCGCGTCTTGCGCGGCGAGTCGTAGGGGAGCATGTGGATGTCCTTGTTGCCGGGGGCGAAGCGGGTGACCAGCAGGGTCTGCTGCTTGGTGTACTTGCGGATGCCGCCGGCGCCGTGACGCGAGCCGACGCCCGACTCCTTCCAGCCGCCCATCGGCAGCTCGAGCGCCACGTAGTTGACCTGGGCGTCGTTGACGCAGACGACACCGGACTCGATCCGGCGGGCGATCTCCTCGCCGCGCGCGGTGTCCTTGGTCCAGACCGACGCCTGCAGTCCGTAGGGCGAGTCGTTGGCGAGCTCGATCGCCTGCTCGGCGCTGGCCACCTTCATGATCGGCAGGGTCGGGCCGAAGGTCTCCTCGGTCATGCACTCCATCGAGTGGTCGACGTCGAGCAGGAGCGTCGGCTCGTAGAAGTCGCCGGGGCCGCCACCGCGCTTGCCACCGACGACCGCGCGAGCGCCCGCCTTGACGGCGTCGTCGACCTGACGGGCGACGATGTCGGTCTGCGAGGCGGAGGTCATCGCGCCGACGTCCGTCTGGCCCGGGCCGCCGGGCACGCCCTGGCGGAGCGCCCGCATCTTCTCGGTGACGCGGCCTACGAAGTCCTCGTAGACGGGCTCCTCGACGTAGACGCGCTCGACCGAGATGCAGGTCTGCCCGCCGTTCTGCATCGAGTAGTGGACGGCGGCGTTGGCGGCGCGCTCGAGGTTGGCGTCGCGCAGGACGATCATCGGATCCTTGCCGCCAAGCTCCATCGCGGTCGGGGTGAGCGTCCGCGCGGCACGCTCCATCACCTTCTTGCCGACCTCGGTCGAGCCGGTGAACATGACGAAGTCGACCGCGTCGATCAGCGCGTTGCCGATCGAGCTGCCCTCGCCGACGGTGACCTGGAAGACGTCCTCGGGCATGCCGCACTCACGCAGGCCCTCGGCCAGCAGCAGCGAGGTCATCGGGGTCAGCGTGGCCGGCTTGAGGACGACCGAGTTGCCGGCGGCGAGCGCCGGGATGCAGTCGCCGAAGGAGTTGGTCAGCGGGTAGTTCCAGGGACCGATCACGCCGACCACGCCGACCGGGGCGTAGCGGACGATCAGCTTGCGGCCGGCGACGAGCGGCGAGGCGGACCTGACCTTCTCGTCGGCGAGGAACTCCGGCGCGTTCTTGGCCCAGAAGCCGAAGGCGTTGGCGACGTAGGAGATCTCCGCCAGCTGCGCGTCCTCGTACGTCTTGCCGTTCTCGGCGACGATCGTGGCGATGATCCGGTCCGCGTTGTCGAGCGTCCACTTCTGCGCGCGGCGAAGGATGCGGGCGCGCTCGGCGAACCCGGCGGCGGCCCAGGCGGGCTGCGCGGCGCGGGCACGGGCGACGGCCTCGGTGACCTCGTCCGGGCTGAGCGCCGGCACCTTGCCGATCAGCGCACCGGTGGCGGGGTTGAAGACCTCGACCACGTTCGCCTTCTCTGCGGCGGGAGCGCCCCCGTTGCCGTTGGCCTCGACGCTCTCGTTCTCGACTGCTGCGGACGCGTCCGTTGCGGTGCTCGGCTCCACTCTCGTCTCCTCGCTGCTGTGCGGGTTGGGTGTGGGCACGTTAGCGCGAACGCGGCGTTGTCGCGAACGAAACTGGCCAGTCAGCCAACAGCGACGAGGTCGGGAGGTTCGTGGTCGAGGACGCAGGAGGCGAAGCGTCCGTGGGACGTGAGCCGACGAGGACGAAGGTCCATGGGCCTTCCCGGCCCGTCAGCGACGAGATCCCGAGCAGGATGCTCCCGGTCCGTCAGCGGCCCTGCCAGCGGGGGGAGCGCTTCTCGGCGAAGGCGCGGATGCCCTCGCGGAAGTCCTCGGATCTGAAGCAGGACTCCCGCAGCGCGACCAGCTCCTCGACCTGCTTCGGGCTGAGGCGGGGGAACTGGGAGAGGGTCTCGATCGCGTGCTTGTTGCCTCGCGAGGCGAGCGGCGCGGCCGAGGCGATCAGCGTCGCGAGCCCGAGCGCCCGCTCGGGCAGCTCGGCGGCGGGATGGACCTCGTTCACGAGCCCGATCTCCGCGGCCCGCTCGCCGCCGTAGATGCGCCCGGTCAGAAACAGCTCCTTCGTCCGCGGCACCCCGATGCAGTCGATGAACCGCTCGAGGCCGGTGTGCCCGTAGACGAGGCCGAGCTTGGCGGGCGGCATCCCGAGCTTCGCCTCGGCCGAGCAGATCCGCATGTCGCAGCGGACGGCGAGCTCGAGGCCGCCACCCAGGCAGGGCCCGTCGATCGCGGCGAGCACCGGGAAGGGGTGCGCGCTGACCACCTCCATCGCCTTCGCGAACGGGTGGGCGACGAGCGCCTCCGCATCCCGCTCGAAGGTCTCGTCGGGGATCGAGCCGATGTCGTAGCCGGCGGAGAAGGCCGGCGGAGCTCCGGTGATGATCACGCAGCGGACGTCGATCCCGTGGTCGAGCTTCGGCAGCGTCTCGGCGATCGCGTCGAGCACCGCGTGACTGAGCGGGTTGCGCTTCTCCGGGTTGTTGAGGGTGAGCCGGGCAACCGCCTCGGCGGGGAAGTCGAGCAGGAGCGCGCCGTCGGCGAGCTCGCGAGGCTCCCCCTGCAGCTCCGACTGATCTGACCCGCCCGCGGACATCGCCGCGCAGGGTATTGGGCAAGGCCCGGAAGGAGCATCGACCGTTCGGACGCGAGCGAGGGTTGGGGCGCCGAAGGTGCGGTCCTGCATCAGCTGAGCGCCCCACCCCGGGCTGTGGCAGGCTTGCCGCCATGGCCCTCACCCCCGCCGAGCAGCTCGCCGCCGCCGACCCCAAGCTCGGCCGGCTGATCGAGCTGATCGACGCGAAGGTCGTCGCCGAGCGGGCCGCCGATCGCGACCGGAACCTGTTCGTCGCCCTCGCCCGGACGATCGTCGGCCAGCAGGTGTCGACCGCCGCCGCGCGCACGATCTGGGGTCGGGTCTGCGTGGAGTTCGGCTCGGAGCAGCCTGGAGCCGAGCTGTTCGTCGGCCCCGACGCCGAGGCGCGCCTACGCGCCTGCGGGCTCAGCGGGCGCAAGGCCTCCTACGTGATCGGCATCGCCGAGACGGTCGTCGCCGAGGAGCTGCTGCTGGAGGAGCTGCTCGAGATGGAGGACGAAGCGGTGATCGAGGCGCTCGTCGCCCTCCGCGGCCTCGGCCGCTGGAGCGCCGAGATGATCCTGATGTTCGACCTCGCCCGCCCCGACGTCTTCAGCGGCGGCGACCTCGGCCTCCGCAAGGGGATCCAGATCGCCTACGCCCTCCCCGAGCCGCCGACACCGGAGGAGGCGATCGCGATCGCCGAGCGCTGGAGCCCGCATCGAACCTTGGCGTCCCTATATCTGTGGGAAGCCGTAGGCATCGGCCTGGAGGCGTAGGACGCGTCGCAGCTCGGAGTCCTCGTCGCCTCACGACCCTCTGGTCGCGTTGTCGACCATCATTCTCCGAGCTGTCAGCCCCTGACCCACGCCCGGCATCAAGAACGGCCGCGGCGACCAGGCGTCCGCGTGGGCCTTCAAGAGCCGAATCGCGTTCCTCATGAGAGGGGCCAACCACACGCCCTCCGCTCCGTCTACCCCCCCAGCACCTGCTCCACCGGGACGTACTCCTCCCCGACCGCTGCGGCAACCGCCTCGTAGGTCACCTGCCCGCCGGCCACGTTGACGCCGGGGCGCAGGCCGGGGATGCGCTCGATCGCGCCGGCCACGCCGTTGTCGGCCAGCGAGAGGACGTAGGGGAGCGTCGCGTTGGTCAGCGCCCAGGTCGAGGTCACCGGCACCGCGCCGGGCATGTTCGCCACGCAGTAGTGGGTGACTCCGTCGACCTC
>CAZXKG010000073.1:4887-13684 GCA_964641695.1 uncultured Conexibacter sp.
CGACCTCGTAGACGGGATCGGTGTGGGTGGTCGGCCGCGAGGTCTCGAAGCAGCCGCCCTGGTCGATCGCGACGTCGACCAGGACCGCGTTCTGCTTCATCAGCGAGAGCTGCTCGCGCCTGATCACATGCGGGGCCTTGGCGCCCTGGACCAGTACGGCGCCGATCACCAGGTCAGCGGTCGGCAACATCTCCTCGATCGACAGGGTCGAGCTGTAGACGGTCGAGAGCGCGCCGTCGAACTGCAGGTCGGTGCGGCGGAGAACCTCGGGCGAGGTATCGAAGATGAACACGTCCGCCGCCATCCCGACGGCGATGCGCGCGGCGTTGATGCCGACCATCCCGGCGCCGATCACGAGCACGTTGGCAGCGGGGACTCCGGGCACGCCGCCGAGCAGCACGCCCCGTCCGCCCATCGGCTTCTCGAGGAAGAACGCGCCCGACTGGGTCGCCAGCCTCCCGGCGATCTCGCTCATCGGGGCGAGCAGCGGCAGGCCGCCCTTGCCGTCGACGACCGTCTCGTAGGCGATGCAGGTCGCACCCGTGGCGGCGAGGCCGCGCGTCAGCTCCGGCGCCGGCGCCAGGTGCAGGTAGGTGAAGAGGGTCGTCTCCGCGCGCAGCATCGCCACCTCGACGGGCTGCGGCTCCTTGACCTTGAGGACCATGTCGGCCTCGGCCCAGACGTCCTCGGCACCGGGCACGATCCGCGCCCCCTGAGCCTCGTAGTCGGCGTCGCTGATCGAGCTCCCCTCTCCGGCGCCGCTCTGGATCACGATCTCGTGTCCGTGTTCTGCGAGCTCACGAGCGCCGACCGCGGTCAACGCGACCCGGTACTCCTCGTCCTTGATCTCGGTAGGCACTCCGACCTTCATCTACGCATTCTCCGTTCTTGACTTCGATGGTGTCTCAACTGCATTTCCCGCGTCTCCCCGCGAACTTCGCGCACGCGAACGGCGCCGCACCAAGCCATGACCGACCGTAACGCTCCGCACACGGCCAGTCACCGACCAGATCCGAGGCCGCTCACCGGACCAGCTCCCGCGCCCGCAGCGCCAGCCAGAACTCGATCCGATCCTGCGCCTGGCTGAGATCGCGCCCGGTCAGCTCCTCGATCCTGCGGATCCGGTAGCGAAGGGTGTGGCGATGGCAGTAGAGGTCGCGGGCAGCGCGCTCCCACTGACCGTTGCGCTCGATGAACGCCTCGAGCGAGCGCAGCAGCTCCGGCCCGTACTCGCCCTCCCCCTCCGAGATCGGGCCCAGCAGGTTCTCCGCGTAGGTCCGCAGGGCCTCGTCGTCCTGCAGGGACAGCAGCAGCGTGAAAGCGCCGAGGTCGCGGTGGGAAGCCACGTCGGAGCCGCTTCCATTCGCCATCGAAGTCGCCTCGAGCGCGCAGCGCGCCTCGTGGAAGGAGCGTCTCAGGCCGGCCACGGGCGCCGTCCGGCTGGCCGCTGCCCGCACGCGCCGCCCACCCCCGGTCAGGGCCGTGAGGCCATCACGCGCGAGCTCGATCGGATCGCGCTCCCCGGGCGCGATGATCGCGCACAGCAACGGCCGGCCTGCCGCGGAGTTGACGGCCGCGAGCGTCGGCACCCCGAGCGCCTCGGCGAGCTGGTCGGCATCGCCGGGAGCGTTGTCCATCTCGAACAGGAGGACGGCGACCTTGCCGTCGATCCCGAACGGGACCAGGCGCCCGCGCAGGTCCTCGACGTCGAGCTTGCCGCCGAGCGCCTCGGCGATCACATCCCCGGCGAGGCGTCGTTCCGTCTCGCGCACGGCGCGCTCACGCATCAGCTCCAACGCCACGACCATCGCCGCCTGCCGCGCCAGCAGCCGCTCGAGATTGCCGATCCGACCCTCCCGGCGCGCGATCACCAGCCAGTGCCCGCGCGATCCGTTGCTGCCGACGGGCACGGGAACCGCGACGACCCGCCCGGCGAGACTTCCCTTCTCGGTCACGAACATCGACTGCCGGCCGGCCTCCGAGCGGGCGCTGACCTCGTCGTGGATCTCGGCCGCCGCCTCCGAGTTGAAGCCCCGCTCCTGGGGATGGCGGACCAGCTCGATGCCCCGATCGTCGAGCAGCATCGTCGCCCCGGAGACGGCCTCGGCGATCGCCCGCATCACCTCGAACAGCCCGCGCTCGGCGATGACCAGCCCCTCGAGCAGGGCATGGACCTCCACCGACCGCTCCAGCGCCTCGTAGCCCTCGTTGACCAGCCTCCGCGAAGCCCACTCGGTAACCGCGATGAACGGCAGCTCGAAGGGGAGCTCGAACAGCGGCAGGCCGGCGGCCTCGGCCTCCTCGACCATCGGCTCGGGCAGGCTGCCGTGGTCGAGGCCGACCGCCAATCCGAGCCCCGCCGCGTCCTTGCCCGCGAGCCGCCTGACGAACTTCCGCTGCGCGGTCGCGGTCTTCAAGTTCAAGCCGGTCGTCAGCAGCAGCTCGCTGCCGGACAGAAACGGCGTCGGATCCTCCAGCTCGGAGATGTGGACCCAGCGGATCGGGGGCGTCGTCCCAGGATCGACCGCGAGCTCGAGCCCGAACTCGTCGAGAAGATCACGAACGGAGAGCATCTGCCGATACCGCCGCTCGGAGACCGATCAGGCGGCGCCCCCGGAGAGCTTCTTCGACGCCTCCGTGAGCACCTCGCGCAGCACCGAGCCGATGAGCTGGAACTCCTCGGTGTCGGACGTCAGCGGCGGGGCGAGCTGGATCACGGGATCGCCACGGTCGTCGGCCCGGCAGATCAGGCCCTTGCGGTAGAGCTCGCCGGAGACGAAGTCGCGCAGCAGCCACTCCGCCTCGGAGCTGTCGAAGCCCTGCTTCGTCTCCCGGTCCTTGACCAGTTCGAGAGCGTGGAAGAAGCCTGCGCCACGGACGTCGCCGACGATCGGGATGTCGCGCAGATCCTCGAGCACACCGCGGAACTCATCCTCCTTGGCGAGGACGTGGCCGCACAGATCCTCGTCGGCGAAAGCGTCGAGGTTGGCCAGCGCGACCGCCGCCGCGACCGGATGGCCGCCGAAGGTGGAGCCGTGGGCGAAGGACGCGGTCCCCTCGGCGAAGGGCGCGTAGACCTCCTCGGAGGCGATCATCGCGCCCATCGGGATGTAGGCACCGGTCATCCCCTTGGCAGTGGTGATGATGTCCGGCTGAAAGCCGTATCGCTGACAGCCGAAGTAATGGCCGAGGCGCCCCCACGAGCAGATCACCTCGTCGCTGATCAGAAGCACGTCGTAGGCGTCGCAGATCTCCCGCACCCGCTGGAAGTAGCCGTCCTGCGGCGGGATGCAACCGCCGGCGTTCTGCAGCGGCTCGAGGATCACCGCGGCGACCGACTCCGGGCCGGCGAACTCGATCTTCTCGCGGATCTGCTCGGCGGCCCAGAGTGGGTCGCGGTCCTCGGGCCAGTGGTACTCGTTGGTGTTCGGCGCGTGGATGCCACCTGGCATGTAGGGCTCGAACTGGGTCTTCAGCGACGTCAGGCCGGTCGCGGCCAGGGCCCCCATCGTGGTCCCGTGGTAGGCGACCTCGCGAGCGACGATCTTGTGCTTCTGCCCCTTCCCCTGGGAGCGGAAGTAGTTGCGAGCGACCTTGATCGCGGCCTCGACCGCCTCCGAGCCGCTGTTGGTGAAGAAGACGTGGTTGAGATCGCCGGGCGTCAACTCGGCGACGCGCTCGGCGAGCTCGATCGACCGCGGATGCGCGTAGCTCCAGTTCGTGTAGAAGTCGAGCTCCTTGATCTGGGCGGCGGCGGCCTCCGCATAGGCGGCGCGGCCGTGTCCGGCGTTGCAGCAGAACAGGGCGCTGAGGCCGTCGAGGTAGCGCTTGCCGTGGTCGTCGTAGACGTAGTTGCCCTCGGCGCGGGCGACGATCGGGATCTCGTTCTGGCCGTCGTAGCCGCCCATCCGGGAGAAGTGCAACCAGAGATGCTGCCTCGCGGTCGCTTGAAGATCAATCTCCGCCGCTGCGGGGACGGCGCTCGTGGTAGCCATTGTCTCTCTCCTCTCCTCAGCCCTCTCCCGAACGTAGCTGAGCCATCAAACATCGACGCTTTGCACAACGCTAGACACCGCCAGCTCCGCGCACAACAGAGGTTCCGTTGAAGAACGTCTCTGGCGATTATACGACCTGTATAAGACTATTGAACCAACTTGCGACAACCGGTGGATTTGCACGAACGGGTTGATCGGAGATAGTCAACCCACTACGTTCAAGGGCAAAGGTCGGTTGGGACCCGACCTTGAGGGAGAGGAGACCCCACGGAGGCGACGGCAACAGGTGACGAGCTCACCCAGGTCGAGACGAGCGGCGGACGCGGCAGCGTCACGCTGAGATCGGTGACGAAGAGCTTCGGCGATTTCGCCGCGGTCAAGTCGATCGACCTCGAGATCGGCGACGGTGAGTTCTTCACGATGCTCGGCCCCAGCGGCTGCGGCAAGACCACGACCCTGCGGATGATCGCCGGCTTCGAGCAGCCCGATTCGGGACAGGTCCTGATCGACGGCGTCGACGTCGCCCGGATGCCTCCGCACAAGCGTCCGACCAACACGGTCTTCCAGAGCTACGCCCTGTTCCCGCACCTCACGGTCGCGGACAACGTCGCCTACGGCCTCAAGCGCAAGGGCGTCGACAAGGCCGAGGTCGAACGTCGCGTGCGTGAGGAGCTTGAACGTGTCGGCCTCTGGGGAGAGGCGGAACGACGACCGAACCAGCTCTCGGGCGGGCAGCAGCAGCGCGTTGCGCTCGCCCGAGCGGTCGTCAACCTCCCCAAGGTCCTGCTGCTCGACGAGCCGCTTGGCGCGCTCGACCTGAAGCTCCGCAAGAACCTCCAGGTGGAGCTGAAGCGGATCCAGAAGGAGATCGGGATCACCTTCATCTACGTCACCCACGACCAGGAGGAGGCGCTGACGATGTCCGACCGGATCGCGGTCATGAACGCGGGCATCGTCGAGCAGGTAGCCGATCCGGTCGAGGTCTACGAACGACCCGCGACGACCTTCGTCGCCAGCTTCATCGGGGTCTCGAACCTGATGCCCGCCAAGGTCGTCTCGACCTCGCAGGGCAGGGCCGAGGTCGAGCTCGAGGCCGGCGGCATGCTCGAGGCGGACGCCATCGGCCTCGACACCGGCGAGGAGTGCTTCGCCGTGGTCCGGCCCGAGAAGCTGATCGTCGCGACCAAGGACACCCCCGCCCCCGCCGGACACCCCAGCGTCGAGGGCATGGTCGAGAGCTCCGTCTTCGTCGGCACCGCCACCCAGATCGTCGTTCGCATCGCGGGCGACGTCCGGCTGACGGTTCTCGTCCCGAACGCGAGCGAGAGCGAACGGCTGCGGCTGCCCGGCGCCGGAGTGAGCGTGCGCCTGAGTTGGGCGCCTGAGCACATCCACCTGGTCCGGGAGTCGAAGGCGGGCATCGAAGTCGAGCAACCATCGGTGGTCGCGTGAGCCCACGCCGCCAGCCCAATCCTGAGAGGAGAAGGAACGTGAACGAGGGACAGCTCAGAAACGGCAGGAGGCTGATGCTGCTTGCGCTGCTCGGGGTCGCCTCTGCGATCGGCCTGGCGGCCTGCGGGGGCGGCGAGGTCGGGGGCAGCGACTCGGCCGGGGAGACCACCGTCGCGATGGCCGAAGGCGAGGCCAGCGGCACGCTGAACATCTCCAACTGGCCCTTCTACATCGACGGCAAGACCGTCGCCGACTTCCAGAAGGACACCGGGATCACGGTCAAGTACAACGAGGACGTCAACGACAACTCGGAGTTCTTCGGCAAGGTCCAACCGCTGCTGGAGAACGGCGATTCCGGCGGGCGGGACATCATGGTCCTGACCGACTGGATGGCCAGGAAGATGCACGAGCTCGGCTACCTGCAGGAGTTCGACCAGGAGGCGATCGCACCGGCGATGGCGAACCTCCGCGAGGATCTCTCCTCCCCGTCGATCGATCCCGAGCGCAGCTACACGCTGCCGTGGCAGACCGGCATGACCGGCCTCGTGGTCAACACGGCGCAGGCTCCCGACGTGACCTCGATCAACGACCTCTTCGACCCCAAGTACAAGGGCAAGGTCGAGATGGTGAGCGAGATGCGCGACACGGTCCCGCTGGTGATGAAGGCCGACGGCGTCGACCCTGCGGACGCGACCACCGAGGACTGGACCGCGGCGATCGACAAGATCCGCGGGGCCGTCCAGTCGGGTCAGATCCGCAAGATCACCGGCAACGACTACACCAAGGATCTCGCCAACGGAGACGTCGTCGCGGTCGCCGGCTGGTCCGGGGACGCGGTCCAGCTGCAAGCCGACAACTCGGACATCCAGTACGTGATGCCGGACGAAGGCTGCGTTCTGTGGTCGGACAACATGGTGATCCCAGTCGGCGCGCCCAACCCGACGGCGGCCTACGCCTGGATGAACTACGTCTACGAGCCGGAGAACCAGGCTCAGATCGCCAACTACAACTACTACCTGACCCCCGTGGTCGGGGTGCAGCCCATCCTCGAGAAGCGCGGCTCCGACGCCGCGCAGAGCGAGCTGGTGTTCCCCGACGAGGAGTTCACGGCGAACTGCTCCACGCAGACCGATCCTCCCGGCTCCGAGGAGGACATCGCGGCGGTCGAGCAGGACTTCCAGTCAGTGATCACCGGCTGAGTCCGGCCCGGGAGAGGCGGCACTGAAGCGATGGACGCACCGGGCTCGATAAGCAGCAAGGGCCCGAGCCCGGTGCGTCGCCGCCTCATCCCCTACGCGCTGCTGGCGCCGGGGCTGATCTGGCTGCTGGTCTTCTTCGTCGTCCCCATGTACTTCATGGGTGAGATGGCGCTGCGGTCGGGCACGCTGGAGACCGGCTTCGTCTTCGACTGGGACTTCGCCAACTTCTCCGACGCGCTCTCCCGCTACGACACGAACTTCGTCAGGTCGTTCGTCTACGCGGGCATCGCCACCGTGATCGCCCTGGTGATCGCCTACCCGCTGGCGTACATGATCGCCTTCCGCGGCGGACGCTGGAAGAACGTGATCCTGTTCGCGGTCGTCGCCCCGTTCTTCACCACGTACCTGATCCGGACGATCGCCTGGACCACGATCCTCTCCGACGACAGCTTCGTCGTCGACTTCCTCAACTCGATCGGGCTGCTCGGCGGCGACGGCAGGCTGCTGGCGACTCCGGCCGCCGTGATCGCGGGCATCACCTACAACTTCCTGCCGTTCATGGTCCTGCCCATCTACGCGTCGCTGGAGCGGATGGACACGCGGCTGATCGAGGCCGCGAAGGATCTCTACTCCTCCGCCACGCAGTCGTTCTTCCGGGTGACGCTGCCGATCTCGATGCCCGGCGTCGTCGCCGGGACGCTGCTCACCTTCATCCCCGCCGCGGGCGACTACGTCAACGTGATCTTCCTCGGCTCCGCGAACCAGTCGATGGTCGGCAACGCGATCCAATCGCTCTACCTGAACCTCCGCGACTACCCGACGGCCGCCGCGCTCTCGTTCATGTTGATGGCGGTGATCCTCCTGGTCGTGATCGTCTACCTGCGCTTCGCCGGTTCGGAGGCGTTGATGGGGGACGAGGAGGAGGCGACCTGATGAAGTGGCTCCGCTACCACGCGGTCACGATCGTCGGCTCCCTGGCGGTCGTCTACCTGCTGCTGCCGATCCTGGTGATCGCGATCTTCTCCTTCAACAACCCGTCGGGGAAGTTCAACTACACCTGGCAGGGGTTCACCTTCGACAACTGGACCGGGGCGTTCGACATCCCGTCGCTGAACGACGCGCTGATCACGAGCCTCCAGCTCGCCGCCGCCTCGACCGTCGTCTCGACCATCCTCGGCACCCTGATCGCCCTCGCGCTGGTCCGCCACGAGTTCCGCGGGCGCAAGGCGGCCAACCTGCTGATCGTCGTCCCGATGGCTACCCCCGAGGTCGTGATCGGCGCCGCGCTGCTCTCGCTGTTCGTCTCCTACAACATGGCGCTGGGCTTCTCCACGCTGCTGATCGCCCACGTGATGTTCTCGATCTCGTTCGTCGTGATCGTCGTGCGGTCGCGGCTGATCGGCTTCGACCGCCGCCTGGAGGAGGCGGCGAAGGATCTCGGCGCGTCGGCGTGGACGACGTTCCGGACGGTCACGTTCCCGCTCATAGCCCCCGGTGTGCTGGGAGCCGGGCTGCTCGCCTTCGCCCTGTCGATCGACGACTTCGTGATCTCGAACTTCAACTCGGGCCAGACGGTCACCTTCCCGCTGTGGATCTTCGGCGCCGCCCAGCGGGGGATCCCGCCGCAGGTCTACACGCTGGCGACGATGCTCTTCGCCGTCACCGTCCTGGCGATGGTCTTCGTCACCGTCTCGCAGGCGCGGGCGGAGCGGATGGCGGCCCGCCGGGCCAAGGACGACACCGACCCCACCGGCGGGCTCACCGGGATGATCCCGGGGAACGAAGCGCAGAAGACCGCCTGACGGTCGGTCGAGCCGGTCCCCCTCAGGCGGCAAGTGACTCGGGCCCATCGGTGCTTTCGCCGGACCGCCACTCCCCCTCCCTGAGGGCAGCGATCCGCTCGGGCAGGCGCTCGCTCTCCCCGGCGATCACGCTCGAGCGGATCACCTCCATCAGGGCCCCGGTGCTCGCCTTGCCGCCGCGAGTGAGCGAAAACACCAGCTCGAAGGGGACCTCCCGCGTGGCGACCCCCTGCTCTGCAGCCGGCCCCTCCGGCAGGTAGCTCGCCCCCAAGATCAGCAGCTCCGCCCGGCGCGGATCAGCTGCCAGGAGCGCGGCGAGAGCAGCCAGCGGATCGATCTCCGCCCCGCG
>CAZXKG010000074.1:0-13680 GCA_964641695.1 uncultured Conexibacter sp.
GCTGCGAGTCGCGCGCTTACATGAGGGCGGCGATCTCCTCGTCGCTGTAGCCCCAGGCGCGGAGGGCCCCGGCGTCGGCGCCCGGCTCCGACGCCGGGGCGGGGACGTCCGGCTGAGTCCGGCTGAAGCGAGGGGCCGGCGCGGGCTGGAGAGTCTCGCCGACCTCGACGAAGCTCTCGCGGGCCGCGTTGTGCGGGTGCTCCTTGGCCTCCTGGAGGGAGAGCACCGGCGTCGCGCAGGCCTCGGCCGGCTCGAGCAGCTCCGCCCACTCGTCGCGGGTTCTCGTCTTGAACAGCTCGGCGAAGCGCTCCTTCAGCTCGGGCCAGCGCGAAGGGTCCATCTGCGGGTACTCCTCGGGATCGAGCTCGAGGAGCCGGAGGAGCTCCGCGTAGAACTGCGGCTCGAGCGCCCCGAGCGCGAAGTGGCGACCGTCGGCGCACTCGTAGACCTCGTAGAAGTGGGCGCCGGAGTCGAGGATGTTGGTGCCCGCCTCGTCGCTCCAGGCATTCATATCGCGGAAAGCGTGGACCATCGTCATCAGGACCGAGGAGCCCTCGACCATCGAGGCGTCGACCACCTGGCCCCTGCCCGACTCGCGGGCCTCGAGGATCGCGCAGACGACGCCGAAGGCGAGCATCATCCCGCCGCCGCCGAAATCGCCCGCGGTGTTGACGGGGAAGAGCGGCCGCTCGCCGGCGCGGGCGAAGGAGTGAAGAGCGCCGGAGAGGGAGATGTAGTTGACGTCGTGGCCGGCGCGCTCGGACATCGGGCCGTCCTGCCCGTAGCCGGTCATACGCCCGTAGACGAGCTTGGGGTTGTGCTCGGCGAGGACGTCGGGGCCGAGGCCGAGGCGCTCCATGACGCCGGGCCGGAACCCCTCGACCAACGCGTCGGCCTGGGAGCTGAGGCGGCGGACCATCTCCCTGCCGGCGTCAGACTTGAGGTCGCAGGCGACGGAGGGGCGGCCGCGGTGCATGTGGTTCCAGGAGCCGGAGTAGAGCTCCATCCCCGGTGCCATCCGCTCGAGCCGGATCACGTCGGCCCCCATGTCGGCGAGCATCATCGCGGTGAACGGTCCGGGGCCGATCGAGGCTACCTCGACGACGCGAATCCCATGAAGTGGTCCCATGCTGTGCAGTATCGCGAACGGCGGCCGACCGACCAGAGCCGGGTGGAACCCTGATCGGCGCTCCCGCCCGCAGAGGTCACGAGGCGGTACGGAAGCGGAAGCCGCCTCCCGATCGCGGCTTCCGCAAAGCCCCCGATTCGTGGTGGTCTCTCGCCCCCCCGAATCCGAGAGCCGTACGACGCTAACACGCGGTCAACGGCGTTGAAAGAGACAACCGTCACAGATTGGCTGAGTAGCCAGCCCGAAACGTCGTTACGGAAGGGCCGGATGATGGGATCCATCGCAGTAGCCAATGAACTGGTGCTAGCATCTTGCATCATGAATCGCCGCACGACCGTCAGCGCGAATCCGGAGGCGCTTTCCACTCTCGAGGGGGAGGCTCGACGTCGGGGAACCAGCCTCAGTCAGGTGCTGTCCGAAGCAGTCGAGGAGAAGGCGATATCGATACGGCGAGGACGGCGGCCTCGACTGGGAGTCGCTCGCTCCGACGACGGCCTGTCCGCAGCCGAGGTGACCGCGGAGCCGGTCGCCGAATCACCCCGGACCGACTGACACGTTGGCGCTGATCCTCGATACCGGGCCGTTGCTGGCCGCGCTCGATGCAGCCGACCCCGACCACCAGTCCTGCGCCCAGCTGATCGCCGACGCGACGGAGGATCTCGTCGTTCCCGGTCTCGTCCTGGCCGAGCTCGACTACTGGTGCAGGCGACGGCTCAGCGTCGACGTCTGGCTGATCTTCCTCGAGGACCTGCTGCTGGGGGCCTACCGGGCCGAGCACCCGACGGACGACGATCTGCGCCGATCGATCGAGTTGGAGCGGACCTACGCGGACCTCGGGCTAGGGGTCGTGGACGCGAGCATCGTCGCCCTCGCCGAGCGAACCGGGGAGAGCAAGCTCGTCACGCTCGATCGTCGGCATTTCGGAACGGTGCGGCCCAAGCACGTAGACGCACTCGAGCTCTTGCCTTAGGCGTCCGGCGGCTCACGCAGCCGATGCCTGCATCGTCTCGGCCTCTCCGCCGGCGATCGCCCGGTACGTCCCGAGGAGCTTCGATCCCAAGCCGTCGAGGTCGGCGGTGACGAGTGCGCGCCGGATCACCTCGGTCAGGGCTCCGACGAGCATGCCCTCAGGGCGGTGCTCTTCGCCATCGCAGACGTGTCCAGCGAGGGCGCGGCCCAGCGCGCCCTCGCCTGCTGCCGGTGGATCGCGTGTCTTCGGGACTCGGCAGCTCGCCCTCCCCGAGGACCAGGATCCGAGCGCGTTCCACGTCGGCCTCGAGCTCGTAACCGAGCGCGAGAAGGATCTCCTCAGTACCCGGCCCTCCGTCGACCGACAGTCGGTCGGCCTCTGCCCTCGTCGCTCGCACTAGCGCGTCGATTCGCCCTGAGTAGAGGACTGCGAAGCACTCCCGCTTGCCCGAGAAGTGCCGGTAGAAGTCGCCCTGGGGAACGTGGGCGCGCGTCTCCGCAGGAACGCGGCGATGTCCTCCAGCGCCCCCCTCGACACCTCGAGCAGCCGCGCCTGGGTCTGGAAGTCGTGCCACATGCCGGGGAACTGCTGGAGCTCGACCTCAACGCCGGCGGCCCAGGCGCGGTCGGCGAAGCGGGTGGAGTCGTCGATCAGGATGTCGTCGGTGCCGGCCTGGATCAGGATCGGTGGCAGCCGTCGCAGCTCGGCGAACAGCGGCGAGATCCGCGGGTCGGTCAGGTTGAGCCCGTCCGCGTAGGAGACGGCCGCCGGGTGCAGGAGCGCCGCGCTCAGCATCGGGTCGTCGGCCGCCTTCTCGACCATGCTCGACCCCGACAGCGACAGATCGAGGAAGGGCGAGATCAGCACGAGCGCAGCCGGGGAGGGCACATCCATCTCCGGAAGCAGCAGCGCGGTGGAGACCGCCAGGCCCCCGCCCGCCGAATCACCCGCGAAGGCGGAGCGGGCCGGGTCGTACCCGAGCTCGAGGACCGCCTGCCAGGCGGCGAACAGGTCGTCGGTTGCGGCCGGCTGCGGGTGCTCAGGGGCGAGCCGGTAGTCGGGCAGGTAGACGTCGGCCCCCGTATATAGAGCCAGCCAGGAGGCGAAGCCCGCGTAGGCGTCGTCACCGCCGGCGACGAAGGCCCCGCCGTGGATGTACATGATCGCGTCGCGCTGAGCGGCGTCGATCGGCCCGACGTCGGCGACGGCTCCATCGCCGCCCGCCGCCCGCAGACGCAGCATCCGCACGTCACCGGCCCAGAGCTCGCTCCGCTCGACGCCCTTCGGTGGCCGCGCGATCCGCAGCACCGTCGCCAGCCAGCGGCGGCGAACGGCCGGCGGAAGCTTCGAGCCGAGCACCGGCTTGACGAAGGTCCGCAGGAAGAGCCGGGAGCCCGATGTGAGGAGGCGCTGCATGTTCCTGCGAGACCCTAACGCCAGCGCTCCCCGACGCCCAGCCGAAGGCTCGCCGGCGAGAGCAGATGCCGGCTCCCTCGAACCATGGAGGATCCTGCCCGCTCAGCGGGCGTACTCCTCCACGGGTCGGCAACGGCCGCCCCGTTCCAAACCCAGAGTTAGAGCCGGATGCCACTTATCACGTCGCGGTGCAGGAGGGCGCTCGCTGTCTAGGATGCCCCGCGATGGAACAGGTCGCATTCTTCGCCGGCGCGATCGGCGCTCTGGGGGGTGCTATCGCCGTGATCCTGCTTCGCAACCCCTTCTACAGCGTGCTTGCGCTGGTCGTCCACCTGTTCTCGCTCGCCGGCCTGTTCCTGCTCCTTCACGCCGAGTTCGTCGCCGCCGCCCAGGTGGTCGTCTACGCGGGTGCGGTGATGGTCCTCTACGTCTTCGTCGCCGCCTACGTCGGCGGCTTCGAGGAACCGCTCTGGGACGCGATCCCCGGCCAGCGGATCCTCGCCCCGCTGATCGCCGCGGTCCTCTTCGTCGAGCTCTCGATCGCGATCCTCGGGACCAGCCTCAAGTCACTGGCAAGCGAGGGCGCCGACATCCCAATGGGCTGGGGCTCGCCGGAGTCGATCGGCCGCCTCCTGCTCGAGCGCTTCCTGGTCCCCTTCGAGGCCGCCTCCCTCCTCCTGCTCATAGCCGCCGTGGGTGCCGTCGTCCTCGCCGCCCGCCGCCCTCCCCCCCCTGCTTCCGGTAGCAACGGCGGAGGGACCGCAGCGACCACAGACCATCCCCCTGCGAACGCGATGGGCGACGAGGGGAGGGAGTCGACCGACACTCAGACGCGAGGCGAAGAGACTTCCAGCAGTGAGCAGGTGCGAGGCCGAGTGTCGGAGGGCGACCCCCTCCCCTCGTCGCCCATCCCCTCCCAAGGTGGTCAGGCCTGATGGACCTCACCTGGTACCTCGTCCTCAGCGCCCTCCTCTTCTCGATCGGCGCGGGCGGCCTCCTGATCCGCCGCAACCCCCTGGTCATGCTGCTCTGCCTGGAGCTGATGCTGAACGCGGCCAACCTCGCGCTGCTCGCCTTCTCCCGCAGCCTCGGCGACCAGGACGGTCAGATCTTCGCGATGATCGTGATGGTCGTCGCCGCCTGTGAGGTCGTCGTCGGGCTCGGCCTGATCGTGGCGATGTACCGCCGCCGCCTCGCCCTCGACGTCGACGAGCTGCGGAGGTTGAGGGGATGACCGCAGTTACCTGGGCCTGGCTGGTCCTCGCCTTCCCGCTGGCGGGCGCGATCTCGATCGGCGCCCTGTTCAAGGTCATCTCCCCGCGCGTCGCGGGCGTGATCGGGACCGGGGCCATCGCCCTCGCCTTCGCCGCCGCCGTCGGCGCCCTGATCCAGCTCCTCGGCGAACCGGCCGAGAGCCGCCACTTCGCCGACACCCTCTACGACTACGCGGGCGGGGCCGGCATCCCCTTCGACCTCGGCATCTACGTCGACCAGCTCTCGGTCTTCATGGCGCTGATCGTCACCGGCGTTTCGATGCTGATCCACCTCTACTCGTTCGCCTACATGCGCGGCGACGAGGGCTACCGGCGCTTCTTCGCCTACCTCAACTTCTTCGTCTTCTCGATGCTGCTGCTGGTCCTCGCCGGCAACTACGTCCTGCTGATCGTCGGCTGGGCCTTCGTCGGCTACGCCTCCTACGCGCTGATCAGCTACTGGTACCGCCGCGACACCGCGACCAAGGCCGGCATGAAGGCCTTCGTGATCAACGTGATCGGCGACATCGGCCTGCTCTTCGCCGCGATCCTGCTGATCCAGCAACTCGGCGTCAGCGACTACGGGCAGGTCTTCGAGCTCGCCCCCGAGCACTTCCCGACCAACGAGTGGCTGATCTGCGCGGTCTGCCTGCTGCTGCTCGTCGGCGCCTTCGCCAAGTCCGCCCAGGTTCCGCTCCACACCTGGCTCGCCGACGCGATGGAGGGCCCGACCCCGGTCAGCGCCCTGATCCACGCCGCGACCATGGTCACCGCCGGCGTCTACCTGATCGCCCGCTCCTACCCCCTCTTCGACCTCGCCCCGACCGTCGCCGACATCTCCGCCTTCGTCGGCCTGGCGACCCTGCTGATCGCCGCCTCGATCGCGCTCGTCGTCACCGACCTGAAGCGGATCATCGCCTACTCGACCATGTCCCAGATCGGCTACATGGTCGTCGGCGTCTCGATCGGCGCCTTCAGCGCCGGCCTCTTCCACCTGATGACGCACGCCTTCTTCAAGGCGCTGCTGTTCATGGCGGCCGGCTCGATCATCTCGGCGATGGCATCGATCCAGAACATCGACCGGATGGGCGGCTTCCGCAAGGCGATGCCGTTCACCTGCGGCGTGCTGATCGTCGGCGCGCTCGCCCTGGCGGGCTTCCCGGGCACCTCCGGCTTCTTCAGCAAGGACGAGATCCTCGCCTTCGCCGCCGAGCGCGGCGGCATGTACTGGATCTTCGCGATCGGCGGCTACGTCGGCGCGATCATGACCGCCTTCTACGCCTTCCGGATCGTCTTCCGGGTCGTCTACCGGGAGCCGGTCACCGAGGCGAAGGAGCTCGAGCACGGCCACCTCGTCCACGGCGAGCCGGAGAACCCCGCGACCGGCGAGAAGGAGGACACCGAGGTCGGCTTCCCCGGTCCCGACCACCAGATCGCCGAGCGCGAGTGGCCGATGAAGATCGCGATGGGCGTACTCGCCTTCGGCGCCCTGTTCCTCGGCTTCCTGCAGATCCCCGGCGTCGACCAC
The DNA here is from genome assembly GCA_964641695.1 of uncultured Conexibacter sp. Lineage (GTDB taxonomy): Bacteria > Actinomycetota > Thermoleophilia > Solirubrobacterales > 70-9 > RHKX01. The sequence goes on from CAZXKG010000074.1 coordinate 6,297, forward strand.
GTGGTCGAGAGCTGGTTGGAACCGGTCTTCGAGCATTCGCTGATCGCCTCGACGATCCACGTCTCCACCGGCCACGCCTACCTCGGGATGCTGGTCGGCGGGCTCTGCTCGATCGTCGGGATCGGGATCGCCTTCTACCTCTACATCGTTGCCCCCGGCTCGACCCTGCGCCTGCGCGACCGCTTCCGGCGCGTTCACGACTTCCTCGAGAACCGCTGGTACTTCGACGAGGCGATCGACTTCCTGATCTACAAGCCGGTGACGGCCTTCGGGCGGTTCGCCAACGGAGTCATCGAGCGGGTCGCCGTCGACGGGCTGGTCGATGCCACGGTCAGCGGCGTCCGCGGGCTCGGCGGCGTCGTCCGCACGGCCCAGTCCGGCTTCGTCCGCTTCTACGCGGTGCTGATGATCGGCGGGCTCGCCCTCGTCGCCCTCTACTTCCTCCTGGCGGCCTCCTGATGCTGAGCCTGATCCTCTTCCTCCCGCTCGCGTTCGGCCTCGCCGGATTCCTGATCCCGAAGCGCGCCCCGGCCGCGGTCGGCTGGTGGTCCGCGTTCGGCGCCCTCCTCTCGCTCGGCCTCGCGATCGCCCTGGTAATCGACTTCGACGGCGCCTACGGCGGGCTGCAGAAGGTCGTCGACGAGAGCTGGATCCCGCAGCTCGGGATCTCCTACCAGCTCGGAGTCGACGGGCTCAGCGTCTTCCTCGTCCTCCTCACCTCTGTCCTCGGCCTGGCGGCGATCGTCTGGTCGGCCTTCCAGGTGCCGGACCGGCCGCGCGTCTACTTCCTCATGCTCGGCCTCGCCCAGACCGGGACCCTGGGCGCCTTCCTGACCCAGGACCTGCTGCTCTTCGTCCTCTTCTTCGACCTGATGCTGATCCCGTTCTACTTCCTGATCGGCGGCTGGGGCGACGGCCCCGACCGGATCCCGGCGGCGATCAAGATGTTCATCTACACGCTGATCGGCTCGCTGCTGATGCTGGTCGCGGCGGTCGCCACCGCGGTGCTGAGCATCGACGCCACGCAGGGGGTCACCTTCTCGATCGAAGCCCTGCGGCAGGTCCCGCTCGCCGAGGGGACCCAGTACTGGATCTTCTGCTTCTTCGCCGCGGCCTTCCTGGTCAAGATGCCGGCCTTCCTCCTCCACGGCTGGATGCCCGACGCCTACAAGGCCTGCCCGCTGCCCGTCCTGATCCTGCTCGGCGGCGTCCTCAGCAAGGTGGCCGCCTACGGCTTCCTGCGGATCGGGATCCCGCTCTTCCCCGACGCCGCGATGCACTTCCAGGAGATCCTCCTGATCCTCGGCCTCGTCGCGATCCTCTACGGCTCGGCGATGGCGTTCACCCAGACCAACCTGCGGCTGATCATCGGCTACTCCTCGATCGCGCAGATGGGCTTCATCCTGCTCGGCATCTTCAGCCTCAGCGGCGACGGCGGCGACGGCGCTGTGATCCAGATGGTCAACCACGGCGTGGTCGCCGGCGTGATCTTCCTCTTCATCGCGATGCTCGCCGCCCGCACGGGAACGGAGGACCTCCGACAGCTGGGCGGGATGGCGAAGAAGGCGCCGTTCTTCGCCGTCCTCTTCATGATCGCGACGATGGCCCTGCTGGCGATCCCCGGCTCGGCCAACTTCGTCGGCGAGCTCTACATCCTCAGCGGCGTCTTCCAGACCAAGGTCGCGATCGCGCTGATCGCCTCGACCGGCATCGCGCTCGCCGCCTTCTACGCGCTGCGCCTCTACCAGCGGACGATGCACAACCGCCTGCCCGCCGGACATGAGTCGCGCGAGATCGCCCTGCGCGAGGCGGTCGTGATCGTGCCGCTGATCGCCTGCGTGGTCGGCCTGGCGCTCTATCCGGGCCTGATCACCAAGCGGGGTGAGCCGTCGGTCGACCGGAGCCTGGTGGCGCTCTGCGCAGGGCAGGCTCGGACCTCGAACGAGGTGGGCACCCCAGACGGCGTCAACTGCCCCGAGGGCGTGCGGAGCGTTCAGAGCCTCGCATCCAACTGCATCGAGCGGTACTACGCCGAAGACGGTGTGGCGCCGGGGGAACCCGCGAGGGCCGGGGTGGAGGTCATCTGCCCGGATGACGCTCCGACCGGCGGAGAGGCGATCGCCGACCGATGATCGACACGCCCGACATCGACTACGCGGGGCTCTCCCCCGTCATCGCCCTGGTCGTCGGCCTCGTGGTCGTCCTCGCGGCGGGGCTGATCGGCCCGCGGGGCGGACGCAAGCTCTCATCCGCCCTCACCCTGACCACCCTCGGCGTCACCGCCGGCCTGCTGATCTGGCAGCTCGGCGAGGCCGACAAGGATCTGATCGAGGGCGCCCTGCGCATCGACGGCCTCTCGATCACGATCTCGCTGATCGTGGTCGCCACGGCGGCGCTCGTGGTGCCGCTCCAACTCCGCGACCCGGCCGCCGAGGAGGCCGGATTCGGCGAGACCCACGCGCTGATGCTCGGCTCGGTCCTCGGCATGGTCCTGCTGTCGGAGGCGCAGAACCTGATCACGCTGTTCATCGCCCTCGAGCTGCTCTCGATCCCGCTCTACGTCCTCTGCGGCTCCCATCGCTCCCGGGAGAAGTCGTTGGAGTCGGGGCTCAAGTACCTGATCGTCGGCTCGATCGGCTCGGCGACCCTGCTCTACGGCCTCGCCTTCATCTACGGCGGCTCGGGAGCCACCGACTTCACCGCGATCGCCGCGGGCATCGGCGAGAACCTCTACGACGACCCGCTGATCCTGATCGGCATCGCCTTCTGCGCCGTCGGCATGGCGTTCAAGGTCTCGATCGCGCCCTTCCACCAGTGGACGCCGGACGTCTACGAGGGCGCCCCGACACCGATCACCGCGTTCATGGCGGTGGCGACCAAGGCCGCCGCGTTCGCCGTCTTCGCCCGCTTCTTCATCGTCGCGCTCGGCCCCTCATACGAGCAGTGGCAGCCGGCGCTGGCGGCGCTGGCGGCGATCACGATCATCGTCGGCAACGTCGGGGCGATCAAGCAGACGTCGCTGAAGCGGATGCTCGGCTACTCCGGGGTCGCCCAGGCCGGCTACATGCTGGTCGGGATCATCGTCATGAGCGAGGGCGGCCTCGACGCGCTCGTCTTCTACCTCGGCGCCTACCTGCTGATGAACCTCGCCGCCTTCGGCGTGATCGCGGTCCGCGAGCGCGAGACCTTCCACGGCGACGGCTACGCGGCGATCGAGGGGATCGGCAGGGACCGGCCGCTGCTCGCCTGGGCGCTGACGATCGCGATGCTCGGGCTGGCGGGCCTCCCCGGCACCGCGGGCTTCATGGGCAAGGTCTTCCTGATCGAGGCCGCGGTCGGCGGCGACTACACCTGGCTCGCGGTCGTCCTCGTGATCGGCTCGATGATCTCCCTCGCCTACTACATGAAGGTGATCGCGGCGGTCTGGATGAAGCCGGCGCCACGCCTGCAGCCGGCGATCGCCGGCGCCGCGCCCGAGGCGGACGCCCTCCCCGCCGGTCCCGGCCTGACCCCGGAGGGCACGCCCAGCGGCGGCCGCTGCCCGCTCGTCCTCGGCGTGATCGCGTTGACCGCCGCGGGAACCGTCTTCTTCGGCATCTACCCCTCGCCGCTGATCGACTTCGCGATCAACGCGGGCCAGTCGATAGCCGCCCTGCTCGGCGGCGGCTGAGCGCCGAGTCGAGAATCGGCGGGCGGACCGCACGCGGAGATCCGCGCCGTCTCATGCGGGGCGCTCGGCGCTCCCCAACCCCCACAACGTGGAATTCGTCCGCCCTCGCCCCCCGATGATCTCCACGAAGTCGGCGCTATAGGCCCACAACGTGGATCTCATCCGTTCCCGTCTGGGACGACTTCCACGAAACAGGCACGGCGGCACAACCGCGGCCGCCGGAAGCCGCGCCGGTTAGATGGTTGATTCCGAATGACGTGACCTCGGGCCGTGCACGACCGAGCCGGGCATCTAGCCCCGGCGGATCTCGCAGTTCTTGAACTTGTTGCGGCCGGCGCCGCCGTTGCAGTTGTCGTAGCCGGGACCGCCGTCGAGGCGATCGTTGTCGGCGTTGCCCTTGATCGTGTCGTCCCCCTCGCCCCCGCAGATCAGGTCCTTGCCCTTGCCGCCGCTGATCGCGTCGTTGCCGCCGAGGCCGGCAATCACGTCCTTGCCCTTCGTGCCCGTGATCCGATCGTCGCCGTCGGTGCCGACGATCGTCGCGGCCTGGCCGTGGCAGCTCGCGGGCTTGACCGAAGGCCAGCCGTTCTGGCTCGCCGTGTAGAGGCTGCGCACGGCCGCGCCGAAGTAGGGGCCGAACATCTTCGTCTTGCTGTACTCGGGGTAGCCGTGGCTGGTGTCGGATACGAGGAAGGTCTCCTGGGCGACCCAGCCACCCCCGCTGCTGCCCTGCTTCATGTCGCAGCGGATCCCGACCGACAGCGGCCCGCCGTTGCGGGCCGGATCCTTGAAGTAGCCGGAGCCGCACCGCACGAGCTTCGTCCCGTCGTACTGCTTGGAGCCCTTGACGGGATACCCGTAGGCCTGCATCCGCTGCCGCCGCGGCTGGTCGAAGGCGATGCCGCGAGAGCCGACCGCCTCCTGCAGTCCGACGCCCTCGCTGCTGCGGGCGACGCGCATCATCGAGACGTCGTAGTCGAGCCTCGTGCCACGCGCCCAGCCGTTGGGAACGATCACGTTGGTGACCGGCCAGACGCCGTAGGGGGTGCTGTCGCGTGAGTAGCCGGGCGCGAACGCGAGGTTCCGGGCGAAGCCGGCGCTCGGGTCGTAGGCGCAGTGACCGGCGGAGACGAGCAGGCTCTGCGAGCCGGAGGAGACGACCGTCGCCGAGCAGCCGAACGTTCCCACCCCGTCGAACGCTCCGACCAGCTTGCCGTGCACCCGGTTCGGGTAGGTCGTCGGGTTGGTGAGGATCTTCCCTTTGGCGGAGGAGGCGAAGAGCTCGGGGGAGCCGATGCCGCCGGAGGTCGAGAAGGGCACCGGGTCGAGCGTCGCGCTGGGTGCCTCCGGGGCGGGAGCCGCGAGCGGGTCGAGGGCCTCCTCGACCGGCGGCGCCGCCTCGATGCGCGCGGGGGTCCAGAAGTCCTCGACCGCGGCGAGATCGTGCGAGCCCTGCGGCACCGCGGAGACGCCCGCGCCCCCGGCCGTCACCGACGGCGCCGCGGAGGCCGCGGCCGGCGCCGCGAGGGCGATCGCCACGGAGGCGGCGATCCATGCCGGCAACGACGTGAACTTCCCTGATCCGAAGCGCTTCCCTGCCATCGCGACGATGCTAGAGCCCCGCGAGGTCGGGGGCTCGGCCCTATGTTTGTGGGAGTGCTTCATCACGTGACCTTGGAGATAACCCCGGAAGGGGGCGATCGCTTCGCAAGCCTGCTGAACGCGATCGGCTTCGCCGAGGTCGAGCCGCCGCCGAAGTCGAGCGGCGCGTACCGCTGGTTCGAGCGATCGGGGAGCCAGATCCACCTCGCGCTCGTCGACGAGCCGCTGGCGCCGACGCGCGGTCACGCCGCCTTCGTCGCCGGTGACGGCGACCTGCAGCCCGTGATCGACCGCCTCGCAGAGCTCGACTTCGCGATCGAGGAGCGCGCCCGGCACTGGGGCGAGCGGCGCGTTCTCGTCGCCGGACCCGATGGTCATCGGGTCGAGCTGATGGAAGCCCCGCCCCGCCCGAGCCCCCGCCGATCGAGCCCCTAGCATCGTCCACCCCTTGCGTTACCCGGTCGAGAGCTTCAGCGAAGACGAACGGCGGCTGTTGGAGCCTCACTTCACGAACCTGGATCGGCCCGTCTTCGCGCTCACGAACCTGCCCGAGACCGTCAAGGGAGCGCTCTTCGCCCGCTACTCGCGCTACCAGGGGACGCTGCGGCGCCTCTACCTGGACGAGTTCGCCGACGACATGGGCCGAGATGAAGCGGGCAACGCGGATCCCCGCCCCTTCGACGGGATCGAGGGCGAGCGCGCGGCGAAGCTCTACGAGCGGGTCTTCCTCGGCTTCGGCGACGACTCGGTCGCCCAGCTCGGCGGCGGCCACCTCGCCTGCGAGTGGGTCAGCAACGTCCTCACCAAGGTCCTGCAGCGGGGGCGCCTCGCGGCCTACCTCGAGCAGTCGACGCGCTACATCCCCTACGACGCGCCCATCCCCGGGTACGCGGACGCCGGATCGCCGGGGAGCTGGCGCTACTGGCGCGGCGAGGAGGTCGGCCCGCGCTTCGGGGAGGCGATGGACGAGATCTTCGAGATCTACTCCGACTCGCTGCGCGTCGTCCGCGGCTGGGCCGAGCAGCGCTGGCCCCGTGGCGAGGAGCCGCAGGCCGCCTGGGAGCGCTCGATCAAGGCCAAGGCGCTCGATCTGCTGCGCGGTCTGCTGCCCGCCTCCACCCTCTCCCACGTCGGCATCTACGCCTCCGGCCAGGCCTACGAGGGGCTGCTGCTGCGGCTCGCCTCCTCGCCGCTGCCCGAGGCGCGCGAGTTCGGCGCGATGGCGCACGAGGAGCTGGCGAAGGTGATCCCGAGCTTCGTCTCCCGGGTCGGCCGCCCCGACCGCGGCGGCGAGTGGGTCTCCTTCCTGGAGGAGCGGCGGCGGAGCACCGAGTCCTGGGTCGCGCGGCTGGGACTGGATCGGCGCGGCGGCGAGCCGCTCCCCTCCGTCGAGCTGCTGCACGTGGACGGCGCCGAGGACGACGTGATCGCCGCCTCCCTCTACGAGGAGACGGGTCTGCCGGAGCGCGAGGTCTCCGCGCGCGTGGCGCAGCTCTCCGGCGAGGAGCGGGCGCAGCTGCTCGCCGAGCTGATCGGTGAGCGCGGCAACCGTCGCCATCGGCCGGGCCGCGGCTGGGAGTCGGTCCGTTACCGCTTCGAGATCGTCTCCGACTACGGCGCCTTCCGGGACATGCAGCGCCACCGGATGCTGACCTGCCAGTGGCAGACGCTCGGGCCGGACCTCGGGGCGGGCGTCCCCGACGAGGTCGCCGAGGCAGGTGCCGGCGACGCCTACCAGCGCGCCCTCGACATCTCCGCGACGGAGTTCGCCCGGCTCGAGGAGGCCGGACATCCCGAGCTGGCTCCCTACGCCCTCTGCCTCGGCTACCGGATCCGCTACGTGATGGACATGAACGCGCGCGAGGCGATGCACGTCTGCGAGCTGCGCTCAGGCCGCGAGGGCCATCCCACCTACCGCGCCGTCGCCCAGGAGATGCACGAGCAGATCGGCGCCGTCCATCCGGCGATCGGCGCCGCGATGCGCCACGTCGACACCAGCTCCGAGCCCCGCCTGGAGCGGATCATGAGCGAGCTGAGGACCCACCGCAAGCGAGTCGCCGCCGGCCTCTGACGGGTCAGGAGCCGTCAGCTCGGGATCCTCGTCGTCTCACG